>DYOR01000110.1 GCA_020720385.1 Rubrivivax sp.
GCTGCCGCCCGCGGACGTCGCCTGGGCGACGCGGATGCGCCGGCGCGGCCGCTAGCATCGCCGGCTTCGCCATGAAGGAATCGTCATGACCGCCTCGCTCGCCGGCATCGTCAATCACCAGGTGCGCCTGGCCGCGCGTCCGGTCGGGCTGCCCCGCGCCACGGACTGGCAGTTCACCGAAGCGCCCGTCGCCGAGCCGGGCGAGGGCGGCGTGCTGGTGGGTGTGCGGGCCCTGTCGCTCGACCCGGCCATGCGCGGCTGGATGAACGAGGGCAAGAGCTACATCCCCCCGGTGGGCATCGGCGAGGTCATGCGTGCCGGCGGCGTGGGCGTGGTCCTGGCCTCGCGCCACCCGGGCTTTGCGCCGGGCGACCACGTCAGCGGCGGCCCGGGGGTGCAGGAGTTCTGGAGCCTGTCCGCCGAAGAGGTGAAGCGCTCGGGCCTGGCCAAGATCGACCTGCGCCTGGGCTCGCTGACGCAGTGGCTCAACGTCCTGGGCATGCCCGGCATGACCGGCTACTTCGGCCTCCTGGACGTGGGCCAGCCCAAGGCCGGCGAGACCGTGGTGGTTTCGGGCGCCGCGGGCGCCGTGGGCCAGACCGTGGGCCAGCTGGCCAGGATCAAGGGCTGCCGCGTGGTGGGCATCGCCGGGGGCGCGGCCAAGTGCGACTGGGTGGTGGGTGAACTGGGCTTCGACGCCTGCATCGACTACAAGCAGGCGGCGCGCGTGGGCGTGGAGAAGTGGGACGCCGTGCGCGAAGGCCTCAGGCAGCATTGCCCGGCCGGCGTGGACATCTACTTCGACAACGTCGGCGGCGAGATCCTCGACAGCGTGCTGGCGCGCATCAACCGCCGCGCACGCATCGTCATCTGTGGCGCCATCAGCCAGTACAACAACACCAGCGCCGTGCAGGGGCCGAAGAACTACCTCGCCCTGCTCGTCAACCGCGCGCGCATGGAAGGCATGGTCGTCTTCGACTATGCGGCGCGCTACCCGCAGGCCATCGCCGAGATGGCCGCCTACCTCGCGGACGGCCGCATGAAGAGCCGGGAAGACGTCGCCCCCGGCGGCGTGGCGGCGTTTCCGGCCACGCTCAACAAGCTCTTCAGCGGCGAGAACTTCGGCAAGCTGGTGTTGAAGATCAGCGACGCGTGACAGCCGGGTGCCGCGGCATCAGAAGTGGATGCCCTGCATGAGCTGCTGGATGGCCACGGCCTCGGCGCTGAGGTGCGGGCGGGCCCCCTTGTCGCCCTTGGCGGCAGCCGAATCCGGGAACATGCGGAACGCCGTGTTCATGCCGATCTGCGCGATGCGCGGCAACAGGGCATGCAGCAGCTGTCCGGTGATGCCCAGTCTCGTCGCGATGCGCACGGGCTTGTTGATGCAGGCCTGGGCGATCATGTCGGCGGCCTCTTCGGGCGCCAGCGTGGGCACGTTGTTGTAGAGCTTGGTCGGCGCGATCATCGGCGTGCGCACCAGTGGCATGTTGATGGTGGTGAAGCTCACCCCCTGGTCGGCGAATTCGCTGCTCGCGCAGCGCGTCCAGGCGTCCAGCGCAGCCTTGCTCGCGACGTAGGCCGAGAAGCGCGGCGCATTCGTCAACACGCCGATCGAGCTGATGTTCACCACGTGCCCCTTGTGCCGCGCCACCATGCCCGGCAGCAGGCCCATGGTGACGCGCAACGCGCCGAAGTAGTTGAGCTGCATGGTGCGCTCGTAGTCGTGGAAGCGCTCGTAGCTGCCCTCGATGGCACGGCGGATCGAACGGCCGGCGTTGTTGACGAGGAAGTCCACGCCGCCGTGGTTCTCGAGCACGAGCTTGATGAAGCGGTCGCAGTCGGCCGTGTCGGCGATGTCGGCGGCATAGGCGACGAAGGCGTAGCCCTTGGCCTGGGCCTCCTTGCAGGCCTCGTCGAGCTTGCCCTGCTCGCGCCCGCAGATGATCGTCGTCGCGCCGGCCTCGGCAAACTTGTGCGCCGTGGCCAGGCCGATGCCCGAGCTGCCGCCGGTCACCAGCACCACCTTGCCGGCGACGGCACCCTTGAGGCTGTGGTCGATGAACAGGTCGGGGTCGAGGTGGCGCTCCCAATAGTCCCACAGCACCCAGGCGTAGTCGCGCAGGTGCGGGCATTCGATGCCGCTGCCCGCGAGCGCCGCGTCAAGCTCTCGCCGGTCGTAGCGCGTGGGGAAGTTGATGAAGGTGAACATGTCGTCGGGCAGGCCCAGGTCCTTCATCACCGCGTTGCGGATGCGGCGCACGGGGGCGATGGCCATGAGGCCCTTCTTCACGCTCTTCGGGATGAAGCCGAGCAGCGCGGCGTTGACGAAGAGGTTCATCTTCGGCGCATGCGCGGCGCGGCCGAAGATGTCGAGCACGTCGCCCACGCGGTAGCCCTGCGGGTCGACGAGGTGGAAGCACTTGCCCGTGATGTCGGCCTTGGCGTGGCTCAGGTGGTCGATCACGGCGACGACGAAGTCCACCGGCACGATGTTGATGCGCCCGCCCTCGATGCCCACGCTGGGCATCCACGGCGGCAGGATCTGGCGCATGCGCTGGATGAGCTTGAAGAAGTAGTAGGGCCCGTCGATCTTGTCCATCTCGCCGCTGCGGCTGTCGCCCACCACCAGCGCCGGGCGGTACACCGTCCACGGCACTTTGCACTCGGTGCGCACGATCTTCTCGCTCTCGTGCTTGGTCATGAAGTAGGGGTGCTCCAGCCCCTCGGCTTCGTCGAACATGTCCTCGCGGAACACGCCTTCGTAGAGGCCCGCCGCGGCGATGCTGCTCACGTGGTGCAGGTGTCCCGCGACGATGGCCTTGGCGAACTCCACCAGGTGGCGCGTGCCGGCGATGTTCACCTGCACCTGGCTGTCGGCGTCGGCGCTCAGGTCGTAGACCGCGGCGAGGTGGTAGACGGCGTCGATCTGGCCCTTGAGCGCCTTCAGCGCCTCGCTGCTCACGCCCAGCTTGCCGGCGGTGAGGTCGCCCGCCACCGGCCGCGCGCGCGCCTGGGTGCTGCGCGTCAGCCCCCAGTATTCGTAGAGCGCATCGAGCTTGCCCTGGCTGCCCGGCCGCACCAGGAAGTGCACCACGGCACCGCGGCGCGCGAGCAGGGCCTTGACGAGGCGCTTGCCGATGAAACCCGTGGCGCCGGTGACGAAATACTGCATGCCTTGCTCCTTGGTCTGGCGGATCCGGCGCGAGCATAGAGCCGCCTCACTAGAGATTGAGGCTGCATTCCCCAAGGGGGAACCCTATATTCGACATGGGGTGCGCAGGGTGCGTACCAGGCGCCCCGTCACGAACGCAACAAAGGAGTCGTCATGGTCAAGAAGGTCTCGGGCAGCAAGGAAAAGATGGTCAAGGGCGGTGCCGGTCTTCTGGACAGCCAGCTCGCCACTTCGGTGAAGGAATCCGCGCAGCAGATCTGGCTCGCCGGCATGGGCGCGTTCTCCAAGGCGCAGGAAGAGGGCGGCAAGGTCTTCGAGGCCCTGGTCAAGGAAGGCCTGCACCTGCAGAAGAAGACCCAAGGCCTGGCCGAGGACAAGCTCGGCGAGGTCACCGGCCGCATGAGCGCCATGGCCGACACCGTCAGCGCCAAGGCCGGGCAGAACTGGGACAAGCTCGAAGCCATCTTCGAGGCGCGCACGGCCAAGGCGCTGAGCAAGCTCGGTGTGCCCACGGCCAAGGACGTGGATGCGCTGGTCAAGCGCGTCGACGCGCTGGCCACCGCGGTGGGCAAGCTCGGCAGGGCCGCTCCGGCCAAGGCCCCGCGCGCGGCGAAGCCCGCGGCCAAGGCAGCGCCCAAGGCACCGGCAAAGCGCGCCCGCACGGCGAGCGCCTGACCGTCTTGGCGCCGCGCATCGGCCTGGCGCTCGGTGGTGGCGGCCCGCTCGGCGCCATCTACGAGATCGGCGCGCTGTGCGCGCTCGAAGAGGCCGTGACCGGGCTGGACCTCAACGCGCTGGGCGGTTACGTCGGCGTCTCGGCCGGCGGCTTCATCGCCGCCGGGCTGGCCAACGGCATGACGGCGCGCCAGCTGTGTGCTTCCTTCATCGAGAACGAGGGCCCGCGCGAGGACATCATCCACCCGGGCTTGTTCAACCGCCCGGCGCTGGGCGAATACGCGCGGCGCGTGGCGGCGCTGCCCGGCCTCATGGCGCAGGCGGGGTTCGGCTACTTCTTCGAGCGCCAGCCGCTGCTCGCCGCCCTCGAGCGGCTGGGTCGGGCCTTGCCCACGGGGCTGTTCAGCCATGCAGCGCTCGAGGCGCAGCTGCGCAAGGTCTTCTCGGCGGAGGGCCGCAGCAACGACTTCCGCCGCCTGAGCCGGCGCCTGGTGCTCGTGGCCACCGACCTGGACAGCGGCCAGGCCGCTCCCTTCGGCCTGCCCGGCTGGGACGACGTGCCGATTTCCGAAGCCGTTGCCGCCAGCGCCGCGCTGCCCGGGCTGTTCCCGCCGGTGGCGATCGGCGGCCGCTGGTACGTCGACGGCGCGCTGAGGAAGACGCTGCACGCCGGCGTGCTGCTCGACATGGGGCTGGACCTGGTGCTGTGCCTGAACCCGCTCGTGCCCTTCGACGGCAGCTTCGCGCACCACCACATGCTGGGCAGTGCCGCCGAGCCCATTCCACACCTGGTCGACGGTGGCCTGCCGGTGGTGCTGAGCCAGACCTTCCGTTCGCTCATCCACTCGCGCCTGGAACTCGGCCTGCGCGGCTACGACCGCAGCCACCCGGGCACGGACATCGTGCTCTTCGAGCCCAATCATCGCGACCCGGAGCTGTTCCTGGCCAACACCTTCGGCTATTCGCAGCGCCGCCTGCTCGCCGAGCACGCCTACCAGCGCACGCGTGCCGACCTGCGCTCGCGGCGCAGCGTGCTGGGTGCGAAATTCGCGCGCCATGGCCTGCACCTCAACGACGCCGTGCTCGACGACGAGCGCGACATCCTCGTCAAGCGCCGCCGTCGCCACGGCACGCGCGCCGCGCGCGCCCTGCGCCGCCTGGACGAGGTGCTCACCGACCTTGACCAGGCGCTCGCCGCGCGCGTGCCTGCGGCCTGAGCGCGGCAGCGCCGGAGCAGGGCGTGGCCTCAAGTGCCGCGCCGCGGGAGCCGATAACCCGGCTTCATCCGCCCTCCGACATCCGCCTGCCGCCATGCCCACGCCGCAAGACCCCGTGCCCGTTGCCCGTCCGGATGGCGCCGCGCTGGTGCGCGGCCGGCTCATGCAGCACTCGCTGCAGTCCCTGCTCGACCGCGTGCGCGGTTCGCGCGAGGTGCTGCCGCACCTCGCCGCGCTGGAGCTCTCGCTGGGCCGCGGCGGCAGCGCCGTGATCGACGACATCCCCGCGCACTGGCTGGCGAAGATCTGCTCGCAGCTCTCGAGCCTGCCGCTGCCGCAGGACGACCCACCGCTGCACGACCTGCTCTCGCGGCTCATGGACCGGCTCGAGGCGCAGCGGCCGGCGACGAACTACCGTTCGAACTTTAGTGGCCAGCACGGGCTCGAGGTGGGCGAGGCCAGCCACTCGGACTTCGCCGCCGCCGCCGCCGAACAGGCCACCACGCTGCCCAGCGATCTCCTGTGAATCGGACCCGCGCGCGGCAGACGCCGCGGGCGATCACGCCAGGTAGCGCGACTCCAGATGGGCCCGCCAGTGCGCCGGGTTGAGCGTCTCGCCGCTGGCGCGGCGTGCCAGCTCGTCGGTGGTCCAGCGGCTGCCCTGGCTCCAGATCTGCTCGCGCAGCCAGTCGAACACCGCGGCCAGGTCCCCGCCGGCGATGCGCGCGCCCAGGTCGGGCATGGCGCGGCGCATCGTCGCGAACCACTGCGCGGCGTACATGGCACCGAGTGAATAGCAGGGGAAGTAGCCGAACAGCGCCTCGGGCCAGTGCACGTCCTGCATCGGCCCGTCCTTGAAGTTGCCGCGCGTGTCCACGCCGAGCAGCTCCATCATCTTTGCATCCCACAGCGCGGGCACGTCCTCGGGCTCGATTTCGCCCTCGATGAGCGGCCGCTCGATCTCGTAGCGCAGGATGATGTGCGCGGCGTAGGTCACCTCGTCGGCGTCGACGCGGATCAAGCCCGGCTTGACGCGCGTGATCAGCCGGTGCAGGTTGCCCGGCGCGAAGGCGGCCTGGTCGCCGAAGGCCTGCGCCACCAGCGGCGCGATGCGGCCGACGAAGCCGGGGTGGCTGCCGAGCTGCATCTCGAAGCTCAGGCTCTGGCTCTCGTGCAGGGCCATCGAGCGCGCGTAGGCCAGCGGCTGGCCCAGCCACTCGCGCGGCAGGTTCTGCTCGTAGCGGCCGTGGCCCGTCTCGTGGATCGTGCCCATCAGGCTGCTGAGGAATTCGTCCTCGCGAAAGCGTGTCGTCATGCGCACGTCCTCGGGCACGCCGCCGCAGAAGGGGTGGGTGCTGACGTCCAGCCGGCCGGCCTCGAAGTCGAAGCCCAGCTGGCGCATCACGGCCTCGCACAGCGCGCGCTGCGCTGCCTGCGGGAAAGGCCCGACGGGCTCGATGACCGGTTCGCGCGACTGCTTGCCCTGCACCTGGCGGACGAGGCCGGGCAGCCACTGCCGCACCTCGCCGAAGACGCGGTCGAGTTGGGCGCAGGTCATGCCCGGCTCGTAGCGGTCCATGAGCGCGTCGTACTTGCGCAGGCCCGACTCTGCCGAGAGCAGTGTGGCCTCCTCGCGGCCCGTGCGCAGCACCTCGCGGAAGTTCTCGAGGAAGCCGGCCCAGTCGTTGGCCGGGCGCTGCGTGCGCCAGGCGTGCTCGCAGCGGCTGGTGGCGAGCTGCTGGCGTTGCACCAGCGCCTCGGGCAGGGCGTTGGCGGCGCGCCACTCGCGCCGCATCTCGCGCAGGTTGGCGCGCTGCGGTTCCGAGAGTGGCTCTTGCTCGGCGCGCTCGAGCTGCCCCGGCAGCCGCGCATCGGTGCGCATGCGGTGCAGCAGCGCGGCCATCTCCGCCAGCGCCGCGGCGCGCGCCTCGTTGCCCTTGGGCGGCATGTTCGCGGCCTGGTCCCAGCCGGCGATGGACTGCAGGTGGCCGAGCCGGTGCAGCCGCGTCCACTGGCCGGAGAGTTCGTCGTAGGTGGGGGTGGTGTGGCTCATGCGCGGTCTCGTTTGGGCGTGCGGGGCGCCATTCTGCGGCCGCCGATGTTACGGGCCGAAGCGGCCCGGAAACATCCACAGCAACGCCGCCGTCATCGTCACGTAGCGTGCGAACTTGCCCACGGCCATGTAGGCCACGCAGGGCCAGAAGGGCAGCTTGAGCCAGCCGGCCACCGCGCACAGCGGGTCGCCCACGCCGGGGAGCCAGGCGAGCAGGCAGGCCTTGGGGCCGAAGTGCTCGAGCCAGCGCAGCGCGCGCGCCTCCAGCCGCCGGTGGCGCACGCGCTCGTACAGCGTCTCGGCGCCGTAGCCCATCCACCAGCTGATCGCGCCGCCGAGCGTGTTGCCCGCGGTGGCCACGAGCACCGCCGGCCAGAACAGCTGCGGGTCGAGCTTGACGAGGCCGAAGACCACGGGCTCGCTGCCCAGCGGCAACAGCGTGGCCGAGACCAGGGCGACGACGAAGACCGTGCCCAGCCCGTACTGCGGCAGGGCGAGCATGGCGAGCAGCGACTGCATCCAGGCGTCCATGGCGGGTCATTATCGGCAGCCCGCGCGTCGCGCGCCGCGGCCCGCGGGGCCGACCCGGGCGCCCGCTATACTGATGCCGCATTTTTGAGCATTCCCCGCCCGCCTCGGTCCCATGCGCATCGGCGCCTTCGAACTCCCCAACGCCCTTTTCGTCGCCCCCATGGCCGGGGTCACGGACCGGCCCTTCCGCATGCTCTGCCGCCGCCTGGGCGCGGGCTACGCGGTGAGCGAGATGGTGACGAGCAAGCGCGAGCTGTGGGCCTCGCTGAAGACCTCGCGTCGCGCCGACCACCGCGGCGAGCCCGGGCCGGTGGCGGTGCAGATCGCCGGCGTGGCGCCGGCGGAGATGGCCGATGCGGCGCGCTACAACATCGACCGCGGCGCGCAGATCATCGACATCAACATGGGCTGCCCGGCGAAGAAGGTGTGCCACGCCTGGGCCGGATCGGCACTCATGCGCGACGAGACGCTCGCGCTGGCCATCATCGAGGCGGTGGTGGCGGCGTGCACGCCGCGCGGCGTGCCGGTGACGCTGAAGATGCGCACCGGCTGGTGCGCCGGCCAGCGCAACGCGCCGCGCCTGGCGCGTGCCGCGCAGGACGCGGGCATTGCCATGCTCGCCGTGCACGGCCGCACGCGCGAGCAAGGCTATGGCGGCTGCGCCGAGCACGACACGGTGGCGCAGATCAAGGCGGTGCTGGCCATTCCCGTGGTCGCCAACGGCGACATCGATTCGCCCGAGCGCGCGCGCGAGGTGCTTGCCTACACGCGCGCCGACGCGCTGATGATCGGCCGCGCGGCGCAGGGCCGGCCGTGGATCTTCGGCGAGATCGCCCACTTCCTCGCGCACGGCACGCGGCTGGCGCCACCGGCCACGCGCGACGTGCAGCGCTGGCTTACCGAGCACCTGCACGACCACTACGCGCTCTACGGCGAGGGTGTGGGCGTGCGCAGCGCGCGCAAGCACATCGGCTGGGCGGTGCGCGCGCTGCCCGGCGGCGAGGCCTTCCGCGCGGCGATGAACACGCTCGACGACGGCGCTGCGCAGCTGCGCGCGGTGACGACGTTCTTCGACGAACTGGCAGCCGTGCACCCCCGCCTGCCGGCGGCCAACGACACACGGGCACGGAAACAGGCATGAGCAAGAAGGCCATCGACGATTGCATCCGCACCAGCGTGGAGCAGTATTTCAAGGACCTGCGCGGCGCCGAGCCCGATGCGCTGCACGAACTCTTCCTCGGTGCCGCCGAGAAGCCGCTGCTCGACGTGGTGCTGCACCACGCCCAGGGCAACCAGAGCAAGGCCGCCGAATGGCTGGGCATCAATCGCAACACGCTGCGGCGCAAGCTGCTCGATCACAAGCTCATCAAATGACCACCGCACTCCTATCCGTTTCCGACAAGACCGGCGTCGTCGAATTTGCCCGGTCGCTGGCTGCCCTGGGCGTGCGCCTTCTCTCCACCGGTGGCACCGCGCGGCTGCTGGCCGAGGCCGGGCTGGCCGTGACCGAGGTGGCCGAGGTCACGGGCTCGCCCGAGATGCTCGACGGCCGCGTGAAGACCCTGCACCCGCGCATCCACGGCGGCCTGCTGGCACGGCGCGACCTGCCCAGCCACATGGCGGCGCTGGCCGAGCACGGCATCGCCACCATCGACCTGCTGGTGGTCAACCTCTACCCGTTCGCGCAGGCCACGGCACGGGCGGACTGCACGCTCGAGGACGCCATCGAGAACATCGACATCGGCGGCCCGGCGATGCTGCGCGCGGCGGCGAAGAACTGGCCCGACGTGACCGTGCTCATCGACCCGGCGGACTACGCGCGCGTGCTCGACGAGCTGCGCGGGCCCGGCGTGCAGCGCCGCACCCGGTTCATGCTGGCGAAGAAGGTCTATGCGCACACCGCGGCCTACGACGGCATGATCACCAACTACCTCAGCGCGCTGGCCCCCGGCGCCGAGGACCAGGTGGCCGCCGTGCCGCAGCGCGAGCCCTTCCCGGCGGTCTACAACCTGCAGCTCACGAAGACGCAGGACCTGCGCTACGGCGAGAACCCGCACCAGGGTGCTGCGTTCTACCGCGAAGCCAGGCCCGCCGCAGGCCTGCTCGCGCGCTGGACGCAGCTGCAGGGCAAGGAGCTGAGCTACAACAACATCGGCGACGCCGACGCGGCCTGGGAGTGCGTGAAGACCTTCGACGCACCGGCCTGCGTCATCGTGAAGCACGCCAACCCTTGCGGCGTGGCCGTGGGTGCGAGCCCGGTGGAGGCCTACGCCAAGGCGTGGAAGACCGACCCGACCTCGGCCTTCGGCGGCATCCTCGCCTTCAACCGGCCGCTGGACGAGGCCACGGCACGCAAGATCGGCGAGAACAAGCAGTTCGTCGAGGTGCTCATCGCGCCGGCCATCACCCCCGAGGCGCGCGCCCTCTTCGCCGGCAAGCTCAACATGCGCCTGCTCGAGGTGCCCCTGGCCGCGGCGGCCAACGCCATGGACTTCAAGCGCGTGGGCGGCGGCATGCTGCTGCAGACCCCCGACACGAAGAACGTGGCCCGCGCCGAGCTGCGCGTGGTGACCCGCCTCGCGCCCAGCGAGGCCCAGCTCGAGGACCTGCTCTTTGCCTGGCAGGTGGCCAAGTTCGTGAAGAGCAACGCCATCGTCTTCTGCGCCGGCGGCATGACGCTGGGCGTGGGCGCGGGGCAGATGAGCCGCGTCGACAGCGCACGCATTGCGCGCATGAAAGCCAGCAACGCCGGCCTGTCGCTGGCCGGCTCGGCGGTGGCCAGCGACGCCTTCTTCCCCTTCCGCGACGGGCTGGACGTGGTCATCGACGAAGGCGCGAGCTGCGTCATCCAGCCCGGAGGCTCGATGCGCGACGAGGAAGTCATCGCCGCGGCCGACGAGCGCGGCATCGCCATGGTCTTCACCGGCACGCGGCACTTCAGGCACTGAGCCCTCATGCCCGCACCGGCGGTGCACTGGTGCGGTGTTCCATGCTGTGCGGCACT
>DYOR01000111.1 GCA_020720385.1 Rubrivivax sp.
GGAGTCAGCGCCGCTCATGAACCCGCAGGCTCACACCTGCATGTTCATGATGTCGCTGTAGGCCTGCGCCAGGCGGTTGCGCACCTGCAGCGTGGCCTGGAAGCCGATCTGCGCCTTCTGCATCGCCAGCACCGTCTGCTCCAGGCTCACCGCGGGGTTGTCCAGGGTGAGCTCGCGCTGCAGGCGCTCGGCCTCGAACTGGCTCTGGCTCACGTCCTTCAGCGCGTCGGCCATGGCGCTGCGGAATCCCCCGCCCTCCACGCCCTTGGCGCTGCCGGCCAGCGGCATGCCATCGGGGCGCAGCCCGGCGCGGGCCACGGCGGCCTGGAAGTCGAAGGGTTTGAGCCTGAGGTCGTTCATCGCGGACTTTCGGGGGCGCGGCACTCACGGCAGGGCCACTCCACGTCGTCAATGTAGGGGCCGAGGCGGCCGGCAATGGTCCGATCAAGCGCCTGTTTCGCGGCCTTCTCGGCCCAACGTTCGACCCAGGGGCGGCAAACAATGGCTGCGAACCCGGATCTCCCGCTGCCCATGAACCAAGCTGTCGTTGCCGCCCACCCCACCCCGCTCGTCCCCGCCACGGCGGCCGGCCACGGCCTGGGTCAGCGCTGGCAAGCCCTGCCCGGCCGCACCCAGGCCATGGCCGTGCTCGGCATCGCGGCCCTGGTGGCCTTGCTCGCGCTGATGTTCAGCGGCGCACGCGATGCCGACTACCGCGTGCTCTTGCCCAACCTGTCCGAGAAGGACGGCGGCCAGGTCATCGACCGCCTGGTGCAGATGAACGTGCCCTACCGCTTCGCCGAGGGCGGCAGCTCGATCATGGTGCCCTCCTCGCGCGTGCACGAGTTGCGCATGAAGCTCGCCGCCGCCGGCCTGCCCGCCGGCGTGGCCGGCGGCACCACCGGCTACGAGATCATGGACAAGAGCAGCTTCGGCCAGACCCAGGGCCAGGAGCGCATGAAGATCCAGCGCGCCATCGAAGGCGAGCTCACCACCAGCATCCAGTCGCTCGAATCGGTGAAGAGCGCGCGCGTGCACCTCGCCCTGCCGGCACAGAACGGCTTTTTCCGCGAGCAGCAGAAACCATCCGCCTCGGTAGTGCTGACGCTGCAACCAGGCCGCACGCTGGACCGCGGGCAGATCGCCGGCATCGTGCGCGTGGTCTCGGGCAGCGTGCCCGAGCTCAGCGCCAAGGCGGTGAACGTGGTCGACAGCACCGGCACGCTGCTCTCCGGCACCGACGACGACAGCGGCCAGGGGCTGGACTCGCAGCAGCTGCAGTACCGCCGCGAAGTCGAAGCCAGCCACCTCAAGCGCGTGCTCGCGCTGCTCGAGCCGGTGGTCGGCCGCGACAACGTGCGCGCCACGGTCAGCGCGGACATCGACTTCTCGCAGGTCATGCAGACCGCCGAGGCCTACGGCCCGAACCAGGGCGCCGCCGCCAAGACCGCCGTGCGCGAGCAGCGCAGCGAGGAGTCCACCCAGCCCGGCAGCGCCACGCCCGCCGGCGTGCCCGGGGCGACGAGCAACCAGCCGCCGACACCGGCCACCGCACCCATCAACGGCCCGGCGCAGGCGCTGCAGGCCGCGCAGGCGGGCGGCGCGGCGGGCGTGGCCGGCCGGCGCGAGGCGGCCACGCGCTTCGAGGTCGACAAGACCGTCACCGTGACGCGCAACGCCGTGGGCACGGTGCGCCGCCTGAGTGCCGCCGTCGTCGTCAACCACCGCAGCAGCACCGACGCCAAGGGCAAGATCGCCACCGCCCCGCTGAGCGACAAGGAAGTCGAACAGCTCACCGCGCTGGTGCAGCAGGGCATAGGCTTCAACGCCGAGCGCGGCGACCTGGTGAAGGTCGTCAACGCGCCCTTCCGCGTCGAAGCCGCAGCACCCGTCGAGGAGCCCGCGCTGTGGAAACAGCCCTGGCTCGTCGACCTGGTGAGGAGCGCCATCGCCCCGCTCGCCCTGGCCCTGGTGGCGCTGGTGGTGGTGGCGCGCCTCATCCGCCCGGCACTCACCGCCGTGCTTGCGCCGGCCCCTGCGCCGGCCCCGGGCAGCCAGCTCGACGAGGTCGTGGCCGGCGAAGCGGCCCTGCCGGCGCCTGCCCCGATGCCCGCGCTCCTGCCCCCGGGCCAGAGCGCCAGCGCCGAGGCCGTGCGCGCCCTGGCCAGGCAGAACCCCGGCGCCGTGGCGCACGTCGTGCGTGGCTGGGTGAACGGCGAAGCCACCTGAGGCATCGAGCATGGCATCCGCAACCGACGAGCAAGGCCTGGAGAACGCCGCCATCCTGCTCATGACCCTGGGCGAGGAGGAGGCCTCCGAGGTCTTCAAGCACCTCGCGCCCAAGGAAGTGCAGCGCCTGGGCGAGACCATCTCGCGCATGAAGGCCGTGCCGCGCGAGCGCGTGGAATCGGTGATGGACGCCTTCAGCAAGGTCGCCGCCAGCGAGAGCCTGCTCGTCGCCGACAGCAACGAGTACGTGAAGAGCGTGCTGCGCAAGGCCCTGGGCGACGACAAGGCCAACCTGCTCATCGACCGCATCATGCAGGGCAGCGACATCACCGGCATCGAGAGCCTGAAGTGGATGGACCCCACCTCGGTGGCCGAGTTGCTGCGCATGGAGCACCCGCAGATCGTCGCCGCCATCCTCGTGCACCTGGAATTCGACCAGGCGGCCGAGGTGCTCAAGCACTTCCCCGAGCGCCAGCGCAACGAGGTCATGGTGCGCATCGCCACGCTCGACGGCATCCAGCCCATGGCGCTGCGCGACCTCAACGACGTGATGAGCAAGGTGCTCGCGGGCGGCGACCGCTCGCGCAAGAGCACGCTCGGCGGGGTGAAGGCGGCGGCCGAGATCCTCAACATGCTGGGCAGCGCGGTGGAGACCGCGGTGCTCGACTTCGTGCGCGAGGCCGACAACGACCTGGCGCAGAAGATCATGGACAACATGTTCACCTTCGACGACATCGACAAGATCGACGACAAGGGCATCCAGGCGCTGATGAAGGAAGTGCAGAGCGAATCGCTGGTCATCGCGCTCAAGGGCGCCACGCCGGCGCTGCGCGAGAAGATCTTCAAGAACATGTCCACGCGCGCCGCCGAGACGCTGCGCGAGGACCTCGAGTCGCGCGGCCCGGTGCGCCTGTCCGAGGTCGAGGCCGAGCAGAAGGAAATGCTGAAGACCGTTCGCCGACTCGTCGACGAAGGCCAGATCGTGCTCGCAGGCGGTGGCGATGAGCAATTCGTCTAGGCCGAGCGGATTCCGCAACGTGCCGCCGCCGGCGGGCGCCAAGCCGAGCTCGCCCTACCAGCGCTTCATCCCGCGCGAGGAGCTGGGCGAGTTCGCGAGCTGGAAGCCCGGCACCTTCGGCGACCCCGGCCAGGCCGATGCCGCCCAGGCGCCTGCCGCCGAGCCCGCCGAGCCGACGACCGAGGAGTGGCGCGAGCGCGTCGCCGCGGCGCGCCAGGCGGGCTACCAGGAGGGCTACCGCGACGGCCTGGTGGCGCTGGAGAACTTCAAGCAGAACTTCGCCCAGCAGGCCACGGCACAGGTCGGCGCCCTGCTGCAGGCCTTCGACGAACAGCTGGTCGCGCTGGACGCGCGCATCGCCCAGGCCCTCACGCAGACCGCCGTGCAGATGGCGCGCCAGGTGCTGCGCGCCGAGCTGCAGCAACGCCCCGAGGTGGTGGCCCGCGTGGCTGCCGAGGCGGTGAACGCGGTGATGCTCAGCGCGCGGCACATCGTCGTGCACGTCAACCCGCACGACCTGCCATTGGTGGCCGAAGGCGCGCAGGAGGCCCTCGACGCCCGCGGCGCCAGGCTGCATGCCGACACCTCGGTCGAGCGCGGTGGCGTGCTCGTGCAAAGCGAGGTCGGCGCGATCGACGCGCGCATCGCCCAGCGCTGGGCGCAGGCCGCCGCCGCCCTGGGCAGCAGCGAGACCTTCACCGAGGCGGCGGCATCGTGATGCCGCTGCACACCCCCTTGCCGCAAAGGCTGGAGCGCCGCGGCAAGCGCTGGCACCAGTACCTGGCCGACCTGGGCGAATACGCCGCACTGCCGCAGCCGCTGGAGTCGGTGGGCACGCTGCTGCGCGTCACCGGGCTGGTGCTCGAGGCCGCCGGCGTGCGCGTGCCCGTGGGCTCGGTGTGCGAGATCCTCTCCGACGGCCAGAGCCCCGTGCAGGCCGAGGTGGTGGGCTTCAACGCCGACCGCGCCTTCCTCATGCCCACGGGCGAGCTGCACGGCATGAGCAGCGGCGCGCGCGTGGTGCCGCGCCCCGCGCCCAGCGCGCCGCCGCAGTGGGGCCAGGAGAACCACCCCTGGCGGCGCAGCGAGGACCGCGGCCTGCACCTGCCCATGGGCGACGGCCTGCTCGGCCGCGTCGTCGATTCGCAGGGCACGCCGATGGACCGCCTGGGACCGCTGCAGGGCACGCGCGCCGAGCCCATGGTGCGCCGCCCCATCAACGCCATGGACCGCGACCCCGTGCGCACGCCGCTGGACACCGGCGTGCGTGCCATCAACGCCATGCTCACGGTGGGCCGCGGGCAGCGCATCGGGCTGTTCTCGGGCACCGGCGTGGGCAAGAGCGTGCTCCTGGGCATGATGGCGCGCTACACCCAGGCCGATGTCATCGTCGTCGGCCTCATCGGCGAGCGCGGCCGCGAGGTCAAGGAGTTCATCGAGGACATCCTGGGCGACGAGGGCCGCGCGCGCAGCGTCGTCGTCGCCGCCCCCGCCGACGCCCCGCCGCTGGTGCGCATGCAGGGTGCGGGCTACGCCACCGCCATCGCCGAGCACTTCCGCGACCGCGGCCAGCACGTGCTGCTGCTCATGGACAGCCTGACGCGCTTCGCCCAGGCGCAGCGCGAGATCGCCCTGGCCATCGGCGAGCCGCCGGCCACCAAGGGCTACCCGCCGAGCGTCTTCGCCAAGCTGCCGCAGCTGGTGGAGCGCAGCGGCAACGGCCTCGGCGGCGTGGGCTCGATCACCGCCTTCTACACCGTGCTCAGCGAAGGCGACGATCCGCAGGACCCGATCGCCGATGCCGCGCGCGGCATCCTCGACGGCCACATCGTGCTCTCGCGCGAGCTCGCCGAAAGCGGTCACTTCCCGGCCATCGACGTGGAGAAATCGATCTCGCGCGTGATGACCGCCGTGGCCCCGCGCGAGCACCTGCAGGCGGCGCGCCGCATGCGCCAGCTGCTCACCAAGGTGAACAAGGCGCGCGACCTGATCCAGCTCGGCGCCTACCAGAGCGGCCACGATGCCGAGCTCGACCTGGCGGTGAAGCTGCAGCCGCAGATGACCGCCCTGCTGCAGCAGGACATGCACGAGCGCGCTGCGCTCGACGCCAGCCGCGCCCAGCTGTGCCACCTGATGAACGTCTAAACCCCGCCCGCTCCCCGAAGGCCCCATGACCCAATCCCTGCACACCTTGCTCGAGCACGCCGAGCGCCAGCGCGACGAATCCATGGCCTCGCTGCTGCAGGCCGAGGAGGCGGCGCGGCGCCTGCGCGAGCAGTCCGCGCAGCTGCATGTCTATCGCGACGAATACCGCCAGCGCCACCCGGCGCTGGGCGGGCGCAGCACCTCCATCGACATTCTGCGCACGCACCAGGCCTTCATGCAGCGGCTCGACCAGGCCCTGGGCCAGTTGCACGGCCAGATCGAGAATGCCGAAGCGCGCGCGGCGCGGCTGCGCAGCGAGTTGCTGGCGCGCGAGACGCGCGTGGCCTCGGTGCGCAAGCTGCTCGAGCGCCGCGGCCAGGAGGCGCAGCGCGTCGCCGCGCGGCAGGACCAGCGCCGCAGCGACGACGCCGCCCCCGCGCCGCTGTGGCGCGGCGCCGCGGGCCGGCTGCCGGTGCTGCTCTGAAGACCCGGCACGCGCACCCATGTTGTCGCCCATGATGCCCCCCGTGGCCGCGCTGTCGGCGCCACCCGCCCCGGCGCCTTCGGGACCCGCCAGCGCCGCAGCCGAGGCGCCCGCTGCGCGGGAATTCGCCCGCCTGCTCGACGCCGCGCATGCCGCCAAGGCCCGCCCCCACCCCGGCCCCGCCGACGCGGGCAGCGCGACCGCGGAACCGCCGCCCGCAGCGGACACCGCCGCCGAGGCCGGCGCCGCAGCAGCCGCCACCGACCCCGCCGAGACCACGACCGTCGCCCCCACCGAGATTGCCGCCGATGCGGCCGTGCCCGCCGATGCCGCCGCCTTGCTCGCCGCCCTGGCAGGGGTGCCGCCGCCGCAGCCTGCGCCCTGCCCCCCGGCCAGCCCCGAAGGGCGCCACGCCGGCGACGCGGCCGCCGCGCCCGCCGCAGCCGAGGCCCGCACGGCCAGGGCCGCGGCGCCCTGCGCCGAGGTCGGCGTCGCGCCGCCCGCTGCCGAGCCCGGCGCCGCGGGGCGCGCGGCCACGGCAAGAGCCCTCCGCGGTGGCACCGACGGCGACGGCGCCCAGGCCTTGCACCCGCAGTGGCAGGCCGCTGCGGGCGAGCATGTCGCCGCGCCGGCCGCAGCGCCCCACGCCGAGCTCGGCGTCGCCCCCGCCTGGGCTGGCGCGCCGCTGCAAGCCGGCCTTGTCGCCGGCACCGCACCCACCACCGCGGCGCCGGCCGACGCCGCCGCAGCCTCCTCCACCTTGAGCGCGCATGTGCACAGCGCGGCGTTCGGCGCCGAACTCGGCGCACGCCTCACGACCTTCGTGCGCGGCGGCGTGGAGCACGCGCGGCTCGAACTCCACCCAGCCGAGATGGGGCCGGTGAGCGTGCGCATCGAACTCGACGGCCTCACGGCGCAGGTCCATCTCGGGGCCGAGCACGCGGCCACGCGCCAGGTGCTGGAGCAGGCCATGCCGCTGCTCGCCGGCAGCCTGCGCGAAGCCGGCCTGACGCTCGCCGGCGGCGGGGTCTTCGAGCAGCCGCGCCAGCCCCAGCCGGGCACGCCCGAGGCCCACACCTCGGCCGCGCGCGCCGCGCGCGAACACGACGACACGCTGCCGGGCGCGCTGCCCACGCCGGTGCTGCGCCAGCGCGGCGTCGTCGACCTGGTCGCCTGAACGGCCCGGGCGGCGCACGGCCCGCGGGCCGGTGAAGCGGCCGTTTCGCGGCCCTTTTCGCGGCTTTCGGCCGCGCCCCGGCTCTCAATAATGGCTCCAGCAGACCGAGCGGCCCCGCGCTCGCGGCCCCCCGCCGGCCTGCCCTGCAGGAGAGTGCATGTCCGCCGCCACCGCCACCGCGAAGGCCCCCAAGGCCACCGACGCCACCGAGGTCACCGAAGCGCCGCCCGCCAAGGGCAAGAAGAAGCTCCTCATCATCATTGCCGTGGCCGTGCTCGCGCTGGCCCTCGTCGGTGGGGGCGCGGCGTGGTTCCTGCTCAAGAAGAAGGCCGTCGAGGCCGACGCCGAGGGCGACGACCCGGCCGCCACGCATGTGGCCGAGAAGAAGGGCAAGGACAAGCAGGACCACGCCACGCCGGTGTTCGTGCCGCTGGACCCCTTCACCGTGAACCTCGCCGACCGCGAGGCCGAGCGCTATGCGCAGATCGGCATCACGCTGGAGATCGAGGACTCGAAGGTGGGCGACAAGCTCAAGACCTACATGCCGGCGATCCGCAACAACATCCTCATGGCCCTCTCCGACCACACCGCCGCGGACCTCATGGGCCGCGAGGGCAAGGCCGCACTCGCCGAGCGCGTGAAGCGCGAGGTGGCGCGCGCACTGGGCATCGAGGTCGAGGAACCCCTCCCCGCCGAGGCCGGTGCCAAGCCCGCGCGCAAGGCGCGCAAGGGCGAGGAGGAGCTGCCCGTCAAGGCGGTGCATTTCTCCAACTTCATCATCCAGTAAGCCCGCCCGCGCAGACCCCGCCATGGCGATGAACCAGCAGATCCTCTCGCAGGACGAAGTCGACGCCCTGCTCCAGGGCATCACCGGCGAGAGCCAGAAGCTCGAACAGGACGACGGCCCCAAGGTCGGCGTGCGCGACTACGACCTGGCGAGCCAGGAGCGCATCGTGCGCGGGCGCATGCCGACGATGGAGGTCATCAACGAGCGCTTCGCACGCAATATCCGCATCGGCCTGTTCAACCTCATGCGCCGCAGCCCCGAGGTGTCCATCGGCGGCATCAAGGTGCAGAAGTTCAGCGCCTTCCTGCGCGAGATCGTGGTGCCGACGAACTTCAACATCGTCAACGTCAAGCCGCTGCGCGGCTCGGGCCTCATCGTCTGCGACCCGGGGCTGGTGTTCGCCGTCATCGACGCGCTGTTCGGCGGCATGGGCAAGTACCACACGCGCATCGAAGGCCGCGACTTCTCGCCCACCGAGCTGCGCGTCATCCTGCGCCTGGTGGAGACGATCTGCGCCGAGTACAAGAAGGCCTGGACCGGCATCTACCCGATCGAGCTGGAGTACCAGCGCAGCGAGATGCAGCCGCAGTTCGCGAGCATCGCCACGCCCAGCGAGGTGGTGGTGTCGACGAACTTCACGCTCGAGATCGGCGACACCACGGGCTCGGTGCACTTCTGCGTGCCCTACTCGACGCTGGAGCCGATACGCGATGTCCTGTACTCGACCATCCAGGGCGACGCGGTCGAACCCGACCGGCGCTGGGTGAACCTGCTGAAGACGCAGATCCAGTCCGCCGAGGTCGAACTCGTCGCCGAGCTCGGCCATGCCGGGGCCACGGTGGAGCAGTTGCTGGCTTTCAAGCCCGGCGACTTCGTCGAGCTCGACCTGGAAACGATGATCCACGCCAAGGTCGCCGGCGTGCCGGTGTTCGATGCGCACTACGGCACCAGCAACAACCACTACGCGATCAAGATCGACCGCCTGCTCACGAGTGCCGGCACGGGCTGGCTCGAAGGACACCACCATGGCTGAACCCGAAGCAACGATGTCCGAAGAGGACAAGATGGCCGCCGAATGGGCCGCCGCACTGGCCCAGAGCAAGCCCGCGGGCAACGAAGTCGCCAGCGAGGTGAGCGCTCCGGCGGAGAGCGTGGCGCCGGCGGCGTTCACGAACTTCTCCGCCACCGCCGCCGGCGGCGCGGGCAACGACCTCAACATGATCCTGGACATCCCCGTCCAGCTCACCGTGGAGCTCGGCCGCACGCGCATCCCCATCAAGCACATCCTGCAACTCGCGCAGGGCTCGGTGGTGGAGCTCGAGACCATGGCCGGCGAACCCATGGACGTGCTCGTCAACGGCTACCTCATCGCCCAGGGCGAGGTGGTGGTGGTGAACGACAAGTTCGGCATCCGCCTGACCGACATCGTCACCCCCAGCGAACGCATGCGCCGCCTCTCCAGGGCCTGATGGGATGATGCCCCCAAGCTCACTTCGTGCGCTGCCCCCCAAGGGGGCGCGAAGGTCCTTCGGAACGGCCGGGCGGTACTGAGATGACACCCGGCATCGGTTCGCTGTTCTGGTTCCTCGCCATCGTCGCGCTGATCCCGCTGGCGTTGTGGCTGCTCAAGCGCACGCCGCTGGCGGGCGCGCTCGGCAGCCGTGCGGGCGCGCCGCGGGCGGTGGCCATGCTGCCGCTGTCGGCGCAGCACAAGCTGGTGACGGTGGAAGTGGGCCAGGGCGAAGGGCGGCTGTGGCTCGTGCTCGGCGTCTCGCCGCAGGGCCTGCGCACGCTGCACACGATGGCCGCGCAGGGCGAGCCCGCCGAGCCCGCGGCGCCGCCGAGCGCGGCCTTCGCCCAACTCCTCTCGCGGCTGCGCGGCCCCGGGGATGGCGGCCATGCGCAAGGCTAGCGCGGCCTGGCGTGCCGGCGCGGCGCTGGCCGTGCTTGCCACCGCCGCCCCGGCGGCGTGGGCGCAGCAAGCCGCGGCCCTGCCGCTGATGGTGGCGCAGGGCGCGGGCGGCACGAGCTACTCGGTGCCCGTGCAGACGCTGCTCTTCTTCACCGCGCTGAGCTTCCTGCCCGCGGTGCTGCTGCTGATGACGGGCTTCACGCGCATCGTCATCGTGCTCAGCCTGCTGCGCCAGGCGCTGGGCACGCAGGCCGCGCCGCCCAACCAGGTGATCATCGGCCTGAGCCTGTTCCTCACCTTCTTCGTCATGGGCCCGACCTTCGACAAGATCTACGACAAGGCCTACACGCCTTACGCCGCCGGCACCATCGCCGTGGACCAGGCATTCAAGGAAGGGGTGCAGCCGCTGCGCGAGTTCATGCTCAAGCAGACGCGCCAGAGCGACGTGCAGCTCTTCGCCAAGCTCGCCAAGCTGCCGGCCGAGGTGGCTGGGGCCGAGGTGCCACTCTCGGTGCTCGTGCCGGCTTTCGTCACCAGCGAGCTGAAGAGCGCCTTCCAGATCGGCTTCATGATCTTCATCCCCTTCCTGGTGATCGACATGATCGTCGCCAGCGTGCTCATGAGCCTGGGCATGATGATGCTCAGCCCGGTGCTCGTGGCCCTGCCCTTCAAGCTCATGCTCTTCGTCCTCGCCGACGGCTGGAACCTGCTGCTGGGCTCGCTCGCAGCGTCCTTCGT
>DYOR01000012.1 GCA_020720385.1 Rubrivivax sp.
GGTTGACCCCCGCCTGGCCCGCGGCCAGGCCGCGCCCGATGCGCTCGAGCACGTCTTCCTCGGCGATGCCCAGCTCCAAGAGCTTGGCGTGGGCGTGCTCGGCGAGCGTCTGCGCGAGGTCCTCGCAGAACTCGTGGCGCTGGGCGATCTCCTCGCGCGGCAGGGTGAGCCGGCCCCGGCCCGGTGCCACGAACAGCGCGATGAACGCGGGCGGGACGACGATCTGGCTTTCCTCGGACATCGCCGATTCTCGCCAGTGGCCGCCCTCAGTGCCAGCGCAGCGGTTCGCCTGGCGGCAGACCGCGGCCGTCGTCGGCGGTCGGCGCCACGCCGTACATGTAGCCGCGGTTGAACGGGTACGCCGACTGCGCGCCGGGCAGCGGCCCGGCGCCGACGGCGCCGTCGGGCCGGGAAGCGAGCAGCTGGTAGAGCGCGAGCCAGCCGCGCTCGAAGCACATGGCGCTGCCCGCCAGGTACAGGCGGTAGGCGCGCAGCGTGGCCTCGCTGGTGAGCGCGCGCGCCTCGTCGATGCGCTCCTCCAGTGCATCCGACCACGCCCACAGCGTGCGCGCGTAGTGCGGGCGCAGGTTCTCGGCATCCAGCAGCTCGAGCCCGCCGCGCGCCAGGCTCTCGCTCACCCGCGACACGTGGACCAGTTCGCCGCCGGGGAAGATGTGGTCCTCGATGAACTCGCCCATTCCCGCGCCGAGCCGGTCGTTGCGCAGGCCGCAGGCGGTGATGCCGTGGTTCAGCACCAGCCCGCCGGGCGCGACGAGGCCGGCCAGGCGCGTGAAGTACTCGCTCAGGCGGGCGCTGCCCACGTGTTCGAACATGCCGATGGAGGCGATGCGGTCGAACGCACCCGCGCGCGGCAGCTCGCGGTAGTCCACGAGACGCATGTCCACGCGCCCGCGCAGGCCCTTCTCGTCGATGAGCCGGTTGACATGGGCGTGCTGGTTGGCCGACAAGGTGATGCCCGAGGCGCGCACGCCGTAGTGCTCGGCGGCCCAGAGCAGCAAGCCACCCCAGCCGGCACCGATGTCCAGGAAGCGCTGCCCGTGCGACAGCGCGAGCTTGCGGCAGACATGGTCGAGCTTGGCCTGCTGCGCCTGCGCCAGGCTCATAGCCGGCTCGGCGTAGTAGGCGCAGGAGTAGACGCGCAACGGGTCGAGCCAGAGGGCGAAGAAGTCGTCGCTCACGTCATAGTGGAAGCGCACCTGGCGCGCGTCGCGCTGCCGATGGTGCAGCCAGGCCGAGCGCCATTGCTGCAGCCAGCGTAGCCAGGCCAGGCGTTCGCCGCGCTTGACCGGGTCGCCCACCAGGGCCCCGGCCACGGCCATGAGGTCGTGCATCGAGCCCTCGATGTCGATCTCGCCGCTGGCGTAGGCCGCCGCGAGCTGGCCGACCTCGCCGCGCGCCAGCCAGGCCAGCGCGCGGCGTCCGCCCAGCTTCAGGCGCACATCGGCCGCAGGGCCTCCCGCACTGCCCCCCGGCCACTGCAGGGCCAGGCTGCGCGGCAAGCGCGCCAGGCGGTCATCGATGAGGACGGAGAGTGCGGACATCATGACCTCCCGATGTCACCACGGCGCGCACAGTATTCGCGTACCCGCCGGGCGGCGCAAGTGCCACCACCCAAGTCATTGATGCCGCATCAACGTGGCGGCAGCAGCACCACCGTGAGGCTGCGGATGCCCTGCGCGCCGCGGATGAGCACGCCCTCGATGTCGGCCGTGGCCGACGGGCCGGTCATGAACACGGCGTAGCGTGCGCGCGCCAGCGCCGCCTCGCGGTAGGCGGCATGCATGTCGGCAACGATGCGCTGCGGGTCGAGCAGCACCACCAGGTGCTGCGACAGGAAGCCCAGCGCCGGAACGACGAACTGCGCGTCGTCGATGAGCACCGAGCCCGTCTCGGCCACGCCGAAGAGCGCGCGCACGATGCCCACGTCGACGTCGTCCAGGCTCGCCGGGGGCGCCTTCGCATCCAGCGGCCGCGTGCCCGCCACCTCGGGCGTGGCCGAGACCACCACCTTGGCCTGCGGGAAGAGCGTGGCCAGAAGCGCGCCCAGGTCACCGTCCGCCGGCGCGTCGGCCCAGCGGCCACCCATGCGCTCGAGCGCGGCGCCGAAGGCCTGCAGCGGCGCCGCGGCATCGGCGGCGGCCGGGAACACGGGCACCGCGGGCAACGGCACGGATGCGGGCTGGTGGGCGCGGATGCGCGCCAGCATCTCGTCGCGGACGTTCATTTCTTTCCCCGGTTCGCCAGGTACCACTGGCGGAAGGTCTGCTTGGGTGCCACCGGCACCTCGCGCTGCTTGCCCCAGGCGTTCATGCGGTTGTAGAGCATGATGCGCGGCAGGTGCTCCACGCCGGCCCCGGCGGTTTCCACTGCGGCGCGGTACAGGCGCGGGCTGGCGAGCAGCTTGCCGCCCAGGCTCATCGCCTGCTTCTTCACGAAGGGCAGCGCACCGCGCTCGGCGACGATGCGACGCCATTTGTAGATCTGGTCGTGGATGTCGATCTTCACCGGGCACACCGCGGTGCAGCTGCCGTTGAGCGTGGAGGCGAAGGGCAGCGTGCTGTATTTGCGCAGGTCGTAGGTGGGGTCGATGATCACGCCGATGGGCCCCGAGTAGGTGGCGCCGTAGCTCAGGCCGCCGCTGCGCCGGTAGACCGGGCAGGTGTTCATGCAGGCGCCGCAGCGGATGCACTTGAGCGAATACCAGAAGTCGTCCATGCCCAGGCGTTCGGCGCGGCCGTTGTCGACGAGCACGATGTGCATCTCGGTGCCCGGGCGCGGCGCGCGGAAGTGCGAGGTGAGCTGGGTGATGGGCGAGCCCAGCGCGCTGCGCGAGAGCATGCGCACGAACACGCCCAGGTGCTCGGTGCGCGGGATGATCTTCTCGATGCCGATGCTGGCGATGTAGAGCCTGGGCAGGTGCACGCTGAGGTCGGCGTTGCCCTCGTTGGTGCACACCACCACGGCGCCGGTCTCGGCCACGGCGAAGTTGGCGCCGGTCATGCCGGCATCGGCTTGCAGGAAGTGCGGGCGCGTGGTGCGGCGCTGGCTCTCCGCCAGGTAGTGCACGTCGCTGTTCTCCGGGTCGGTGCCCAGGGTGCGCGCGAAGACCCGCGCCACGTCGCTGCGCAGCTTGTGCACGGCGGGCACGACGATGTGGCTGGGCGGCTCGTCGTCGAGCTGCTGGATGCGCTCGCCCAGATCGGTCTCGATCACGGCAATGCCGCGCTTCTCGAGGAAGGGCCGCATGTCGCACTCGTCGGTGAGCATCGACTTGGCCTTCACCAGCGACTTGGCGCCATGTGCAGCCAAGATGTCGTGCACGATCTGATTGTGCTCGGCGGCGTCGCGCGCCCAGTGCACGATGGCGCCGTTGGCCTGGGCCTTGCGTTCGAACTCCTCCAGGTACTCGGCCAGGTGGGTGAGCGTGTGCTCCTTGATCTGCGAGGCGAGGCTGCGCAGCGCGTCCCACTCGGGCACCAGGGCCACCGCGGCGTCGCGCTTGGTGCGCAATTCCCACAGGCGGCGATCGTGGAACTCCAGGTTGCCGGTGGCGGCGATGAATTCCGAGGAGGCCTCGGCATGGGCGATGGGCTTCATGCGCGCGCTCCGTTGAGCACCTGGGCGATGTGCATGAACTTGACCGGAAGCTCCAGTCTGTCCGCGCAGCCCTTCTGGTGCATGAGGCAGGACATGTCGGCCGAGACGATGTACTCGGCACCGGCCTGGACATGGTCCTGCACCTTGTCGTAGCCCATGCGTGCCGAGACGGGTTCCTCGAACACCGAGAAGGTGCCGCCGAAGCCGCAGCACTCGTCGGGCCGCTTGGGCTGCGCGAAGCGGATGCCCTTCACCGCCGAGAGCAGCGTCATGGGCTTGGAGAACGGCGTCTCGATGAGCTCGGACATGCTCGCCGTGCGCAGCGCGCGCAGCGAGCTGCAGCCGTTGTGCAGGCCCACCGTGTGCGGGAACTCGGCCCAGGGAAACTCGCGCACGCCCAGCACGTCGTGCAGGAACTCGACGAGCTCGTAGGAGCGCTGGCGCACCTGGCGCACCTCCTCGGTCTGCTCGATGGCCGTGAAGTGCTCGCGCACGTGGTGCGTGCAGCTGCCCGAGGGCGAGACGATGTACTCGAAGCCGGCGAAGTTGCGCACGAACAGGGCCTCGGCGCCGGCGGCGTCGGCCTCGCAGCCGCTGTTGGCCATGGGCTGGCCGCAGCAGGTCTGCTCCAGCGGGTAGGCCACTTCGACGCCGAGCCGCTCCAACAACTCGAGTGTGGCCACCGCCACCTCGGGGAAGAAGGCATCCACGTAACACGGCACGAACAACGCCACCTTCATGTCTCGGACTCCGCTTGGGGTGCGCTGGCGCAGGCGTCGACCAGCTGGATGAACGAACGATAGGGCACCCCGGAGAATTCGGACAGCCCGATTTCGCAGGTGCGGCTGGAGGACACGCCGGCCTGGCACGCGGCAGGCAGCGCGGCCCCGAGGTGGCGCAGCGCGTGGGCGTTGAGCTCGGGCCGGTTGAAGCCCTTGTCGCCGGCAAAGCCGCAGCAGTGCACTTCGTCCACCGTCACCACCTGCGTGCTGCAACGCGCGGCTATTGCCGTGAGCTTGCCCACCGTGCCCATCTTGCGCACACTGCATACCGGGTGCACCGCCACGGCCCCCGCCTGCGGCGCGATCGCCACCCGCGGCAGCACGCTGTCGTGGACGAACTCGACGCTGTCCTGCACCTGGAGCCGCCCGGCGAGAAAGCGCTTCATGCGGTAGGCGCAGGGGCTGGTGTCGAAGACGATGGGCAGGCGCCCGCCCTCGCTCGCCTCGTTCAGCGCCGCCTCGAGCTCGGCCGACTTGGCGTCGGCGGCTTCGAAAAGGCCCTTGCTCTCGAAGGGCTGGCCGCAGCACAGCCCGGCCAGATGCTCGGGGTAGACGACGTCGAAGCCGGCCTTGCGGAAGAGCCGCTCGGCGGCGACGGGCAGCGCCAGTGCCGGCCCGTCGCCACGCTGCGGGCCCATGTTGCGCGCGGCGCAGCTGGGGAAGTAGACCAGGCGATCGGTGCCGCGCAGGGCCGGCGGCGCAGGGGCCACGAAATGCACCGGCCGCGCCAGGTTGGGCGACCACTTCGGCACGCGGCCGCCGGAGGCCTTGCGCAGCGCGTCGAGCGCGCCCGTCATCACCCCGGTGCCCACCACCCCATGCAGCAGGTCGGCGGCACCGAGACCCAGGCGCACGGCCGCGGTGACGGCGCCGTAGTGTCCGGCCACGCCCGCGGCCAGGCGCCGCGCCAGCGGGCTGGCCCTGCGCGAGCGCAGCGTCTTGATGAGAACGCCGGTCTCGATGTCGACCGGGCACTGGGTGGCGCACAGGCCGCAGCCGGCACAGGTGTCCACACCGAGGTAGTCGTACAGGCCGTGCATCGCCTGGGCCTGCGCCTGCGCGGCCGCAGCGCTGTCGCGCCCGAGGCGGGCGATCTCGCGCCAGCCGACGATGCGCTGGCGCGGCGAGAGCGTCAGGCCGAGCGAGGGGCAGGTCGATTCGCAGAAGCCGCATTCGATGCACTTGTCGACGATGGCATCGACCGCGGGCATGGGCTTGAGGTGCCTCAAGTGCGCCTGCGCGTCGTCGTTGATCAGCACACCGGGGTTGAGCAGGCCCTCCGGGTCGAAGAGCTGCTTGATGCGCCGCATCAGCGCATAGGCCTGCGCGCCCCACTCCATCTCGACGAAGGGGGCCATGTTGCGCCCGGTGCCGTGCTCGGCCTTGAGCGAGCCGTCGTACTTGCCGACGACGAGCTGGCACACCGCATCCATGAAGCGGCGGTAGCGCTGCACCTCGGCGGCGCTGCCGAAGTCCTGCGTGAAGACGAAGTGCAGGTTGCCCTCGAGCGCGTGGCCGAAGATGATCGCCTCGACATAGCCATGCTCGCGCAGCAGCGCCTGCAGGTCGAGCGTGGCCTCGGCCAGGCGCGGCACGGGGAAGGCCACGTCCTCGATGATCACCGTGGTGCCCGCCTGGCGCATCGCGCCCACCGAGGGGAACATGCCCTTGCGCACCGCCCACAGGCGCGCACATTCGGCGGTGTCGGTGGAAAAGCGCAGCGCTTCGGTGGCGGGGATCGCGGCCAGGGCCGCCGTGATGCGCTCCACCTGGGCGTGCAACTGCGCGGCGTCGGCGGCGCGCGTCTCCACCAGCAGCGCCGCACCATCGGGGCCGACGCGCTGCAGCGAATCCGGCAAGCCGGGCTTGCCCGTCACCGAGCGCAGCGCGGCGCGGTCGGCCAGCTCCACCGCCTCGACGGGCTCGCCCTTGAGCACCGTCACCGCGCGGCAGGCGGTGGCCAGGTTGTCGAAGAGGATCAGCGCACTGGCCTTGTGCGGGTGCTCGGCCACCGTGCGGTAGGTGACCTCGCTGAGGAAGCCCAGCGTGCCTTCCGAGCCGATCATGAGGTGGGCCAGGATCTCCACCGGGTCGTCGAAGTCCACCAAGGCATTCAGGCTGTAGCCGGTGGTGTTCTTCATGCGGTACTTGTGGCGGATGCGCTCGGCCAGCGCCGCGTCCGAGCGCACCGCGTCGCGCAGCTGTGCCAGGCCCTGCAGCAGTTCCGGGCGGCGCTGCGCGAAGGCCGTGCGGCTGGCAGCGTCGGCGGTGTCGAGCACGCTGCCGTCGGCGAGCACCACGCGCAGCGACGCCAGCGTGCGGTAGCTGTTCTGCGCCGTGCCGCAGCACATGCCGCTGGCGTTGTTGGCGGCGATGCCGCCGATCATCGCCGCGTCGATCGAAGCCGGGTCGGGCCCGATCTTGCGCTGCATGGGAGCCAGCCGCCGATTCGCCGCCGCGCCGATGACGCCGGGCTGCAGCGAGATCGTCCAGGCGCCCTCGCCGACGCGGCAGCCGCGCCAGCCGTCGCCCAGCAGCACGAGCACCGAATCGCTGATCGCCTGGCCCGACAGGCTGGTGCCGGCCGCGCGGAAGGTCAGCGGCGTGCCGTGCTCGCGGCATTGCGCCAGCACGCGCGCGACCTCGTCCTCGCTCTGCACGACGACGACGATCTGCGGCACGAGCCGGTAGAAGCTGGCATCGGTGCCCCAGGCGAGCAGGCGCAGCGGGTCGGTGATGAGCCGCTCGGCGGGGATGAAGGCCCCGAGCCGGCGCTGCAACGCGTCATACGGCGATGACAACATGGCATCTCCCTGTGCTTGCACCCGCACGCCAGTCGGCCAGGTGGCGTCCGGGCACAACGCCGCACCATTTTGGAAGAGGCTCGGCGACGAACCCGAGACCGTGCCGCGCCCTGCACGGAGCGCCGCCACGTCGCCCTCCAACCGCCACTGCCGACCCCATGGATCTCCCTGTCTACACCAAGGTTGAGCTCGGCTTCGGCCGTGGCGGTTGACATGCGTCAAGACACCCGCAGGGCCTTCTGACGGACACTCCCCCGCGGACAAGTGCGGTACATCCGTCGACAACAAAGAGGACTCAGGACATGCAGTGGCAAGCCGACGCGAGGGCCGGAGAAGGACCCGCAACCGCGCCCCCCCAGCGTCGCCTGACCGTCTGCCTGGACCTGTCCCCGGCATCCCCCCCTGGCCACGCACGCCGCCACCCTGCCCCGCAGATTGGTGAGTGCCGGCCCCACGTGAGCGCACGATGAGCAGCTATCTCACCTTCGGCCTGTGGTTCCTGACCATCGTCGGCTTCGTCGTCGTCGCGCTGGTGTCGAACCGCTACCTCGGGCCCCAGCCCAAGGCCAACAACATCAAGCTCGAGCCCTTCGAGTGCGGTGCCACACCGGTGCAGACACGCAACGTGAAGGCCGTGCCGATCAAGTACTACGCGATCGCCATCGTCTTCATCCTGTTCGACCTGGAAACGGTGTTTCTCTTCATCTGGGCGCTCGGCGCCCAGCCCTTGAGCGGCTTTTTGCTGCTCACCTTCGGTTTCTTCATCGCCCTGCTCGTGCTGATGCTCGCCTACGTCTGGAAGAGCCGGCTGATCGAAGGTGTCACGGAGTAAGCATGGCCCGCAACATCATCCCGATCCAGCCCGCAGCGGGCACGCAGGTGGCCAAGGAGCCGACCTTCGACTACTTCACGACGAAGAAGGACGAACTGGTCGGCTGGGCACGCAAGTTCTCGATCTTTCCCTACCCCTTCGTCACCGCGTGCTGCGGCATGGAGTTCATGTCGGTGAGCTCGACGCTCTACGACACCGACCGCTTCGGCGCCGCCCTGCCGCGTTTCACGCCGCGCCAGGCCGACCTGCTCATGGTGGTGGGCACGGTGAGCCACAAGCAGGCCCCCGTGCTGCGCCGCATCTACGAGCAGATGTGCGAGCCCAAGTGGGTCATGGCCTTCGGCGTGTGCGCCACCAGCGGCGGCTTCTACAACAACTACGCCGTGCTCCAGGGCATCGACAAGATCATCCCGGTGGACATCTATGTTCCCGGTTGCCCGCCGCGCCCGGAGACCGTGATCGACGCGATCATGAAGCTGCAGGATCAGATCGCCGGCGAACACCACGTCATCCTCAAGGGGGACTTCTAAGCATGGACGCGAACCTCCCGGAACGCATCCGCGCCCGCGTGGTGCCCGAATGCGCCGAGCTCACCATCGCCCACGGCATGCCCGTCGTGGTCCTGCAGCCCGGTCAATGGCTGGCCGCCGCGCGCACGCTGCGCGATGAATTCGGCTTCGACATGCTGCTCGACATCACCGCGGTCGACTGGCCCGGGCAGGCGCAGCGCTTCGAGGTGGTGATGCACATGTACTCGACGCACGAGCGCGTGCGCGTGCGCCTGAAGACGCGCGTCACCGAGTCCGACCCGACCGTGGACAGCCTGGTGCCGCTGTTCGGCTCCGCGGCCTTCCTGGAGCGCGAGTGCCACGAGATGTTCGGCATCCGCTTCAACGGCAACGCCGACCTGCGCCCGATCCTGCTCTACGAGGGATTCGTCGGCCACCCGTTGCGCAAGGATTACCCCAAGGAGCAGGAGCAGCCCCTGGTGCCCTATCTCGAAACCGCGCGCGACAACCCGCGCGACGCATGAGGCCAGCCGTGGAACTGAAAATCGCCAACCCGGTACGCCCCGCCTTCGGCCAGGTGCTCGATGACGACAGCCGCGTCATCGTCAACATCGGTCCCTCGCACCCGGCCACGCACGGCACGGTGCAGATCATCGCCGAGCTCGACGCCGAACGCGTCATGCGCGCCGACGTGCACTGCGGCTACCTGCACCGCGGCTTCGAGAAGGAGTGCGAGGCCCACACCTGGCAGAACCTGATCCCCTACACCGACCGGCTCAACTACTGCTCGGCGCTGATCAACAACTTCGCCTACTGCCAGGCGGTCGAGCAGCTCATGGGCGTCGAGCTCACGCCGCGCACGCGCATCCTGCGCACGCTGCTCTCGGAGTACTCGCGCATCGCCGACCACGTGACCTGCGTCGCCGCCATGCTCATGGAGATGGGCGCGATGACCGCGTTCCTCTACCTGATGACGCTGCGCGACTACATCTACGAGCACCTCGCCGACGTCACCGGCGCGCGCGTCACCTACTCCTACGGCCGCATCGGCGGCCTGGCGCGCGACCTGCCCCCGGGCTGGCTCAAGCGCCTCGAGGAAGTGCTCAAGGAGTACGACACCTACATCGAGCGCATCCACGGCCTGGTCGACCGCAACCGCATCTTCATCGACCGCCTGCGCAACACCGGCGTGCTCACCCAGGCGCAGGCGCTGAGCTACGGCTGCACCGGGCCGGTGCTGCGTTCCACCGGCCTGAAGATCGACACGCGCAAGGACTCCCCCTACCTGGCCTACCCCGACCTCGACTTCGTCGTGCCGGTGGGCATCAAGGGCGACAACTACGACCGTTACGTGCTGCGCATGCAGGAGATGGACGAGTCGGTGTACATGATGCGCCAGCTCGTGGACATGCTGCCCGAGGGGCCGATCAACACCGAAGACCCACGCTGCACGCTGCCGCCCAAGCCCCTGGTGTATGGCGAGATCGAATCGCTCATCACCCACTTCAAGCTCATCATCGACGGCCCGCGCGTGCCCGTCGGCGACATCTATTCGGCGCAGGAAGGCGCCAATGGCGAACTCGGCTTCTACATCGTCAGCACCGGCGAGGGGCAACCCTACCGCGTGCACTGCCGGGCCCCGAGTTTCAACCACGTGGGAGCGGCGCACCTGATGGTCAAGGGCGGACAACTCGCCGACGTCGTGCCGACGTTCGGCTCCATCAACATGATCGGCGGGGAGTGCGATCGATGAAGCACCTCTTGCCCGAATTCGAGAAGATGAAGGAGCGCTACCCGGCGGGGTTCGAGTCGTCGCTCGTGCTGCCGTGCCTGAGGCGCATCCAGGAAGACCGCGGCTACATCGCCGAGACCGACATCGACGGCCTGGTCGAGTACCTCGGCGTGCCGCGCATCCAGATCGAGGAAGTGCTGAGCTTCTACACCCAGTACCGGCGCCAGCCGGTGGGGCGCTGGCACCTGGAAGTCTGTCGCAACGTCTCGTGCTCGATGCGCGGCGCGGAGCGGCTCATCGACCACCTCAGCAACAAGCTCGGCGTGAAGCCCGGAGAGACCACGCCCGACGGTCGTTTCACGCTCGGCACCGCGGAGTGCCTGGGTTCGTGCGGCACGGCGCCGGTGATCGTGGTGAACAACACCTACCACGAGAACATGAGCCTGGAGAAGATCGACCAACTGCTTGGAGGCCTGGAATGAGCGGCCCCCGCGTTCACTTCGTTCACTGCCCCCCAGGGGGGCGCTCAATGCCCTTCGGGCGGCCGGGCGGGCATTGACATGGCCAAGGACACCAAGCTTCTGATGACCTTTCCGGTCACCGCCACCTCCCACCTGCTGGAGGAGTACCGCGCACGCGGCGGCTACCAGGTCCTGCACAAGGTCCTCACGCAGATGACGCGCGATGCCGTGGCCAAGGAAGTCCTCGCCTCGGGCCTGCAGGGGCGCGGCGGTGCGGCTTTCGCCGTCGGCCGCAAATGGGCGGTGATCAACCTCGACGACGGGCAGCCGCACTACCTGTGCGCCAACGCCGACGAGGGCGAACCCGGCACGTTCAAGGACCGCTGGCTGCTCGAGAACGCACCGCACCGACTCATCGAATCGATGCTCATCGCGGCCTATGCGCTGCAGGTGCGCAATGCCTTCGTCTACATCCGCGGCGAGTTCGAGGGGCCCTACCAGCGCCTGCAGGGCGCCGTCGAGGAAGCCTATGCCGCGGGGCTGCTGGGCAAGAACATCCTCGGCCTGGGCTTCGATTGCGACCTCGTCATCTACCGTGGCGCGGGCTCCTACGTCTGCGGCGAGGCCTCGGGCCTCATCACCTCGATCGAGGGCAAGCGCGGCTACCCGCGCAACCGCCCGCCACGCCTGACCGTGAAGGGCCTGTTCCAGCGGCCCACGGTGATCAACAACGTCGAGTCGCTGTCCAACCTGGTCGGCATCCTGGACATGGGCGCCGAAGCCTTCCGCAAGGTCGGCACGGCGAAGAACCCGGGCACGCGGCTGATCTCGATCAGCGGGCACATCGCCAAGCCCGGCGTCTACGAGATCGAGGTCGGCTACCCCTGGAAGCGCCTGATCTACGACGACTGCGGCGGCATGATGGACGGCGCCTCGCTCAAGTGCGTCATCCCCGGCGGCATCTCCACCAAGGTGCTCACCGCCGCCGAGATCGAGAACCTGAACCTCGACAACAACGAAGTCGAAGCGGCGGGTTCGTCGCTCGGCTCGGGGGGCATGGTGGCCATCGCCGAAGGCACCTGCATGGTGCGCCTGCTGCAGGTCATGCTGCGCTTCTACCACCACGAGTCCTGCGGGCAGTGCACGCCGTGCCGTGAAGGCATGGGCTGGCTGCATCGCATCATCGACCGCATCGTCGCCGGTCAAGGTCAGCTCGAAGACCTGGACATGATGGTGCGCATCTCCAAGCTCAACGACGGCAACACGATCTGCGGCATGGGCGACGCCGCCGGCTACGCCACCGTGGGCATCCTCGCCAAGTACCGAGACGAATTCGAGTACTGGATCGAGAACAAGCGTTCGAAGTACGAAGGGAACCTGGAATGCCGCAGATCTTCATAGACGGTCAGCCGGTCCAGGCACGATCGGACCAGACCGTCCTCCAGGCGGCGCTGGAGAACGGGTTTTTCATCCCGCGCCTGTGCTGGCACCCGCAGTTGTCCATCGCCGGCAACTGCCGCATCTGCACCGTGCAGGTGGAGGGGCGCAGCTGGGTCGAGATCGCCTGCAACATGCCGGTGGCCGAAGGCCTGAAGGTGCTCACCGATTCCGAGATCGTGCGCGAGAACCGCAAGGCGACGATGCAGTTCCTCACGCTCAACCACCCGGTGGATTGCGGCGTCTGCGACAAGGCCGGCGAGTGCACGCTGCAGGACTACCACGTGGCCTTCAACGGCACGCCTTCGGTGTCGCACGATGCCAAGGTGCACGCGACCAAGTTCTACGAGCTGAGTGAACGCATCACGCTGGACAACGAGCGCTGCATCCTGTGCTCGCGCTGCGTGCGCTTCACGCGCGAGATCTCGCGCTCGAACGCACTGGGCATCGTCAACCGCGGTGACCACTCGCTGGTGCGTCCGGCGGGTGACCGCCCCCTGGACGACGACCCCTACTCCGACAACATCGTCGACATCTGCCCGGTCGGCGCGCTGCTCTCCAAGTCCTTCCTCTACAAGTCGCGCGTCTGGTACCTCAAGGCCACGCCCTCGGTGTGCCCGGGCTGCGAGCGCGGCTGCAACATCGACCTGTGGCACCGCAAGCCCGAGTGGTTCCTGCGTTCGCTCGACAAGGCGCAGAACGTGACCATCGAGCGCATCACCCCGCGCGAGAACGCCGCCGTCAACGGGCCGTGGGTGTGCAACAAGGCGCGCGACCTGGCCAAGACGGTGTTCGAACGCCCGCGCGCGGCCGCGCCGATGCGCAAGGGCCGCGAGGTCCCCGTCGACGAAGCCCTGGGGGCGGCGCGCGCCCTGCTCGCCAAGGCGCGCCATCCCGTGGCCCTGGTCTCCAGCGCCGGTTCAAACGAAGAGCTGCAGGCCTTCCAGCAGGCTTTCGCTGAGCGCATGCACTGCTTCGTGAAAACCGACAGCGTGGTCCAGCCCGGCGAGCCCGTGGCCGACGAACTCCTCATCCGCGCCGACAAGAACCCGAACCGCTACACCGCGCGTGCCCTCTTCGGCGATGCGCCGATCGGCTTCCCGCCCGAAACCGACCTCGTCGTCGTCTGGGGCGAGGGCTTCGCCTTCACCGAACTGCCGCGCGGCGTGCCGGTGATCTTCCTCAACGCCTTCCTGGCGCCGGAAAACGGCCACGCGGATGTGTTCTTCCCGCTCAGCCTGCAGACCGAACGTTCGGGCAGCTACACCAACTTCCAGGGCATCACCAGCCGCTTCGAAGCCTGCTTCCCGAAGCCGGCCTCGGTGGTCGATGCCCAAACCGTGTTCGGCGCGCTGACGCTGGCGCAGGCGGTGGCACCATGATGCAAGACTTGGTCGTCTACGTGGCGTACGCGGTGTACGCGCTGCTCGTGCTGCTCATCTTCGCCACCGTGCTCACCTGGGTGGAGCGCAAGCAGGCGGCGGTGATGGCCGACCGGATCGGCGCCAACCGGGCCTACGTGCGCATTCCGTTCACGCAGATCAAGCTCATCTGGATCGGGCTGTTCCACGGCCTGGCCGATGGCCTGAAGATGCTCCTCAAGGAGGATTTCCGGCCAGCGACCTACGACCAGTTCGCCTACACCATCGCGCCGTGGATCGTCTTCGTCCCGGTGCTGCTGGTCTTCGGCGTGATCCCCTTCGGCGGCACGCTGGTGCCCGCGCAGATCTTCTCGGGCATCCCGGCGCTGGCGGAGTGGTTCGGCACGCGCAGCTACCAGATGCGCCTCGCCGACCTGGACGGCGGCCTGCTCGTCATCTTTGCCTTCGGTGGCCTGCCCGTCATCGGCGCCATGCTCGCCGGCTGGTCGTCGAACAACAAGTTCTCCATGCTCGGCGCCCTGCGTGCCGGCTCGCAGATGATCTCCTACGAGCTCATCATGGGCCTGACGGTGCTCGGCCTGATCCTCATCTACGGCACGGTCGACCTGAGCGCGATGGTGGCGCAGCAGTCGGGCATGATCTTCGGCTTCCTCCCGGCCTGGGGCATCTTCGTGCAGCCCTTCGCCGCGATCCTCTTCCTCGTCGCCGCCATGGCCGAGAACCGGCGCGCACCGTTCGACCTGCCCGAGGCCGAATCCGAACTCATCGCCGGCTTCTTCACCGAATACAGCGCGATGAAGATGGGCCTGTTCATGTTCGCCGAGTTCATCGAGATCGCGGTCCTCTCGGCGCTCTTCCTCACCTTGTTCCTCGGTGGAGCCAACCTGCCCTACATGAGCGACGCCGGCTTCGCCTTCCCTGGGGGCTACACGCTGGCGCTGAGCCACTGGGCGGTGGTGCTCATCCAGGTCGTCGTTTTCCTGGTGAAGATGCTCCTCATGAGCAGCTTCCAGATCCTGGTGCGCTGGACCTTGCCGCGCTTCCGCTATGACCAACTTCTGGGGTTCGCGTGGAAATTCATGCTCCCGCTGTGTCTGGCCAACCTGGTGGTGACTGCGCTGGCAGTCTGGCTGCTGCGGGGATGACATGAACAAACCTGCCGTGACCCGCAAGCCCCACGTGCGCCGCGTGTACTGGAACGAGCCCGAGATGGGCCCGTGGGAGAAGTTCTACCTGTGGGAGGTCATCCGTGGCCTCAACATCACCGGTGGCGTGTTCCTGCGCAACATGTGGAAGTGGTGCACCGGCCGCAAGGGTGCCGTCACCGCCTACTACCCGGAGGAGATCCGTGCCGACTACGCCAAGGGCAACCGCGGCAAGCACGTGCTCACGCAGCGCCCCGACGGACGCCCGCAGTGCGTGGCATGCAACATGTGCGCCACCGTGTGCCCGGCGCAGGTCATCGAGATCGACGCCGGCTTCGACCCCAGCGACGCGGCGCACCCGAAGTTCCCGACGCGCTTCGAGATCGACTACTCGCGCTGCGTCTTCTGCGGCATGTGCGTCGAAGCCTGTCCCGAGGACGCCATCCGCATGGTCAAGGAAGTGCCTGACCTGCCGGGCAAGAACCGCCACGCGATGTGGCTCAAGAAGGACGAGTTGCTGCACTGGCAACCGCTCAAGGACGTGGCCAAGCCCTACCCGGTGGCCGGCCGCGCCCAACCCTCGGCCAAGGGGCACGCGAAATGATCGAGGATCTGCTTATCTACGCCTTTGGCGCCACCGCGGTTGCCGGCGCCGCGCTGATGATCCTGCTGCGCCAGCCGATGCGCGTGGCCATGGCGCTGATCTACACCATGATCGCCCTGGGTGCGATCTACGGCCTCATGCGCGTCGACGTGATCGCGGTCTTCCAGATCATGATCTACGTGGGCGCGGTGATGGTCTTCATGGTCTACGCGATCATGCTCGCCGACGTGCGCGACGCTTCCTTCGTCGAGCGCTACTCGCCGCTGCTCTGGCCTGGCCTCGTCGCCACGCTCGTCTTCGGCGCGGTGCTCCTGGGCGCGGCGCTGGACGGCATCCTGCCCGGCACCACCACGCTGGGGACGGCGCGCTTCGGTGTGCAGGCCTTCTCGATCGCCTTCCTCGGCCAATACTGGCTGTACTTCGAGCTCACCTCGGTGCTGCTGGTGGTGGCCGTCCTGGCCGCCATCGCGGTGATCAAGCCCCGGAGGGGCCAGCATGGATAAAGTCTCCTTCCTCATCGCCGTGAGCATGGCCTTGTTCGCCATCGGCCTGCTCGGCCTGGTCATCCGCCGCAACCTGCTGGTGATGCTGATGTGCATGGAGCTCATGCTCAATGCCGTCAACCTCGCCCTGGTGACCTTCGCGCAGCGCGGCGGCAGCCTCGACGGCGCGGTGATGGTCTTCCTCATCTTCATCGTCGCCGCTTCCGAGATCGCCATCGCGATCCCGATCGTGCTGATGCTGGTCCACCAGCGCCACACGCTCGACGCTGGCGTCTACAGCGACCTGAAGGGATAGTTCGGTGCGATACCTGCTCACGCTCATCGTCCTTTCGCCGCTGGCCGGCTTCCTCGTCAACGGCATCCTCGCCACCCGTCTGACCGGAGCCCGGCTCGGCCCGCGCTTCGTCAGCTTCGTGGCCTGCCTCATGCCGCTGCTGTCCTTCGCCCTCACCGTGCAGTGCTTCATGCAGCTGCTCGGCAGCGGCACGCCGCTCATCGAGGCGAGCTACACCTGGGCGCAGTTCGGCAGCCAGTCCTTCGGCATCGGCTTCCACTTCGACCGCCTCAGCGGCGTGATGGCCCTGGTCGTCACCGGTGTGGGCTCGCTGATCCACATCTACTCGGTGGGCTACATGAAGGGCGACGAGAGCTACGCGCGCTACTTCGCGTACCTCAACCTGTTCCTCTTCTTCATGCTCCTGCTGGTGCTCGGCCGCTCGATGCTGGTCATGTTCGTCGGCTGGGAAGGCGTGGGGCTGGCTTCGTACCTGCTCATCGGCTTCTGGTTCGAGGATCCGGTGAAGGCCGCCGCAGGCAAGAAGGCCTTCATCACCAACCGCATCGGCGACGCCGGCTTCCTGCTCGGCATGTTCCTCATCTGGGGTGCCGTCGGCACGCTGGACATGGACCGCGTCAACGCCGCCTTCAACGGCCCCACGCCACCGCTGGTCTCGGCCAGCCTGGTGGGCATCCTGCTGTTCATCGGCGCCTGCGGCAAGTCGGCGCAGATCCCGCTGCACGTCTGGCTGCCCGACGCCATGGCCGGCCCGACACCGGTCTCGGCGCTGATCCACGCGGCCACCATGGTCACCGGTGGCGTCTACCTGGTGGCGCGCATGTCCGGGGTCTACCTGCACGCCCCCGAGGCCTCGGCGGTCATCGCCTGGGTCGGCGTGGCCACGGCCTTCTTCGCCGCCACCATCGCCATCGTGCAGAACGACATCAAGAAGGTGCTCGCCTACTCCACCGTCTCGCAACTCGGGCTGATGTTCGTGGCGCTGGGCGTGGGGGCCTACGCGGTGGCCATCTTCCACGTCATGACCCACGCCTTCTTCAAGGCCTGCCTGTTCCTCGGCTCGGGCAGCGTGATCCACGCGCTGCACGGCGAGCAGGACATCACCAGGATGGGCGGCCTGGCCAAGCGCATCCCCGTCACCTTCGTCACCTTCGCGGTGGCCACGGCGGCCATCGCCGGCATCCCCCCGCTGGCGGGGTTCTTCTCCAAGGACGAGATCCTGTGGTTCGCCTTCGCCAGCAGCCGCGGCGGATCGCCGCTGCTCTGGGGCCTGGCCTCTGCCGCGTCGCTGATGACGGCCTTCTACATGTTCCGCCTGCTCTGGCTCACGTTCTTCGGCCGCTCGCGCATGGACGCCGAGACCGAGCATCACGTGCACGAGTCGCCGCTGTCGATGACCGGCATCCTGGCGATCCTGGCCGTGCTCTCGGCCCTGGGCGGTTTCATCCCGTTGCCGCACTTCCTCGAGCCCATGCTGCCGCTGCCCGCGGTGCCGCACGAACTGCACCATCTCGAGGGCACGCTGGTGATGGTGGCCGTGTTCTTCGGCTTCCTCGGCCTGGCGGTGGCCTGGTTCTTCTACGGCAACGATGCCCAGCGCGCCGCGCGCCTGCGTCCGAGCTTCGACGCGCTGCACCGCATCCTGTGGAACAAGTACTACATCGACGAGTTGTACGAGGCGGCGCTCGGCCGGCCACTGAACTGGATTTCCAAGCGCATCTTCCTGCAGTTGGGGGATCGCGCGCTGATCGACGGCACGCTGCACGGCCTGTCCGGCCTGGCCAAGCTCTCTGCCGGCGCACTCAGCAGCGTGCAGACGGGCAGCTTGCACCGTTATGCCTTCTTCGTCGTGATCGGGGTCGTGGCCGCAGTGGCCTGGAGCGTGCGCCATGGCTGACGCCGTGCTATTGAATCTGGTTCTCTTCCTGCCGCTGGTCGGCATGCTGCTCCTCATCGTCGTGCCCGCCAGCCAGCCTGGCACGGTGCGCCAGGTCAGCCTGTGGGCCATGCTCGTGCAGCTTGCGCTCAGCGCGTGGCTCTACACGCGCTTCGACGCCACCGTGCCCGGTCTGCAGTTCCAGACCGTGCTGCCGTGGATCGCCGACTGGGGCGTGTACTACCGCATCGGCCTGGACGGCTACAACCTGCTGCTCGTGCTCATGACGGCCTTCCTCGGCCCCATCGTCGTGGCCGGTTCGTTCAGCGCCATCAGCAAGGACGTGAAGCTCTTCTACGCCATGGTCTTCCTCATCCAGTTCGCGATGATGGGCACCTTCCTGGCGCAGGACCTGTTCCTCTTCTACGTCTTCTGGGAGACGATGCTCATCCCGATGTTCCTGCTCATCGGCATCTGGGGCGGCGAGCGGCGCATCTACGCCACCATCAAGTTCTTCCTCTACACCGCCTTCGGCAGCATCCTCATGCTCGCCGCGGTGATCTACCTGGTGATGTCGGCCAAGGCCGCCGGCGGCGTGGCGAGCTTCGCCTTCGCCGACCTGTACCAGGTCAAGCTGCCGCTGCAGGCGCAGACCTGGCTGCTTGCCGCCTTTGGCCTGTCCTTCGCCATCAAGGTGCCGATGGTGCCTTTGCACACCTGGTTGCCCGACGCCCACGTCGAGGCGCCGACCACGGGCTCGGTGATCCTGGCCGGCGTGATGCTGAAGATGGGCACCTACGGCTTCATGAAGCTCGGCTTCCCGCTCTTCCCCGAGGCGACGCAGGCGTGGACGCCGCTGATCATGACGCTGGCGGTGATCAGCATCGTCTACGGCGCCTGCCTGGCGCTGGTGCAGGACGACATCAAGAAGATCATCGCCTACTCCTCGATCAGCCACCTGGGCTACGTCATGCTCGGGCTGGTGAGCCTGGACCTGCTCGGCATCCAGGGCGCGGTGGTGCAGATGGTGAGCCACGGCCTGGTCGCCGCCGGCCTGTTCCTCATGATCGGCATGATCTACGAGCGCTGCCACACGCGTGACCTGGCGGCCTACGGCGGCATCGCCAAGCTGCTGCCGATCTACTCGGTGGGCTTCATGATCCTCACCCTGGCCTCGATCGGCCTGCCCACCACGAGCGGCTTCACCGGCGAGTTCCTGGTGCTGCTGGGGGCCTTCACGGCGGCCTGGCCCATTCACCTGCAAGGCAACAGCTATCCGCTGTTGATGGCGGTGGTGGCGACCACCGGCGTGGTGCTCGGCGCGCTGTACATGCTGCGCTTCGCCCTGAAGTTCCTTTTCGGCCAGGCCAAGGCGCCGCACCTGCCGCTGGCCGACCTGAACGGGCGCGAGATCTCGATCCTCCTGGCCCTGGTCGTGGCGATCTTCGCCCTCGGCCTGTTCCCGGATGAACCGATGCGCAAAACCGAGTTGGCCGCGCGCCAGTACCAGCAATTGATGACGGCCGGGCATGGCGCGGCCGCTACCGCAGGGAGCAAGCCATGAACTGGGGCGTGGTCTTTATCGGCATGCTGCCGGAGAACCTGCTTCTCCTGGGCATCCTGCTGCTCATCATCAACGACATCGGCAGCGACAACCCGAGCGGCGCTTCGGCCTACGCGCTCATCGCCGTCGCCGCCGCGTCGCTCGCTGCGGCCTGGCTCGGCTTCACCGGCTTCAGTGCCAGCGTCTTCCCGGGGCAGTTCTCGGTCGGACCCTCCGGCTCGCTGGCCAAGGCGGCCGTGCTCGCCCTGGCGCTGCCGGTGCTGCTCATGTGCCGCGACGACAGCGAAGACTCGGGGCCGCTCTACCCGCTGCTCCTGTCCTCGCTCTACGGCCTGGTGCTGATGATCTCCGCCGACAGCTTCCTCACCCTCTTCCTGGGTCTGGAACTGATGTCGCTGCCCGTGTACGTGATGGTCATGCTGGCGCGGCGCCGCCCGCAAAGCACCGAGGCCGCGCTCAAGTACCTGGTGCTGGGCGGAGCGGCCACGGCGACCATGCTCATGGGCATCGCGCTGCTCTACGGCTGGGGCAACAACCTGAGCGTGGCCACCTTCGGCCGCGCCCTGGCCTCGCACGACCCGATGGCCATCACCGGTTCGGCGATGATCCTGCTCGCCTTCTTCCTCAAGGCCGCGGTGGTCCCCTTCCACACCTGGGCCCCCGACGCCTATGAAGGCGCCAGCGTTCCGGTGACGGCCTACATGGCCGCGCTGATCAAGGCCGGTGCGGTGCTCGCCACGCTGCGCCTGTTCGGCCAGAGCGCGCTTCCGGCACCCATGGTCGACCTGCTCGCCATCCTGCCGCTGGCGTCCATCGTCTGGGGCAACCTCGCCGCCATGCGCCAGGGCAACCTGCGCCGCATGATGGCGTATTCGTCGATCGGCCACGCCGGCTACCTCTTCTACGCCTTCCTCGGCAACGGCCCCGGGCGCTTCCAGGCGGTGATGTTCTACCTCGTCGCCTACGGCCTGATGACGCTGCTGGCCTTCGCCGCCGTGCCGCCGCACGCCGACGACAAGCAGCGCGACCAGCTCGACCAGATCAAGGGCTTGTTCCATCGCCAGCCCTACGCCGCCATCACCATCGGCCTGGCCATGCTCTCGCTGGCGGGCATCCCGCCGCTGCCGGGCTTCATCGGCAAGTTCCTCATCTTCCGTGAGGTCATGGCCGCGGGCTACACCTGGTACGCCGTGCTCGGCCTGGTGGGCAGCTACCTGGGCATCTACTTCTACCTGCGCGTGATCCAGTACATGTTCATGAGCCCGCAGACGGTGACGGCGGGGGGCGAAACGCCTGCGCGCTCCGCCGCCCTGCTCGCCAGCGTGCTGTGTCTCGTGCCGGCCGTGGTCGTGTCGGTCTTCCCGGGGCGGATTCTGGCGATCCTGTAGCTCGCGCGCACCGCGCCCGCATCGGACCCCACCGAACCCGCTGCCCCCGGCAACCCATCGTGAAGCCCACCGTGCGCGCCGCCACCGACGCGCCTGGCTTCACGGGTGCATGGCCCCCCTCGGCTCGCCTGGACGTCCGTCCGGCGCCCTCACTCGTTTGCGCATTTCTCTAGGAGTCCACCCATGTCCGTTGCCGAACACAGCATCGCGGGCGCGCAAGCACGCGGCCACGGCTTCCTGGCGTCCTCGGTCGGCCGCAAGATCATCATGGCCGGCACCGGCGTGATCCTCTTCGCCTTCGTCACCGTCCACATGATCGGCAACACCCAGGCCTACATGGGTGCCGAGTCCTTCAACGGCTACGCCAAGTTCCTGCACACCATGCTCCACGGTGGCGGCATCTGGATCTTCCGCGCGGTGATGCTTGTGGTGACGCTGGTGCACGTCTGGGCGGCGCTCTCGCTGACCCTGTCCAACGAGGCGGCGCGCCCCGTCGGCTACCGCCTGCTGCGCCCCAGCGCCTCGACCTTCGCCTCGCGCATGATGCGCTGGAGCGGCATCGTCGTGGGCATCTTCATCGTCTACCACCTGATGCACCTGACCACCGGCGCGGCGCACCCCGCATTCGACCCCGCCGACCCCTACGCCAACTTCGTCAGCGGATTCAAGGTGCCGGCGGTGGCCGGCTTCTACATCTTCGCCCAGTTCTGCCTGGGCCTGCACATGTGGCACGGCGTGTGGAGCTTCACCCAGACGCTCGGGCTCGCCCATCCCCGCTACGACACCCTGCGGCGTGCCTTCGCCGCCGGGCTGACCCTGCTCGTGGTGGGCGTGAACATCTCCTATCCCCTCGCCGTCCTCGCCGGCGTCATCCACTGACCCGAAGGAGAGACCTCCGTGGAACTCAATTCCCGCATCCCTGAAGGCCCGATCGAGAAGAAGTGGGCCCAGCACAAGTTCGATCTCAAGCTCGTCAATCCGGCCAACAAGCGCAAGTACAAGGTCATCATGGTGGGCTCGGGCCTGGCCGGTGGTGCCGGCGCGGCCTCCCTGGCCGAGCTCGGCTACGAGGTCGAGTGCTTCTGCTACCAGGACAGCCCGCGCCGCGCGCACTCCATCGCGGCCCAGGGCGGCATCAACGCGGCCAAGAACTACCACAATGACGGCGACAGCGTGCGCCGCTTGTTCTACGACACCGTCAAGGGCGGCGACTTCCGCGCACGCGAAGCCAACGTGCACCGCCTGGCCGAGGTCAGCAACAACATCATCGACCAGTGCGTGGCCCAGGGCGTGCCCTTCGCGCGCGAGTACGGCGGCCTGCTCGACAACCGCTCCTTCGGCGGCGCGCAGGTGAGCCGCACCTTCTACGCGCGCGGGCAGACCGGGCAGCAGCTGCTGCTCGGCGCCTACCAGGCCCTGGAGCGCCAGGTCGGCCTGGGCACGGTGAAGATGTTCGCCCGCCACGAGATGCAGGATCTCATCGTCGTCGACGGCGTGGCCAAGGGCATCGTCTGCCGCAATATGGTCACCGGCGAGATCACCTCGCACCTCGCCGACGCCGTGTGCCTGGCCACCGGCGGCTACGGCAACACGATGTACCTGGCAACCTACGCCAAGGGCTGCAACGGCACCGCCATCTGGCGCGCCTACAAGAAGGGCGCCGCTTTCGCCAACCCCTGCTTCACGCAGATCCACCCCACCTGCATCCCGGTCACCGGCGACCACCAGAGCAAGCTCACGCTGATGTCCGAGTCGCTGCGCAACGACGGTCGCATCTGGGTGCCCAAGCGCCAGGAGGACTGCGGCAAGCCTGCCAGCCAGATCGCCGAGGAGGACCGCGACTACTACCTGGAGCGCAAGTACCCATCGTTCGGCAACCTCGCCCCGCGCGACATCGCCAGCCGCGCTGCCAAGCAGGTGTGCGACGACGGCCGCGGCGTCGGCGAGACCGGCCTGGGCGTCTACCTCGACTTCGAAGCCTCCATCAAGCGCCTGGGCCAGAACAAGATCGCGGAGAAGTACGGCAACCTGTTCGAGATGTACGAGCGCATCACCGACGAGAACCCGTACCAGACGCCGATGCGCATCTTCCCTGCCACCCACTACACCATGGGCGGCCTGTGGGTGGACTACAACCTGATGAGCACCATCCCGGGCCTGTTCGTGCTGGGTGAGGCCAACTTCTCCGACCACGGCGCCAACCGGCTTGGCGCCTCGGCGCTGATGCAGGGCCTGGCCGACGGCTACTTCGTCATCCCCTACACCATCGGCGGCTACCTCGCCGGCGTCAAGCCCGGCACGCGCACCAAGGCCGACGACCCGGCGGTGAAGGCGGCAGAGAACGCGGCGGCCGGCCGTGTCGCCCGCCTCCTGGCCATCGGCGGCAACGAGACCCCCACCCACTTCCACCGCGAACTCGGCAAGGTGATGTGGGAGTTCTGCGGCATGGGCCGCAACGAGGCCGGGCTGAAGAAGGCCCTGCAGCGCATTCCCCAGATCCGCGAGGAGTTCTGGAAGAACCTGCGCATTCCCGGCAGCGGCAACGAGCTCAACCAGTCGCTCGAACAGGCCGGCCGCGTGGCCGACTTCCTCGAGATCGGCGAGCTCATGTGCCTGGACGCCCTGCAACGCCGCGAGTCCTGCGGCGGCCACTTCCGCGAGGAGTGGCAGACCGAGGAAGGCGAAGCACTGCGCGACGACGAGAACTTCTGCCACGTCGCCGCCTGGGAATACAAGGGCGACGCGCAAACCCCCGTGCGCCACGTGGAGCCGCTCTCCTTCGAGAACGTCCCCCTCGCGACCCGCAGCTACAAGTGATGAACTGAGCCATGGCCAAGCACATCAATCTCACCCTGCAAGTCTGGCGGCAGAAGAACGCCGCCAGTGAAGGCGAGTTCGTCGACTACCCCGCCAAGGACATCAGCCCCGACATGTCCTTCCTGGAGATGCTCGACGTGGTCAACGAGGGTCTCATCCGCAAGGGCAAGGACCCCATCGCCTTCGACCACGACTGCCGCGAAGGCATCTGCGGCACCTGCGGCATGGTCATCAGCGGCCAGCCCCATGGCCCCAAGGAGCGCACCACCACCTGCCAGCTGCACATGCGCAGCTTCAAGGACGGCGAGACGCTGACCCTCGAGCCCTGGCGCGCCGAGGCCTTCCCGGTGATCAAGGACCTGGTGGTCGACCGCGGCGCCTTCGACCGCATCATCGCCGCCGGCGGCTTCGTCAGCGTGCCCACGGGCTCGCCGCAGGACGCCAACGCCCTGCCCGTGCCCAAACAGAACGCCGACCTGGCCATGGATGCCGCCGCGTGCATCGGCTGCGGCGCCTGCGTCGCTGCCTGCCCCAACGCCAGCGCCATGCTCTTCGTTTCCGCCAAGATCAGCCAGCTCGCCCTGCTGCCCCAGGGCCAGCCCGAGCGCTACACGCGCGTGCGCGACATGATCGCGCAGATGGATGCCGAAGGCTTCGGCACCTGCACCAACCACGCCGAATGCGAAGCCGTGTGCCCCAAGGGAATCAAGCTGGAGAACATCGCGCGCATGAACCGCGACTTCATCAAGGCCAGCCTCAGCTACCGACCGGCCACCGGCGACGGCGGCGGCACGGGCTGAGCGCCCGCGCGCGATCCGCCGCGCGCCCGTGAAAAAGCCCGGCACGGCCGGGCCCTTTTTTTGCCCACGCGCGCGGCGGCGTGGCCGCGCCGCGTGGGCCAGCGCTTCAGGTGCCGGCGCGCTTGGCCATGGGCGAGTGCAGGTCGTGAATCTGCATGCGTGCGGCCTGCAGGCGCTCGGACACCACGCCGAGCATGCGGTACATGAGCGCGAAGCCGAAGGCACGGTCCTGACGGCAGGCTTCGAACATCGCCGGGCCGTCGAAGGCCAGCGCCTTCACCGGCTCGAGCACGCGCGCCTGGAAATACTTGCCGCGGCCCATCATGATCGCCGACCAACCCAGTTCGTCGCCCGCGCTCAGCGTTTGCACGCGCAGCACGTAGTCCGGCTCGACCATCTCCAGCGCCACGCGCCCTTCGACGATGAGGTAGAAGTCGTGGCAGTCGTCCCCCTCGCGGAAGATGACCTGGTCCTTCTCGAAGCTCACCTCGCGGGCGAGCGAATGCAGGATCTCGATATGTTCCGGCAAGAACTCGTCCACGAAGGCGTGCTTGCGGAGCATGGACAGCAGCGGCGTAGAAGACATGACTGGGGGTCCTTTGCTTCAACCGGTGCAGCACACCGGCATGGGGTGGTTCATCGTCGCAGCAGCGTGCCGCGGCTACATGTAGGGTTTGGCGCGTTCGATCAGGGCCTCCAGCCCCGGCTCCTTGGGATTGTGCGGCTTGCCGGGGTGGATGATGGCCACCTGGCACGCTTCTGCAGCCTCCACCATCTGTGCGTAGGTGCCCGCGTTGATGTCCTTGATGTAGGCCTGCTTGTTCTCGTTGTAGCCGAACATGCGGTCGTTGATGAGCTGGCACTCGTTGCAGCTCGGGCAGCGCGAGGTCTCGATCCAGGCCTCGTCGGAGGGTGGCTTGTCCGCCACCGGCGCGGGTTCGGCCGCGGGCGCTGCTGCCGCAGCTGCCGCTGCGGCCGGCGCAGGCACCGCCGCGGGCTGAACCGCGGCGCTGGCGGCTTGCGCCGCGCGCTCGGCGCGCTCGCGCGCCAGGGCGCGTTCGGTGTGCGAATCGTTGATGCCGGCATGCTCCTGCAGGCGGTGCCACAGCAGCAGGCAGCGCTTGGTCGCCTGCATCATCGCCGCATCGACGATGACGCGCTGCAGGCGGTCCTGGCCGTCCACCGCCAGCAGGTAGGGCAGGCGTGTCGCGGCCAGGTTCTCGGGCAAGGCCAGCCAGTCGCCCACCGGGAGCATGGCGGCATGCCAGCGCTCGCGCGGCACGACCGCGAAGTGCTTGGCGTGGCGGCTGTCGCACAGGGCAAAGTCGGCGTAGGTGAAGGCGAGCTGTTCGACGGCGCGCTGCAGACCCTCGTCGGCGTACTCGAAGGACTCGAGGGCCCAGTCTGCCGCGGCGTTGCGGTTGTTCTCGAGCGAGAAACGCTCGGCCCAGTTGGCGCCGGCGGCGGCGTCGTAGGTGAACGAGGGGAAGGCCCGCGACTCGGCGGCCACGGCCGCGGTGAGGTAGCGCTCCAGCCCGGCCGCCGCATGCGGCGAACCCGCGTACACCGCGAAGAGCGACGGGCCGGCGCAGGCCATGCCGCGTGCCACGCGCTGGCGCAGCGGGTACAGCGCCGAGCTGGCGGCCTGCATCACGAACATGCCGCCCAGGCCCATCGCCGTGGTCGCCAGGCGCGCGCTGCGCACGCCGAAGGCGAAGTGGCCGGTGCCGATCGAGGCTTCCTCGAGCAGGTCGGAGACCTGCACCAGCACCTTCACCGGCATGCCCGAGGAGAGCATGTCGAGCAACGGGGCGTTCTCGGGCGCCTCGTTGCGCTCGGGCGGGATGCACACCAGGTAATCGGGCATCAGCGCCAGGTCGTCGGCGGTGAGCGAGTGCACGTCGTAGCGCGCGAACACGGCATCGTGCTCGCCTTCCACGTAGTGGCCCACGACCTCGAGCTCGGCCACGGCCATGGCCTTGACGAATTCGGCCACGGCCGGCAGGCGGTTGCGGTAGGCCTCCATGGCGGCCGCGCATTGCTCGAAGGCGTAGTTCGCCTCCATCGCTGCCGCCGCCCCGGCGCCGCGCGCCGGGTAGAAGGTCTGCTTGGCGAGCACGCCCAGCGCCCATTCGATGCGCCCACGGCGTGCCGCGGGCAGCTCGTCCACCGGGGCACGGCGCGCCACCAGGCGCGACATGGCGGCAAAGTCGAACACGTCCCGGTGGCCCGAACCCACCGCCTGCTGCAGCGCCTGCGGCTGCTGGCCGGCCTGGGAGTGCACCCAGGCGGCGCGCTTGATGTCGGAAAGCTTGCGCATCAGGGCGTCGACGCGGGCGTGGAAGGCACGCGCCTTGTTCGCCTGCGCGTGGCGCCACGCCTGCCTGAGCAGCTTCGCCGGCAGAGCCTCGTCGCAGCCCGCGAGCACGCCGCTCACATCCTGCGCCGCATCGCCCGGCGAGGCGGTGGTGTGGGTCAGCAGGCCCGCCACCGAGGTCTCGTCGCCACCCATGCCCAGGTGCTCGGCCGCTGCGGTCCACAGGTCCGCCAGCGTCCCCTGCGCCCCGCCGGCGACCATGCTGCGCATCTCCCGCTCCAGCCGCAGCAGGCTCTTGCGCAGGTGTTCACCCTCGATGCCGCGCGGCGCCAGCTTGTGCAGCACCTGGTTGACGACGCTGGACAGCGAGAGCGCGAAGCCCTCGCCGCCGGGCTCGTCGATGAGCACCAGCGGGTAGTCGTGGCGCAGCCGGTTGAGCTCGCGGTAGGGCGCGAGCAGGGCCGGACGCAGCGTGGCAACGTCGAGGGCGGCAAAGCCCTCGGCGCCACGTTGGCCGGTCATGTGAAAGAGCTGGTGTTCCTGGTGCTTCGTGGGCACGTCCATGGCCTGGGCCTCTCGCGCGATGGTCTGTGTGGTGTGACTGGGGGTTCAGGCCTTGCGCTTGCCGGTGGCAGCGGCTTCGGGCCAGATCGTGTACTTGTCGAGCTCGCCGTTGAGCCCCGAGCGCGTGAGCTCGGGTGAACGCGGCGCCCCTGCGTTGCGCAGTTCCTCGTAGCACGGGATCTCGGGGTTGTGATAAAGGATGCCCACCGGAATCGGGTCCTCGCACGAGGCGATCTCGCGCGCCGTGTTCATGTCCAGCGGGTCGTGCTCGCGCTGGTTGCGATAGGTGCGGCTGACCTCGGCGCTGGGCTGCAGGCCGTTGGCGTGCGTGAGCAGCAAGGTCTTGCCCGGGTCCTGCAGCCACGGCTCGAGCAGTTTGGGCAGGAATTCCGGGCAGCGCTGGATCACGCGCACCAGGGAGAATCCGCGGTGATGGAAGGCCTTCTTGATGATGTCGTACAGCGACTCGGGCATCCAGTCCACGGCCTGGGCGATGAAGGACGCGTTCTGCACCCCCAGCGACACCGTCAGCGGGTTCAGGGCCTCGAGCACCGCACCGCGCGGCGTGGTGTTGCTCTTCAGCCCGACGGGCGAGGTCGGCGAGGCCTGCTTCTTGGTCAGGCCGTAGACATGGTTGTCATGCAGGATGACCGTCATGTTCATGTTGTAGCGCAGCGCGTGGATCCAGTGCGCCGCGCCAATGCTGCAGCAGTCGCCGTCGCCGGTGTTGACGAAGACATGCAGGTCGGGCCGCGCCATCTTCACGCCCTCGGCGAGCGGGAAGGCGCGGCCGTGGATGCCGTGGAAGCCGTAGGTCTTCATGTAGTGCGGGAAGCGGCTGGAGCAGCCGATGCCCGAGACGAACACCGTGCGCTCGGGCGCCAGGTTTTCGTCGCGGCACAGGCGCTGCACGGCGGTGAGGATGGCGCTGTCGCCACAGCCGACACACCAGCGTGGCACGCCACCCTGGTAGTCCTCGAGCGAGTGCTGCTCTTCGTGCAGCCGGATGACGCACTGGTCGAGTGAGGAGCCCATGTTCAGCCTTTGCGATTCAAACGGTTAAGAGCGACGTCGACGACACTGCCGGGCTTGATGGGCTGGCCACGCGCCTCGCTCCAGCAGTCGATGTCGACCAGGTAGCGCGAACGCAGCATGAGCGCCAGTTGCGAATAGCGGCGGTTGTCTTCGTCGATGAGTTCGTCCTGGAGGCTGTCGGACCAGTTGCCTTCGATCGTCATCACGCGCTTGAAGCGCTTGAGGATCTCGCGGATGCCCGAGGGCAGCGGCTGAATGAAGCGCAGGTGCAGGGAGCCGACCTTCTGGCCCTGGACACGCAGGCGGTCCACCGCTTCCTCGATGGCGCCCTGGTTGCTGCCCCAGCCCACCAGCAGCAGGTCGCCCTCGGGCTCGCCGTACACGGGCGGTGTCTTCAGGGTCTTTTGCAGCGCGGCGAGCTTGAGGCTGCGCATGCGCAGGCCCTCTTCGTTGATCGTCGGGTCGTAGGCGACCTTGCTGAAGCGGTCGTGCGCCAGACCGGTGACGGTGTGCATGCCACCCGGCTGGCCGGGGATGAAGCGCCGGGCGATGCCGGTCACTGGATCCCAGTCGTAGGGCTTGGCGCCCTCGGGGATGGGCGTCTGGTCGATCGGCGGCGCGAGCCATTCCTCGCTGAACTGCGGGCGCACGAAGGGCTGCTGCGCCGTCGCCAGCGAGGCGTCGGTGAGCACCACGACGACCATGTTGAAGGTCTCGGCGATCTTGCGCGCGGTGATCATCGAGTAGAAGCAGTCCTCGATGCCGCTGGCGGCCATCACCACCTTGGGCGCGTCACCGTGGCTGCCGAAGACGGCGGCCATCAGGTCGCCCTGCTCCACCTTGGTCGGCTGACCGGTGCTCGGGCCACCACGCTGCACGTTGACGACGACGAGCGGGATCTCCGCCATCACCGCCAGGCCAATGCCCTCTTGCTTGAGCGAATAACCCGGGCCCGAGGTGATGGTCACCGCGCAGCGGCCAGCGTACGAGGCGCCGATGGCAAAGGCGCAGGCGGCGATTTCATCCTCGGCCTGGTGCACCATGCCGCCCACGCGCTCGAAGCACTCGCTGAGGTAATGCGAGGCGGAGGTCGCCGGGGTGATCGGGTACATGGCGCAGATGTCCATGCCCGAGGCCAGCACGCCGAGTGCCACGGCCGTGTTGCCGCTGATCACGATCTGCGGCTCGGTGATCGGCGGGGCCGGAATGCGGAACTTGAAGTCCAGCGTCTTCTCGGCCCAGGCGAAGCCGGCCTCCATGAGCTTGACGTTGGTCTGGATGACCTTGGCTTCCTTCTTGCCGAAGATGAGTGCAATCTGCGCCCGCGCCAGTTCCAGGTCGAAGCTGTAGATGCTGCACAGCACGCCGAGCACGAACATGTTCTTGCCGCGCCGCGGGTCGCTCATCAGGGCACGGCACTCGCGCTCCAGCGGCATCTCGATGAGGCGGTAGCCCTTGCCCTCGAGCATCTTCACCGTCTCGAGGTAGGCCGTGGCGATCTTCGCATCCCTGTGCTCGGCCCACACGCTCTCGAGCATGATGGTGGCGCCGGGCTTGAGCTCGCCGGCCTGCTCGCGGCCCAGGATCACCTGCTCGTTGAAGGCCATCACCAGGTCGGTCTGGTCGCCGCCGTTGGTGATGCGCTCGGCACCGATGCGGATGCGGATGCCGCTGGCGCCGGCGGTGCTGCGCGCCGGAGGCTGGATCTCGGCGGGGATGATCTCCACCGTCCAGATGCCGTTGCCGCTGCGCGCCGCAATGGCCGCCAGCGACTGGCCGCAACGCTGGGCGCCTTCGCCCGAGTCGCTGATCACCTCGACGATGTGTTCGGTCAGTTGGACCGCCGGTTTGCGGCTGGGCACATCGCCCACCGGTTCGGTGCGGTCGAGGACTGCAGCGTCGTTCTTGGTCATGCCTGGTCTCTTGAGGTTGTCTTGCAGATGGGTGGGGAGGTCCGCGGCTCAGACCACGCGCACGCGGGCGCAGCCATGCTCTTCGCGGGCGATGCCGAAGAGCGTGTCGCTGGCCTCGCCGGCGTAGACGGCGTTGCTGTCACGCAGGCCCAGCCAGGCCTTCATGTGGCGCGCCGCCTTGCGCCCTGCACCCATGGCCTTGATCACGGTGGCCGCACCGGTGACGATGTCGCCACCCGCCCAGACGCCCGAGAGCGAGGTGGCCAGGTTCTCGTCGGCCTCCAGGTAGCCCCACTTGTTGAGCTTGATCTTGCAGGTCTGGCCGATGATCGGGTTGGCGTTGGTGCCGATGGCGAACACGACCATGTCGCACTCGAACTCGAATTCGCTGCCCGGCACCTCGACGGGCTTGCGCCGGCCCGAGGCATCGGGCTCGCCGAGTTCCATGCGGATGCAGCGCAGTGCGCGCACGCCACCCTTGCCGTCGTCGAGGATCTCCACCGGGCTGGTGAGCCAGTTGAAGTCCACGCCTTCTTCCTCGGCGTGGTGCACTTCCTCGACGCGCGCCGGGGCTTCCTTCTTCGAGCGGCGGTAGATGCAGTGCACGCTGTTGGCTCCCAGGCGCAGCGAGACGCGCAGCGCGTCCATCGCTGTATTGCCCGCACCGATCACGGCGACGCGCTTGCCGGGTTGCAGCGGGGTGTCGAAGCTGGGGAAGAAGCGCGCTTTCATCAGGTTGCAACGCGTGAGCAGCTCGTTGGCCGAGAGCACGCCATTGAGCGACTCGCCGGGGATGCCCATGAAGCTCGGGTAGCCCGCACCGGTGCCCACGAAGACCGCATCGAAGCCCATCTCGGTGCGCATCTGCTCGAGCGTGAAGAGTCGCCCGACGAGCGTGTTGCACTCGAAGCGGATGCCAAGCTGGCGCAGCTTCTCGATCTCGGCGTCGATGACGTCGTTGGGCAGGCGGAAATCGGGGATGCCGTACTTGAGCACGCCACCGGGTTCGTGGAAGGCCTCGTAGACCACCACCTCGCAGCCCGCCTTGGCCATGTCGGCCGCACAGGCCATGCCTGCGGGGCCGGCACCGACAATGCCCACGCGCAGGCCGTTGGGCTCCATGTACGGCACGTTGGACCAACCCTCGCGGATGGCCATGTCGCCGACGAAGCGCTCCAGCCGGCCGATGGCCACGGGCTCGAGCGTCGCACCCACGGTGCACACGCCCTCGCACTGGCTCTCCTGCGGGCACACGCGCCCGCAGATCGAGGGCAGCAGGTTGGTGTCGGTGATGATCTCGTAGGCGCCGTGGTGGTGCTTCTCGGCGATCTTGCGGATGAAGCCCGGGATGTCGATGCTCACCGGGCAGCCGGCGACGCAGGGCTCGTCGGCGCACTGCAGGCAACGCTCGGCTTCGACCAGCGCGTCCTCGAGCGTGTAGCCCAGCGACACCTCGCTGAAATTGCGCGCACGGACCTTGGGATCCTGCTCCCGCGCCGGCGTGCGCGCCTGCGGGATGGTGCGGATGGTCTTCTTCTTCGCTTTCACGGCCATGGTGCTGTTCCTACTTGCCGGCGGCGGGCCGGGTTGCATTGCTGGCCTGGGCCTCGACCTTCGCGGCAGCGGCCTGCAGGCGGCAGCTCTCCTCGAAGCGTTGGTTGGCCTCGGCCTCGGAGGGCTTGAAGCGCGTCAGGCGCGCGTTGAGATCGTCGAAGTCCACCAGGTGGCCGTCGAAGTCCGGACCGTCGACGCAGGCAAAGCGCACCTGGTCGCCGATCTTCACGCGGCAGCCGCCGCACATGCCGGTGCCGTCGACCATCACCGAGTTCACGCTCACCACCGTGTGGATGCCGTGCGGGCGCGTCACTTCGGCGCAGCCCTTCATCATCACCGGGGGACCGATGGCGACGACTTCATCGATGTCCTTGTGCTTCGCAATGGCCTGCTCCAGACCGACCGTCACGCGGCCGTGGATGCCCGCCGAACCGTCGTCGGTGCAGACGATCAACTCGTCGCACGCGGATGCGAACTTGTCCTGCCAGAAGATCAGCTCCTTGGTGCGAAAGCCGATCACGCCGATGACGTAGGCGCCGCCGTCGTGATGCGCGCGCGCCTGCGGAAACACCGGGGCCACGCCCAGACCGCCGCCCACGCAGACCACCTTCTTGGCCTTGCCGATGTGGCTGGGGATGCCCATCGGTCCAACCACCGACAGAAGGGTCGAGCCGACCTGGCAGTCGCGCTGCATCGAGCGCGTGGTCTTGCCCACGGCCTGGATGACCAGGGTGATGGTGCCCTTCTTGGCGTCGAAATCCGCCAGCGTCAACGGGATGCGCTCGCCGTGTTCATCGGGCATGACGATGACGAACTGGCCCGGCTTGGCCGCCTTGGCCAGCATCGGATGCTTGATCTCGAGCAGGAAGGTGACGTCGGAAAAATCCTGCCGCGTCACGACCGGGAAGCGGCTGGTCAAGGTTTCGGTATTCATGATTCTCCGAGGGCCGTTGCCCGTTGTAAAAAAGACAGGATCCCGACGTCAACCGCGCAGCCGGCTGCCACCCGGCGCTGCGGCTGACGGGCGGGGATCCAAACCCTCACCTCGGAGCAACCATTCATCGGCCAACACGCCGACAAGGCCGCATGCTACGCGCGAGCCAGGATGAGGGCTTGACTTGGAGCAAGGAGCGGCGGCAAGGGGCCCAAAGACCCTGCGCATACCGCTCCCGGCCACGGCTTCAGCCGTGCAGGCGTTCGTACTTCGCCTGCAGTTGTTCGCGCGTTTCGGTGTGCTTCGGATCGACCAGGATGCAGTCGGCGGGGCACACGTCGACACACTGGGGGTCATCGAACGCGCCCACGCACTCGGTGCACTTGGCCGGATCGATGATGTAGATTGGCGAGCCCACCTCGATGGCTTCGTTGGGGCACATCGGCTTGCAGGCGTCGCAGGCGGTGCAGTCGTCGTTGATATACAGGGCCATGGGAATCTCCTAGGAAAACGGGATCGGGAAGGGGCGTCGCCGGGCCGCAGCAGCTCAGGCGAATTCGCTGGCAAAAGACTGTAGCGCCTTCATGTAGTTGGCACGCTCGAAGGCGTCGGGGTCGGGGCAGGACTGCTGCGAGAGCGAGCCCTTCATCTGCTCCACCGAGCTGTACTCGCGCTCGGCCATCCAGGTCTGGATGCCCTTGACCAGGCTGCCGACATGGTCGGGGCCCTTGATCAGCAGGCTGCTCGCCAGCATGGCGCAATCCGCGCCCGCCAGGAGCAGCTTGAGCACGTCGTCGCTGGTGTGCGCCCCGCCGGTGGCGGCCAGGCTGGCCCCCACGCGGCCGCGCAGGATGGCGATCCAGCGCAGCGCCAGGCGCAGCTCGTCGGAGGTGGACAGCACCAGGCGCGGCGACACCTCGAGCTCGTCGAGCGCGATGTCGGGCTGCAGGAAGCGGTTGAAGAGCACGAGCCCCGAGGCGCCGGCCTTCGTCAGCCGCGCCGCCATGTTGGCCATGGCGCTGAAATACGGGGACACCTTGACGGCGACGGGGATCTTCACCTGCCGCGCGACCGACTCGACCAGGTCGACGTAGCGCTGCTCCACGTTCGCGGCGGTGTCGTCCACGCTGGTGGCAAGGAAGTAGACGTTGAGCTCGATGGCGTCGGCACCCGCCGCCTCGAACTTGCGCGCGATGCCCGTCCAGCCCCCCGGCGTGTGGCCGTTGAGGCTGGCGATGACCGGCACGGCGAGCGCCTTCTTGGCGCCGGCGATGAGGTCCAGGTACTCGTCGGGCCCGGTGCGGTAGCTCTGCATCTCGGGGAAGAAGCCCTGCGCCTCGGGCGAGACCTCGGCGCCTTGCAGCATGAGGTTGTGGGTGGCCATCTCCTCGTGCTCGATCTGCTCCTCGAAGAGCGAGGGCAGCACGACGGCGGCGATGCCGGCGTCCTGCAGGCGCCTGAGGCTGTCGATGTTGCCCGTCAGCGGCGAGGCCGACGCCACGATCGGGTTTTGCAGCGGCAAGCCCAGGTAGCGGGTACGAAGATCGATGCTCATCACTTCTCCTCCTGCGCGGGCGCAGCGCTGGGTTGCTTGTCTTCGGCCGCGCCGGCGGCGCGACCTTCGTCGGCCACCACGCGGTGCACGCCGGCCATCTGCTCGTAGAGCTGCCAGCGCGCATCCGCGTCCTGCTGCGAGGCCTTGAGCAACTGCTTGGCGCGTGCCGGGTCGGACTGCGCGAGCATGGCGTAGCGACCCTCCTTCATGAGGAACTGTTCCAGCGGCTGCGTCGGCTTGCGCGAGTCGAGCTTGAGCGGCTGGTCGGCGCCGCCCATGCCCAGGCGCGGGTCGTAGTGGTAGAGCGTGAGGTAGCCGCTCTTCACGGCGTCGCGCTGGTGGCTCATGCCGGTGGTCATGTCGATGCCGTGGGCGATGCAATGGCTGTAGGCGATGATCAGCGAAGGCCCGTCCCAGGCCGCGGCCTCCTGGAAGGTGCGCACCGTCTGCACCGGGTTGGCGCCCATCGCCACCTGGGCTACGTAGACGTTGCCGTAGGCCATGGCGATCATGCCCAGGTCCTTCTTGCCCGAGGACTTTCCGGCCGCGGCGAACTTGGCCACCGCACCGCGCTGCGTCGACTTGGACGCCTGGCCGCCGGTGTTGCTGTAGACCTCGGTGTCGAGCACCAGGATGTTGACGTTGCGGCCCGAGGCGAGCACATGGTCCAGGCCGCCGTAACCGATGTCGTAGGCCCAGCCGTCGCCGCCGACGATCCACACGCTGCGCGTCACCAGGCTGTCGGCCACGGCGAGCAGCCGCCTGGCCTCGGGGCCGGGCTGCCGCGCGAGCAGGGTCTTGAGCTGCTTGACGCGCTCACGCTGCTGGCGGATCTGCTCGTCGTTGTCCTGCGGCGACTCGAGCAGCGCCGTGGCGAGATCCTCGCCGATGGCCGGCGCGAGGAGCGTCACCAGCATCTGCGCCAGGTCGCGCTGCGCGTCCAGCGCCAGGCGCATGCCCAGGCCGAACTCGGCATTGTCCTCGAACAGGCTGTTGGCCCAGGCCGGGCCCTGCCCCCGCGCGTTCTGCGAATACGGCGTCGTGGGCAGGTTGCCGCCGTAGATCGACGAGCAACCCGTGGCGTTGGCGATCATGAGGTGGTCGCCGTAGAGCTGCGTGAGCAGCTTGAGGTAGGGCGTCTCGCCGCAACCCGAACACGCGCCCGAGTACTCGAAGAGCGGCAGACGCAGCTGCGAGCCGCGCAGGCCGTCCATGCTCTCCATGGGCGGGCGCACCTCGGGCAGGCCGAGGTAGAAGTCGTAATTGGCGCGTTCGGCGTCGAGCACGTCGAGCTTGGGCACCATGTTGATGGCCTTGTGCTTGGCCACCGTCTTGCTACGCGTCGGGCACACGTCGACGCAGATGCCGCAGCCGGTGCAATCGTCGGGCGCCACTTGCAGGCTGTACATCTGGCCGTCGAGCGGGCCACCGTCCTTGCGCGTCCAGGGCACGGCCTTGAAGCTGGCCGGCGCGCGCTTCATCTCCTCGGGCGAGAAGACGTTCATGCGGATCGCCGCGTGCGGGCACATCAGCGTGCAGATCGCGCACTGCGTGCACAGCTCGGCGTCCCACAGCGGGATCTCCTGGGCGATGCTGCGCTTCTCCCATTGCGTGGTGCCGGTGGGGAAGGTGCCGTCGATGGGCAGGGCCGACACCGGCAGCAGGTCGCCCTTGCCGTCGAGCATCATCGCGGTGACGCGCTGCACGAAGTCGGGTGCGGCACGAGGGACGACAGGGCTGCGCACCAGCGGCGAGCTGGCCGCGGCGGGAAGCTGCACTTCGCAAAGCGCCGCCAGCGAGCCGTCCACCGCGGCGAAATTGCGCGACAGCACGGTCTCGCCGCGCTTGCCGTAGGTCTTGCGGATCGACTCCTTGATCTTCTCGATCGCCTCGTCGCGCGGCAGGACACCGGAAATGGCGAAGAAGCAGGCCTGCGTCACCGTGTTGATGCGCCCGGCCAGGCCCGCCTGCTTGGCCACGGCGAGCGCGTCGACGACGTAGAACTTGAGCTTCTTGGCCAGGATGGACTGCTGCGCCTCGCGCGGCAGCTTGTCCCAGACGCTGTCCGCGCCATAGGGGCTGTTGAGCAGGAAGGTCGCCCCCGGCCGCGCCACCGCGAGCACGTCGAGCTTGGACATGAACTCGAACTGGTGACAGGCGACGAAGTCGGCCTGGTCGACGAGGTAGGTCGAGTCGATCGGCTTGGGTCCGAAGCGCAGGTGCGAGACGGTGATGGCGCCGGACTTCTTGCTGTCGTAGACGAAGTAGCCCTGTGCATAGAGCGGCGTGTTCTCGCCGATGATCTTCACCGTGTTCTTGGTGGCCCCCACGGTGCCGTCGGCGCCCAGGCCGTAGAACACGGCGCGCGTCACGCCTTCGCCCTCGGTGCTGAAGGACGCATCCCACTTCAGTGACAGGTGCGTCACGTCGTCGTAGATGCCGACGGTGAAGTGGCGCTTGGGCTGGGCTTGCTCGAGTTCGTCGAACACCGCCTTGGCCATCGCCGGCGTGTATTCCTTGGACGACAGGCCGTAGCGGCCGCCGATCACGCGCGGCACGGGCACGCCCTGCGGCCAGGCCTCGACCAGCGCGGTGACCACGTCCTGGTACAGCGGCTCGCCGATCGCGCCGGGCTCCTTGGTGCGGTCGAGCGCGGCGATGGAGCGCACGGACCTGGGCAGCGCGGCGATGAAGGCCTGGGTGTCGAAAGGCCGGTACAGGCGCACGGTGAGCAGGCCCACCTTCTCGCCCGCGGCCACGAGCTTGGCCACGGCCTCGCGCGTCGCACCCACGCCCGAGCCCATCTGCACGATCACGCGCTCGGCGTCGGGCGCGCCGCTGTACCAGAAGGCGCTGTAGCGCCGGCCGGTGAGCTTGGCGAAGCGCTCCATCGCCTCCTGCACGATGCCCGGCACCGCGGTGTAGAAGCTGTTGCAGGCCTCGCGCGCCTGGAAGAAGACGTCGGGGTTCTGCGCCGTGCCGTGGATCACCGGCCGGTCCGGGTTGAGAGCGCGCTCGCGGTGGGCGGCGACGAGTTCGTCGTCGATCAGCGCGCGCACGTCTGCTTCAGGCAGCAGGTCGATCTTGTTCACTTCGTGGCTGGTGCGGAAGCCGTCGAAGAAATGCAGGAAGGGCACGCGCGACTCGAGCGTGGCCATGTGGGCGATCATCGCCATGTCCTGCGCTTCCTGCACGCTGCTCGAGGCCAGCAGCGCGAAGCCGGTCATGCGCGCGGCCATCACGTCGCTGTGGTCGCCGAAGATCGACAGCGCATGCGTGGCCAGGGTGCGCGCGGCGATGTGGAACACCGTCGGCGTGAGCTCGCCGGCGATCTTGAACATGTTGGGCAGCTTGAGCAACAGCCCTTGGGAAGCGGTGAAGGTGCAGGTCAGCGCGCCGGCCTGCAGCGAGCCGTGCACGGCGCCGGCGGCGCCCGCTTCGCTCTGCATCTCGATCACCTGCGGCACCATGCCCCAGATGTTCTTGCGCCCCTTGGCCGACCACTCGTCGGACAACTCGCCCATGTTCGACGAAGGCGTGATCGGGTAGATGGCGATCACTTCGCTGGTCAGGTGGGCGATCCGCGCGGCAGCTTCGTTGCCGTCCAGCACATACGAACGTTCGGTCATGGTGTTGTCTCTTGGCTGTGGTGGGCAGGGGCCGGCTCTGCGGCGGCCTTCGTCGTCGCGGCCGTGCGTCTGCGCGACTCGTGCTAAAGGATCCCGGCGCGGCCGGTCTCCCAGCGCTTGAACTCGGTGGTCAGCATTTCGACGTGTTCGCGCTCCTCGGCGGCGAGCTCCTTGTACAGGGCGCTCTCGACCGAACCGGCAGGCGCCTGCTCGCCCTCGCGGGTGAAGAACTCGACCGCGCGCTGCTCGAAGGCGATGGCGATGCGGAACAGGTTGGCCGCATCCTCGGGCTTGCGCTCCACGCCGGAGAAGATGGCCGCGCGGTCGATCTGGAAGTCTGCCGACGCCGCGGGCAGGTCGGCGTGGTAGCGCTTGGACAGCGTGTCCATGTGCTCCTTTTCCATCTCGGCGAAGCGACCGAAGAGCATCTTCAGCTCGGCGTCCTTGGCCTCTTCGGAGGCGTGCGTATAGAAGGCGTGGCCGCCGAGCTCGATCTCGAAGGCCTTGCGGATCGCGTCCAGGGCGCGGTCTCCCTGAATCGCGCCGCGGTCGATGAGTTCGAGCTTGCCCTTGCAGTAGGGGCACATGCCGTAAGGGAAGGCGAAGCCCTCGCTCACCTTGTGGCAACTCGTGCAGCGCCAGCGCAGTTCCTGGCCGGCGCAGCAGATGTAGGGTTCTTCGTCCTCGAGCGGGCGTTTGCAGCGCGGGCAGATGCTCATGAGTGGATCTCGCTGGAGTCGGTTGTGGGAGTGCTGGCCAGCGGCGTGGGCGGCACGAAGGCGTCGGCGTCGGCCTGCGTCACCGGCCAGCTGCTCTTGCCGCCGGCCAGGTACGCGCCGATGGCCCGCGCCGCGCGGCGCCCTGCGCCCATGGCCAGGATCACGGTGGCGCCCCCGGTGACGATGTCGCCGCCGGCAAACACACCCGGCACGCTGGTGGCCTGCGTGGCCGCGTCGGCCACGATGTAGCCCCATTTGTTGAGCACCAGCCCGGGCGTGGACTTGGTGACGATGGGGTTGGCCTTGGTGCCCAGGGCGTAGATCACGGTGTCGCAGTCGAGTTCGAGGAACTCGTCCTGCGGGATCGGCTGGCGGCGGCCCTTGTCGTCGGGCTCGCCCAGAACCATCTTCTGCACGCGCATGCCGCGCACGCTGCCCTCGGCATCGGTGAGGATCTCCACCGGCCCGTGGAGGAAGAAGAAATCGATGCCTTCCTCCTTGGCGTGGCGCAACTCCTCGATGCGCGCCGGCGCCTCGGCCTCGGAACGCCGGTAGACGCAGCGCACGGTGGGCGTGCCCAGGCGCTTGGCCACGCGCAGGCAGTCCATGGCCGTGTTGCCCGCGCCGATCACGACCACGCTCTTGCCCAGGGTGATGGGCGTGTCCAGGTACGGGAACTTGTCGCCGCCCATGAGGTTCACGCGGGTGAGGAATTCGTTGGCCGAGTAGACCTGCCCGGCGAACTCGCCGGGGATGCCGAGGAAGGCCGGGGCGCCGGCACCGGCGCCGACGAAGACGGCGTCGAAGCCCATCTCCTGGGTCAGCTGGGTCACCGAGAAGGTCTTGCCGATGACCTTGTTGGTCTCGAACTTGATGCCCATGGCCTTGAGCTGGTCGACCTCGCGGGCAATGATCTCGCGCGGCAGGCGGAACGACGGGATGCCGTACTGCAGCACGCCACCGACGACGTGCAGGGCCTCGTAGACGGTGACGTCACAACCGTACTTGCGCAGGTCGGCCGCGACGGCCAGGCCCGACGGGCCGGAGCCGACGATGGCCACGGCGCCGAGCGAAGCCTCGAAGCGCGGCGCTTCGACCTTGTGTGGCCTGGCGTTGTCGCCGACGAAGCGCTCCAGCCGGCCGATGGCCACGGGCTCGAGCTTGCGCCCGACGACGCACAGCGCCTCGCACTGCGATTCCTGCGGGCAGACGCGGCCGCACACCGACGGGAACAGGTTCGTCTCGTTGATCACCGCTTGCGCGCCCTCGATGTCGCGCACCAGGATCTTGCGGATGAAGCCCGGGATGTCGATGGCCACCGGGCAGCCTTCGATGCACGCCGGCTTGCTGCACATGATGCAGCGCTCGGCCTCGGCCAGCGCATCGGCGGTGCTGTAGCCGAGGTTCACTTCCTTGAAGTTGCGCGAGCGCTCCAGCGGGTCGCGCTCGGGCATCTTGGTGGCGTGCGGGGCGAGGTCCTTGTACTTCTTGTAGTTGCGCTTGCCCTGCTCGATGAGGACTTTGTCGACATGGCACACGTGTGCGTAGTCGGAGTTCGCCGCCGCTTCCTCGCCCTTGAAGCGCTTCTGGCGCAGCAGGAGCTCCTTGAAGTCGACCTGGTGGCCGTCGAAGTCGGGGCCGTCGACGCAGGCGAACTTGATCTCGTTGCCCACGGTGACGCGGCACGAGCCGCACATGCCGGTGCCGTCGACCATGATGGCATTGAGCGAGACCATGGTCTTCACGCCGAAGGGGCGCGAGGTCTCGACGCAGGCATTCATCATCGGCAGCGGACCGATGGCGATGACCAGGTCGGGCTTGTCGGTCTCCAGCACCTCCTCGAGCGCGGCGGTGACGAAGCCCGGCTTGCCGTAGCTGCCGTCGTCGGTGCAGACGATGAGCTGGTCGCTGTAGCCGCCGAACCTGTCTTCCCAGAACACCAGGTCCTTGTTGCGAAAGCCGATGATGCTGGTGGTGCGGTTGCCCGCTTCCTTGAACCCGCGCAACTGCGGGTAGATCGGCGCCACGCCCAGCCCACCACCCACCAGCACCACGTGCCCGACACGGCTCACGTGCTGCGGCAGACCCAGGGGGCCGACGAAGTCGACGATGTGGTCGCCGGCCTTGTAGTGGTCGCGCATCTCCAGCGTGGTCTTGCCCAGCGCCTGGATGACCATGGTGATGGTGCCGCGCTCACGGTCGTAGTCGGCCACCGTGAGCGGGATGCGCTCGCCGCCTTCGTGCAGGCGCAGCATGACGAAGTGGCCGGGTTCGGCCGAGCGCGCCACGTCGGGGGCGAGCACCTCCCAGAGGAAGGTGGTGTCCGAAAAGGACTCGCGTCGAATGATGGGATACATGTCAGCCTCTACCGAGCTGCCTCAGAGAGGCTGAAACCCCCTCGGGGGGCAATGAAGGAATGGCGCACGGGGGCAACTTCATGCTGGGTCTTCCGCTCCATCGGAACATAGGTCCATCTCTTGCACACTCGGCGCACTGCGCGATGTTGCGGGCAAACGCCGGGCGACCTCTTAACCTGGATCAAGGGACCCGGAATCCGGCATTCCCATGAGCGATCCATGGGTACCCGGCGGGAGTGCTGCTTATCGCCGGTCGAACCCGGTCCGGGGATCATCGGGTCTGGCAATGAGTCGACCAAGTTCGGGCCACGGGCAGCAGTGGCCGCAGCGGCCCGCGCGCGGCAAGGCAGCTCAGTCGCCCCCGGGCAGGCGCGCCACGGCCGCGCCGAAGGCCTCCACCTGGGCCCAGTCGGTGAACTCGACGACGCTGTCGGGTGCCGTGGGGCCCTTGGTCATCCACATGATCAGGCGGATCATCTGGCGGTCGACGAAGCCGTACGAGGGGTAGTCCAGCCGCCCGGCGAAGACCGCCAGGTGTTGCGGCTTCCAGCGGATGCGGCGCAGGAACTTCTGCATGTAGGGGTTCGTCTCGGGCCGGTTCTTCTCCGGCTTGCGCGCCACCACGTTGACGGAGAAGAAGGCATTCGGCCGCGCTTCCAGCGCCGCCTGGTGCCGGGCGATGAACGCCTCCACTTCGGGCCGGTGCTTGCCGTAGCGGATGGCCGCGCCGATGACCACGGCGCTGCACTGCGCCAGGTCCTGCGCCGTGCCCTCGACCAGCGGCTTGACGCTGACGCTCTGGCCAGCACCCTCGACGATGCCGCGCAGCCGCTCGCAGATCTGCCGCGTGTGGCCGTCGACCGTCGAGTACAGGATGAGGATGCCGGCCACGGGGCCCTCAGTGCACGGCGGCCGGCCGCAGCGCCTCGGCCACCAGTTCGGCGATGTCCCTGGTCGTGGCCTCGCCCTCGCGGCCCAGGGCCTTCAGGCCGTCCTCGATCATCACCGCGCAATACGGGCATGCGGTGGCGATCACCTGCGGCTGCTGGGCCAGCGCCTGCTCGGCACGCTCGACGTTGATGCGCGTGCCGATCGACTCCTCCTGCCACATGCGCGCGCCGCCCGCGCCGCAGCACATGGCCTTGGGCCCGTGCAGGTCGAACTCCTTGAGCTCGTCCTTGGCGAGCAAGCGGATGACCTGGCGCGGCGCGTCGTACTCGCCATTGTGGCGACCCAGGTAGCACGGGTCGTGGAAGAGCACGCGCTCGAAACTCGGCTGCAGCCTGAGCCGCCCGTCGCGCAGCAGGCCGGCGATGAATACCGAGTGGTGCTGCACCTCGTAGTGGCCACCGAATTCCGGGTACTCGTTCTTCAGCGAATTGAAGGCATGCGGATCGCAGGTGACGATGCGCTTCACACCCAGGCCGTCGAGCGTGCCCACGAGGGTCGTGGCGAGTTGCTGGAAGAGCATCTCGTTGCCGGCGCGGCGCACGCACTCGCCGGTGGAGGTCTCGGCCTCGCCGAGGATGGCAAAGCGCACCCCCGCCGCCCGAAGGATGTTCACGAAGGCGCGCGCGATCTTCTGCCCGCGCGGGTCGAAGGACTCGGCCGAGCCGACGTAGAACAGCACATCGAGCTCCGACCACTGGCTCGCATCGGTCAGCAGCGGCACGTCCAGGCCCTGGGCCCAGTCCGCCCGCGTCTGCGAAGGCAGGCCCCAGGGGTTGCTCTGCGACTCGTAGGCCTCGAACACGGGCTTGAGCTCGTGCGGGAACGCGCCTTCCATCATCACCTGCTGCTGGCGCAGCTTGAAGAACTTGGGCAGGTGTTCGAGCTCGATCGGGCAGGCCGCCTCGCAGTAACCGCAGGTGGTGCAGGCCCACAGCGCATCCTCGCTGATCACCGTCCCCACCAGCGCCGGCAACGGGTCTTCGGCACCCGCGGCAAGCGGCGCCAGCAGCAGCTCGCGCTGCTCCAGCAGGTGGTGCTTGAGCTTGTCGTTGACCCACTTCAGCGACAAGGGCTTGCCGGTGAGGAAGGCCGGGCAGGCGTCCTTGCAGCGGCCGCACTCGGTGCAGGTGAAGGCATCCAGGCCGTCCTTCCAGATCAGGTCGCGCGCGGTGCGCGCTCCCACGCGCACCGAGGCGGCGTCGGCGTCGTCGGACATCATCTTCTCGAGGTCCACCGAGGGCACCACGTTGGTCGGCCCGCCGCGGCGGAAGAACAGCGTGGGCAGCGCCGTGACGATGTGGAAATGCTCGCCTGCGGGCAGCAGCACGAGGAAGCTGAACACCGTCACCAGCTGCACCCAGTACGACAGGTGGTAGCCCGCCGTGAGCACGCCGGGCGACCATGGCGCCATCATCGTGCCCACCAGGCTGCCCAGGAAGGCGAAGCTGCGCTCGTGGGCGATGCCGGCATCCTGCGCCGAGAACAGGGCGAAGCGGAAGCCGTCGTAGAGCAGGTCGCTGACGATGATGACGGAGATCAGCGTCAGCACGAGCAGGGCCTCGCGGTTGGGCTCGAGCCGCTTGGGTCGTGTCACGTAGCGCCGGTAGAAGGCGTAGACCAGGGCCAGCGCGATGGCCACCTCGACCACGTCCTTGAGTGCCGCGAACAGGCCGCCGAACAGGCCCGGGTAGACGAAGGGCTCGTGGTAGCCGATGACGATGAGCTGGACCTTGCGCAGCAGCAGCGCCAGGAAGCCGAGGAAGATCGCCGTGTGCATCAGCCCGGGCTTCCAGTCGCGCGCGATCATGCGCTGCTGCAGGAAACCGTTGACGAGCACCGCCTTGAGCCGCGCCGCAGGATGGTCCCAGCGCAGCTCGGGCTGCAGGTGCATGACGATGGCCAGCTTGCGCCAGCTGAGGTAGGCGAAGCCGGCAAGGCTCACCAGCATGAGCAGCGTGATTCCCAGCGGGCTCATCGATGGGCTCCGCGGCGCGCGGACGCCTGTCGGTCCGCATGTACAGGCCAAGCTTGGGCCATTTCAAACTCCTCGCGCTGCAATGGCCCGCACCAAAGGGGCACTCCCGGTTGGTGTCCCGGGTCTCGCGGCGAATCTACCCTGGCGGCACGGGCAACGCTTGACACGCGTCAAGCGCATGACAAAGGCGAGCGACCGGCCGAAGCAAACTGCGCTGGTTTCAGAAGACCTCCCCGTGCCGCCAGACCCAACCCGGCCGCGGGCTTCATGGTGCGCCGCTACCATAGACGGCCAGCGCGATCGTTTCCACTTGATGCCCACACCCAGCTTGCAGCCCGCCGCCATCGGTTCCCTCAATGCCCTCCCGACGCGTCGCGGGTGCGCGCGGCGCCGCCATGCCGCGCCGCGACGGCTCCGACACGCCTGAGACGATGGAAATTCGCCGCAGCGCCCTCGTCGGCCACCCCGCCGCACGGATG
>DYOR01000013.1 GCA_020720385.1 Rubrivivax sp.
GGCGACTGCGCCGGCATGGCCGCCGACCTGTTCGAGACCTACGCCGTCACGCTCATCGCCGCCATGGCCCTGGGCGCGCTGATGGTGAAGAACGCCGCGCTGCAAGCGGTGGTGTACCCCCTCACCCTGGGCGGCGTGTCGATCATCGCCTCGATCATCGGCACGGCCTTCGTCAAGGCCTCGCCGGGAATGAAGAACGTCATGCCGGCGCTGTACAAGGGCCTCATCGTCGCCGGCGCGCTCTCCTTCATCTTCTTCATCGGCGTGACCATGGTCGTGATGCCCGACGACGCCCTGGGCGCCCAGTTTCCGGGAACGCAGATGCGCCTCATCGGCGCCTGCCTGGTCGGGCTGCTGCTCACCGCGGCGATGGTCTGGATCACCGAGTTCTATACCGGCACGCAATACAGCCCGGTGCAGCACATCTCGCAGGCCTCGACCACCGGACACGGCACCAACATCATCGCCGGCCTGGGGGTGAGCATGAAGTCCACCGCCTTCCCGGTGATCTTCATCTGCCTGGCGATCTACGCCGCCTTCGCACTGGCAGGCCTGTACGGCATCGCCATCGCCGCGACATCGATGCTCAGCATGGCCGGCATCGTGGTGGCGCTGGACGCCTACGGCCCGATCACCGACAACGCCGGCGGCATCGCCGAGATGGCCGAACTGCCGGCCAGCGTGCGCGAGATCACCGACCCGCTGGACGCCGTGGGCAACACCACCAAGGCCGTGACCAAGGGCTACGCCATCGGCTCGGCCGGCCTGGCCGCGCTGGTGCTCTTCGCCGACTACACCCACGCCCTGCAAGCGCGCGGCATGCACCTGAGCTTCGACCTGTCGGACCACAAGGTCATCGTCGGCCTGTTCATCGGCGGGCTCATCCCCTTCCTCTTCGGGGCGATGGCGATGGAGGCCGTGGGCCGGGCCGCCGGCGCGGTGGTGGTCGAAGTGCGCAAGCAGTTCAAGGACGGCGCCATCATGGCCGGCAAACGCAAGCCCGACTACAGCGCGGCGGTGGACATGCTCACCACCGCGGCGATCAAGGAGATGATCATCCCGTCGCTGCTGCCGGTGGTGGCACCGATCCTCGTCGGCATGCTGCTCGGCCCGGCTGCGCTGGGTGGCCTGCTCATGGGCACCATCGTCACCGGCCTGTTCGTCGGCATCTCCATGTGCACCGGTGGCGGCGCCTGGGACAACGCCAAGAAGCTCATCGAAGAGGGCTTCACCGACGCCGACGGCGTGACGCACAAGAAGGGCAGCGAGGCGCACAAGGCCGCCGTCACCGGCGACACCGTGGGCGACCCCTACAAGGACACCGCCGGCCCGGCCGTCAACCCGCTCATCAAGATCATCAACATCGTGGCCTTGTTGATCGTGCCGCTGCTGCCCATGACCGCGAGCACGCAGCCCGCGATGCACACCGGCGAACCGGCGGCGGCGATGGCCACGCCGGTGGTCGCTGCGCCGGCAGCGGCCGCGGTGACCGCGGCGCCGCTGCCCGGCGCCAGCGCCGCCGAGGCCGCAGCCCCGGCCGCTTCGCAGTAGCGCTGCGGGCCCCGGGCTGGCCAGCGCGCCGGCCTGGCCCTGACGCAGGCCACACGCGATGCCCCCGAGCAGCACGAGCACGCGCCACCCGCACCAGGGTGAGCCGCACCTGCTGCACTCGCTGACCGAGTGGCGCGCGCTCGTCGAGATGTCGCTCCTGCCCCTGGCGGTGCCGGGTTTGATGACGGCACCCCAAGGGGACGGACATCCCGTGCTCCTGCTGCCCGGCTTCATGGCCAACGAGGGCACGCTGATGGCACTCGAGCTGTTCCTGCGCAACCGCGGCTACGACGTGCAGACCTGGGGCTTCGGGCGCAACGTCGGCTTCCAGACGCGACACGCCAAGGCGCTGGAACAGAAGATCCGCTATCTGCACCACCGCAGCGGCCAGCGCGTGAGCCTCGTCGGCTGGAGCCTGGGTGGCGTATTCGCGCTGTGGGGCGCGCACCAGGCCAGCGAGTGCGTGCGCAACGTCATCACCCTGGGCAGCCCGGTGAGCGTCGATGCCGCCGGCAGCCGGTCGCCCGCATTCGTGAAGTCGATGTACCGGCTCATCGCCCATCCCCTGGGGCCCGACGCACACACCATGCAGCCGCGTGCCAAGAGCCTGCGCGAGCGCAAGTGGCTGCCCGTGCCGATGAGTTGCCTGTACTCGGTCAGCGACGGCGTGGTGCCAGCGCAGGAAGCCACCTTTCAGGGCGACCCGTCCCTGCACGAGAACATCCGCGTCACGGGCAGCCACACCGGCATGGGATTCAATGCCATGGTGCTGGCCATCGTTGCCGACCGCCTGGCCCAGCCGCAGGGCCGCTGGCGCCCCTTCAAGCCACGGGGCTGGTGGGGCTCCGCGTACCGGCTCGCGACGCACGCCGCCGTGCCGCTGTAGGCGCAGCCGCTGCGCTTTGCGCCGGGCACGCCGCCGTGGGGCGGGCACGCCGACCGCCACGCAGGGCCTGGGCCGCACGCCCGATCTCCTGGAAGCTCTCGCGCACGCATTGCGCAAAGAACTCGGGGTCGGGCATGAGCTCGCGGCACGAGGTGGGCGAGATCACCACCTGGCCGTCGTAGCTGGTCACGGCGAAGACCAAGCCCATGCCGTCGGCCACCGGCATCATCGCCGAGAAGTAGGTCATGCGCGCCCCGCACAGGTACAGCGGCACCGAGGGCCCGGGCACGTTGGTGACGGTGCAGCTGGCGAGCGGGGCGCGCCGGCCGATGCCGCCCAGCGCCCGGCCGAGCAGCTTGCCCGCCAGCGCCAGGGTGGCCGCCGGCGCGTGCCGTTCCAGGTCGGTGAGCTCGCGCGCACCCACGGCACGCGAGGCCAGTTCCGGTGAACCGGTCTGCTCGCAGACGCGGGCCAGGCGCTGCGCGGGGTTGGCCAGGTCGGTGCCCAGTTGCACCCGAACCCAGGCCAGCTCGGGCCGCGTCGATGCCGCGGCCCCGGGCGCACGAAGGTACATCGGGGTCATGGCCGTGAGGCTCGCCTGGGGCAGCTCACCGTGCCCACCCAGGTAGCGGCGCAAGGCGCCGCCGCACACGGCCAGCACCACGTCGTTGACGGTGGCCCCGGCCACCAGGGCGCGGGCAGCCTTGAATTCATCCAATGCGAAGCGCCGCGTCTCGAACACCCGGTGCGGCGAGACCACCGAATTGAAGCGCGTGACGGGAATGTGCGCCGGCTGGCGCAGCCACTCGCCCGCCGCCTTCAGGGCCACCGGCGCGATGCGCCGGACCGCGCGCCCCAGCGGCCCGGCCAGGCGCGCGGCGGAGAACAGCGAATTGACCGTGCCGCGCGCGGCCATCGCCAGCACACCGGGCGGCGCCTCGGGAAACCAGGGCGCCGGCGGAGCGGCTTTGGCCGGCTCGGCGTGCAGGTCGTGAAGCAGCATCGTGATCTCGCTGCCGCTCTCTACGTCGACGGCCGCGTGGTGGGTCTTGGCGAGCAAGGCAAAGCTGCCCCGCGGCAGGTCGAGAAAGCTGTCCAGCCCCTCGATCACGTAGATTTCCCACAGCGGGCGGTTCAGATCCAGCGGCCGGGCATGGATGCGCGAGACCTGGATGCAGAACTGGCGCCAGTCACCCGGCTTGGGCAGGGCGAGGTGGCGCACGTGGTACTCGAGATCGAAGTGCTCGTCGTCGACCCAGTACGGGAAATCGAGGTCCAGCGGCACCCGGCACAGCTTCTGCCGAAACACCGGCAGTCGCTCGAGGCGGCTCTCGACATGCGCCAGGATGCTCTTGAAACGCAGCTTGCCGCCGGGTGCAGTGGGCTGGTCGTAGACGTGGATCAGGGTGACATTGGCATTCGAGTGCGCCGTGTCGGAGTAGAGAAACGAGGCATCGTGGGCGCCGAGCTGTCGCATGCGGGGATCCTTGCCGCGAGATGCACCCAATATACAGACCCTGTGGTCGGTCGGGCGCCACGGGCTGCGCGCCGCGCGGCTGCAGCGCCCAAGAAAAAGGGCGCCCGAAGGCACCCTTAGAAGGCAATGCGGGACCGCTGAAGGATCAGCGCACGACCGCGATCTGCTCGCGCTTGCCGCCCTTGTAGGTGTACAGCGTCAGCGCGCCATTCTTGATGTCACCCTTGTCGTCGAAACCGATGGTGCCGGTCACACCCTTGTAGCCTGACGTCTTGGCCAGCACGGGCAGGTACTTGGCCGGTTCGGCCGACCCAGCCTTGACCATCGCCGAGACCATCACGTTGAGAGCGTCGTAGACATACGGTGCGTAGAGCTGGACTTCGATACCGAACTTCTTCTTGTAGTCCGCGTAGAACTTCGTCATCCCGGCCTTCTGCGCCCCTTCGATGCCGCCAGCCTCGGCGCACACCACCTGACCATCGGCCATGGAACCGGCGGACAGACTCGGCAGGTCCGCCGTGCAGATCCCATCACCGCCCATGTACTTCACGTCCAGGCCCAGTTGCTTCATCTGGCGCAGCATCGGACCAGCCACCGCGTTCATGCCGCCGAAGAAGACGACGTCGGGCTTCTTCGCCTTCAGGTTGGTCAGGATGGCGGTGAAATCCGTGGCGCTGTCCTTGGTGAACTCACGGCCAACGATCTTCACGCCCTTGGCTTTCACCGCCTTCTCGAACTCGTCGGCCACGCCCTGGCCGTAGGCGGTGCGGTCGTCGATGACGGCGACGCTCTTGCCTTTGAGCTTATCAACCGCGTACCGACCGAGAGTGCCGCCCAGATGTACGTCGTCCGCCACCACCCGGAAAGCCGTCTTGTAGCCCTGGCGGGTGAACTTGGGGTTGGTGGACGAAGGGCTGATTTGAGGAATGCCCGCATCGAAGTAGATCTTCGACGCGGGTATCGAGGTGCCCGAATTCAAGTGGCCGATCACGCCATTGACCTTGCTGTCGACCAGCTTCTGCGCCGCGGCCGTGCCCTGCTTCGGGTCGCCCGCGTCGTCTTCGGCGAGGAGTTCGAACTTGGCCTTTTTGCCGCCGATCGTCACGCCCTTGGCGTTGAGTTCGTCGATGGCCATGCGCGCGCCGTTCTCGTTGTCCTTGCCCAACTGGGCGATGGAGCCGCTGGTGGGGCCGACGTGACCGATCTTCACGATCAGATCCTGGGCAAACACCGTGCTGCCGAAGAGCAGCGCGGCGGCGCCAACCATGACGTTGAATTTGACTTGCATGCAGATTTCTCCGGAAGGAAGGGTGGTATTGCCGAAACCGGGCAAAGGTTGAAGAGCGGAAAACGATAACCGAAAAGGACGCCGCGCCGAAACGGGGTTATCTCGGTGGTCCGCTCAGGCCCGGGAGCGCTGGGCTGGGTGGTGGGTGATGCCCAGACCGGCGGCCTTGTAGGCCCGCCAGCGGTTGCGGCCGCGCTCGGCCTGCTCGGCCTCGGCCCCCACGATCTCGATGAGCCGATCCAGGGTGTCGAAGTCCCCGGGCACCTCCGCGTCGAGGTTCACCACCACCCTCGGGGCGCCCTCGCCACCGGCCTGCGCCGAGAGCCAGATCGGCGTGCGCGCCGCCACGTCGGCGGTGGCGCCGGGCACGCGCACATGCGGCACGAACTCGCGCTCCTCGAAGGTCCACAGCGCGCGGTCCAGCGAAGCCAGCGTGCCCGCCGGCGCGCTCACCTGGACCCGCGCGCCCTGGCGACAGGCCTTGCGCAGCAGCCGGCAGGCGAAGTCCACCGGGTCGGCCACGCCGCTGTGGAACTCCACCTCGGTGAGCGCCATGGATGGGCCTCGCTGGCCTGCAGGAGCGGCTCGCGGCCCGGGCGCCTACTTGGCGCGGCCGAGCACGAAGTGCGTGAGCAGCCCCACCGGGCGACCGGTGGCCCCCTTGGCGGCGCCGGACTTCCAGGCCGTGCCGGCGATGTCCAGGTGCGCCCAGCGCAGCTTGCCGGTGAAGCGCTTGAGGAACATCGCCGCGGTGATGGACCCGCCCGCGCGCGGGCCGACGTTGGCCATGTCGGCGAAGTTGCTCTTCAGGGCCTCGTCGTACTCCTCGTCCAGGGGCATGCGCCATGCGGGGTCCAGCGCCTGCTCGCCGGCGGCCAGCAGTTCAGCGGCGAGTGCGTCGTCGGCGCTGAACAGGCCCGAGCGGTGGTGTCCCAGGGCAATCACGCAGGCACCGGTGAGGGTGGCGACGTCGACGACCACCGCCGGCTTGAAGCGCTCGGCGTAGGTCAGCGCATCGCACAGGATGAGCCGGCCCTCGGCATCGGTGTTGAGGATCTCGATGGTCTGCCCGGACAGGCTCGTGACCACGTCGCCCGGCTTGATGGCGCGACCGCTGGGCATGTTCTCGCACGCCGGGATGATGCCGACGAGGTTCACCTTGGCCTGGGCCTGGGCCACGGCGCGCAGCGTGCCCAGCACGCTGGCCGCGCCGCCCATGTCGAACTTCATCTCGTCCATCTCGGCCGCTGGCTTGAGCGAGATGCCCCCGGTGTCGAAGGTGATGCCCTTGCCCACCAGCACCACCGGCGCGTCGCCCTTGGCCGCGCCCTGCCAGCGTGCGACGATGAACTTCGGCGCCTGCTCCGAACCCTGGGCCACGGCGAGGAAGGAGCCCATGCCGAGCTTCTCGCAGTCCTTGCGCTCCAGCACCTCGACCTTCAGGCCGAAGCTCTTGCCCAGCTGACGCGCCTGCGCCGCCAGAAAGCTCGGCGTGCAATGGTTGGCCGGTCGGTTGGCGCATTCGCGCGCCAGCGCCGTGCCCGCGGCAATCGCCTGGCCGCGACGCAGGCCGGCGCTCAGCGCCGCCGTGTCGCCGCGCGCGCACACCACGCTCACCGTGGCCAGCTTGGACGCCGCCGGCGCGCTGGGCTTGGTCTCGCGGTACAGGTAGACGGCTTCGCTCACGGCGGCGACGAGCGCCTCGCCGCATTCGCCGCTCCAGGCGTCGCCGCCGGCCTGGGCGATGGCCAGGTGCCGCGCGCCCGTGCCCTTGACCGAGGCCAGCCCGGCGCCGACGGCCTTGCGCATGGCCTTGGCCGATCCATCGGCGAGGTAGGCAAAGACCACCCGGGCGGTCTTCACCCCGGCCACGCGGTGCGCATACAGGGTCTGGCCGGCCTTGAATTCGAAGTCCCCATCCTTCACTGCGGCAGCCAGCACGTCGGCCAGCGGCCGCTCCAGATCCTGCGCCACACGCGTGCCGGTGACCAGCACCAGCAGGGCATCGGCGGCCACGCCGGCCAGCCCGTTGACGCCTGTCGAATGAGTCTTGAAGTCCATAATCCGATTCGTTGAGCAAAGAGCTGGGATGTTATTCGATTCGACCGTACGCAACGAGATCGCACGCGCCTTCGGCGCGACGCTGGTGGTCATCCTCACCATCGTGCTGACGATGTTCCTCATCCGCACGGTGGGCCAGGCCGCCGACGGCACCATCGCGCCGCAGGACGTGGTGCTGCTGCTCGGTTACGTGGCCCTCGGCCACCTGCCCACGATGATCGCCATGTCGCTCTTCGTGGCCATCGTCATCTCCCTGGGCCGCATGTACCGCGACAGCGAGATGGCGATCTGGTTCGCCAGCGGCGTGGGCCTGTCGCGCTTCGTGCGCCCGGTGCTGCGCACGAGCTGGCCGGTGCTGCTGGTGGTGGCGCTGCTCACGCTCTCGGTGTGGCCCTGGGGCAATGCCCGGACCATGGACCTGCGCGACCGCTACGCGCAGCGCTCGGACCTCTCGCGCGTCACGCCGGGCGTTTTCCAGACCTCGGCCGACGGCCGCAGCGTGTTCTTCGTCGAGCGCGAGAGCGCGGACGGCGCGAACGCGCGCAACGTCTTCATCCTGTCGCAGAAGGAGCGCCGCGAGTCGGTCACCTCGGCACGTTCGGGTCGGCTCGAACCGGTCGGGCCGGACCACTTCCTGGTGCTCCAGCGCGGGCAGCGCAACGATGTCGACCTCGCCAGCCAGGAACGCACCTTGTCGAGCTTCGAGACCTATCGCGTGCTGGCCCCCGAACGCGCCGCCCGCGCCAGCCGGGGCCAGCCGCCCAAGGCCACGCCCACGCTGGAGTTGATGCGCCAGCCGCGCCCGGCCAGCCAGGGCGAGCTCACCTGGCGTTTCGGCCTGCTGCTCGGGGCGGCCAACCTGCTGCTGCTGGGCATCGGGCTGGCGGCCACCCATCCGCGTCGTGCCAGCAACTGGAACCTGCTCTTCGCGCTGCTCGCGTTCGTCGTCTACTACAACCTGATCAATCTCACCCAGGCCTGGGTGAGCAGCGCGCGCATGTCCATGGGGGCCGCCCTGCTCGCCCTGCACGGCGGCGTCTTCGCCCTGGCGCTGGCGCTGCTGTGGTGGCGTGACCATGCGGCGGTGGCCCGCTGGATGTTCACGCGGCGCGCCGGCCGGGTGAGCGCATGAAGACGGTGCGCCGCCTGCTCTACCGGGACATCGTCGCCTCGGTCGTCTTCGTGGCGCTGGCGTTCCTCTCGCTCTTCTTCTTCATCGACTTCGTCGACCAGCTCGACGGCGTGGGCAAGCACGGGCGCACCGCGTGGGACGTCGTGCTCGCCACGGCACTGCGCCTGCCCGGGCACTTCTACGAGTTGTTCCCCATCGCCGCGCTCATCGGCACGATCTACTCGCTGGCGCGGCTGGCGCAGTCCTCCGAATTCACCATCCTGCGCACCGCGGGCCTGGGCCCGGGCCGTGCGCTGGGCCTGCTGGCCGCGCTGGGCGTGGCCTTCGGCGCGCTGACCTTCGTCACCGGTGACTACATCGCGCCGGTGAGCGAGCGCGCCGGCGTGCGGCTCAAGGCGCGTTTTGCCGGCGGTCTGACGCTCGGCGGCGCGGGCGCCTGGCTCAAGGACAGGCGCAGCACGCCGCAGGGCGAGCGCAGCTACTCGGTCAACGTGGCCGGCGCCAGCGCCGCCGGTGGCATGCGCGGCGTGCGCATCTTCGAGTTCGACGCCGACGGGCGCCTGGTCTCGCGCACGCAGGCCAAGGAAGGTGTCGTCGCCGACGGCGGGAAGTGGACCTTGACCGATGTCGATGTCGCCGACTGGCCCGGTGCGCGCAGCCCCGACGCCAGGGTGCGCCTGCAGCACCATGCCACGCTCGCCTGGCCGAGCACCCTCAGCGCCAGCGTCGTGGCCGCCGCGGTGCTGCCGCTGGCGACCATGACCACCGTCGAGCTGTGGCGCTACAGCTCCCACCTGGGGGACCAGGAGCAGGCCACGCAGGCCTACGAGATCCGCTTCTGGCGCAAGGCGCTGTACCCGCTGGCCGCCCTGGTGATGATGGCCCTGGCCCTGCCCTTCGCCTACATGCATGCACGCTCCGGCGGCATCAGCCTGAAGGTCTTCGGCGGCATCATGCTGGGCATCAGCTTCGTGCTGCTCAACAACCTCTCGGGCCACATCGGCATGCTGCGCGGGTGGACGCCTTGGGTCGCCGCCGCCTTGCCCAGCCTGGTCTACCTGGGGCTCTCGCTGGCCGCCTTCGCCTGGCTCGTGCGCTATCGTTAGTGCCATGCATAGCGCCCTGATCCTCTTTGCCCACGGGGCACGCGACCCCGCCTGGGCGGCGCCGTTCGAGAAGGTGGCGCAGCAGGTGCGCCAAGCCCACCCGGGCCGGCACGTCGCGCTGGCCTACCTGGAGTGCATGACGCCCAGCCTGGCGCAGGCGGCTGCGGCGCTGGTGACTGCGGGCTGCACGCGCCTGGCCGTGCTGCCCATGTTCCTGGGCACGGGCGGCCATGTGCGCGAGGACCTGCCGCGGCTCATGGGCGAGTTGCGCCAGGCCCATCCCGACGTCGCCTTTGCGCTGCTGCAGGCCGTCGGCGAGATCGACAGCGTCGTCGCAGCGATGGCAAGGGCCGCCGGCGCCGCCCTGCAAGACGGCGGATGAACCTGCAGCAGTTCCGGTTCGTGCAGGAGGCGGTGCGACGCAATCTGAACCTCACCGACACGGCCAAGGCGCTGGCCACCTCGCAGCCCGGCGTGAGCAAGGCGATCCTGGAGTTCGAGGAAGAACTCGGCGTCGACATCTTCGCCCGTCACGGCAAGAGGCTCAAGCGCATCACCGAGCCGGGGCAGGCCGTGCTGCGATCGATCGACATCATCATGCGCGAGGTGGTCAACCTGCGCCGCATCGGCGAGACCTTCTCCAAGCAGGACAGCGGCACGCTGACCGTCGCCGCCACGCACATGCCGGCGCGCTACCTCCTGCCCGACGCGCTGACCGCGCTGCGCCAGCGCTACCCGAAGGTGCAGCTGGTGCTGCACCAGGCGCAGCCCGGGGAGGTGGCGCGCATGCTGCTCGACGACGCCGCCGAGATCGGGCTCACGTGCGAGAGCCTCGCGCGACACGACGGCCTGGTCACCCTGCCCTGCCTGGAATGGCAGCATGTGCTCGTCGTGCCGGCCGGCCACGCGCTGGCGGGCACCGAGCGCGTCACGCTGGAACAGCTCGCCGAGCATCCCGTGGCGCTGTACTCGCCCGCCACGGGGGGTCGCACGCGCATCGATCAGGCCTTCGAGCTTGCCCGGCTGCACGCGCGCGTGGCGCTCGAGACGGTCGACTCCGAGCTCCTCAAGGCCTACGTTCGACTCGGTCTGGGTGCGGGCGTCGTCAGTGAACTGGCGATGCGCGCCGAGCCCGCCGATGCTGGCGTCGTGGTGCGCCCGCTGGGCCACCTGTTCGGTCCGGGCCTCGTGCGCCTGGCCTTCAAGCGCGGCGCCTACCTCAGGCCCTTCGTGCATGCGCTGGCCGAGATGCTCGCCCCTCACCTGAGCGCCGCGCTCTTCGAAAAGGCGCTCGCCGGCCAGGGTTCCGATTGCCAACTCTGACCCCCGCCCGATCGACGCCATGAGTTCCACCACCCCGCCGACCGCCTTCACGCCCGCACTGCGCAGCCGCCTGCCGCAGGTGGGCACGACCATCTTCACCGTCATGTCGGCCCTGGCCCAGGAGTGCGGCGCGGTGAACCTCGGCCAGGGCTTCCCGGACTTCGATTGCGACCCGGCACTGCTCGCCGAGGTGGGCGACGCGATGCGCGAAGGGCTCAACCAGTACCCCCCCATGGCCGGCGTGCCGCTGCTGCGCCAGCGCGTGGCCGAGAAGATCGCCGCGCTCTACGGGCGGCGCTACGACGCGGGCGGCGAGATCACCATCACCGCCGGGGCCACGCAGGCCATCTTCACCGCCGTGATGTGCTGTGTGCAACCCGGCGACGAGGTGGTGGTGCTCGAACCCTGCTACGACAGCTACGCGCCGAGCATCGAGATGGCCGGCGGCCGCGTGGTGCGCGTGCCCCTCGTGCCCGGCAGCTTCCGGCCCGACTTCGGGCGCATCGCCGCGGCGCTCTCGCCGCGCACGCGACTGCTGATGATCAACTCGCCGCACAACCCCACCGCCACCGTGTGGACGCGCGACGAGATGCTGCAACTGGCGCAGCTGCTGGCGCCGACACAGGCCTTGCTGCTCTCCGATGAGGTCTACGAGCACATGGTCTTCGACGGCGCGCCGCATGTCAGCGCCTCGTCGATCGAGGCCCTGGCTGCGCGCGCCTTCGTCGTCTCGAGCTTCGGCAAGACCTACCACGTCACCGGCTGGAAGGTGGGCACCGTGGCCGCACCGGCGGCGCTCACGGCCGAGTTCCGCAAGGTGCACCAGTTCAACGTCTTCACCGTGAACACGCCGGTGCAGCACGGCCTGGCGCGCTACATGGCCGACCCGCGGCCGCACCTCGAGCTGGCCGCGTTCTACCAGCGCAAGCGCGACCTCTTTCGCGCCGGCCTGGCGCGCACCCGGCTGCGCGCGCTGCACACGCAGGGCAGCTATTTCCAGCTCGTCGACTACAGCGCCGTGAGCAGCCTGCCCGAGGCCGAGTTCTGCCAGTGGCTCACGCGCGAGGTCGGCGTGGCCGCGATTCCGGTGGCGGCGTTCTACGAAGGCGGGCTCGAGCAGGGCCTGGCGCGCCTGTGCTTTGCCAAGCGCGACGAGACCCTGCAGCAGGCATTGCAGCGGCTGCAGCCGCTGTAGCTTCAGGGCCGCGGAGGCGGCGGCACGTCCTGGAGCGCGTCGAACAAGCTCGACGTGCGCTCCTCCTCGACCGAGAGGTCCAAGTCCACCGGCACGGTCGGCCGGTCCTCGGACTCGGGCCGCGGCTCGGCGGCGTCGCGCTCCAGGCCCAGGTAGGGCGCGGGCGAGGTGCTGCCGAACTCGCCGCCGTCGGGCAGGGGCAGGAGCAGGTCGACGTTGCCATTGGCCGCACCTTCGCGGTCCAGCAGGTCACGCGCCAGCGAATACAGGAACAGCACCTCGCGGTACGCGGGCAGGTCGAAAAGCTCGCCGCGCGACTTGCGGAAGAGCAGCGCCTCGAGCTCGGCCATCGCGTCCAGCGGCCGCTCCCACACCTGCTGCAGGCGCGGCACGACACCGGCATAGTCCTCCAGCGTGCGCCCGCTGCCGAGATCCGCACCCCACTCGGGAGCGTAGGCATTGAAGCGGTCGTTGAAGCGCGAACGCGTGCGCTCGTAGTCGGCGCGGTCCCCACGCCGGTGGTAGATCTCCATCAGCTTGAGGTAGGGCAGCGGGCTGCCGCCGCCGGTGCTGCGCAGGTGCTCGACGAGCAGATCGATGGCGGCCTCGTCCTGGCCGAGCACGACGAAGAACTCGGCCTGCTGTTCCAGGTCGATGAGCTCCTCGATCGAGACGTCGCGCGCCGCGCCTTCCTCGCCCACCAGCTTCGGCGGCAGCACATCGGTGCGCTGCATGGCCGCATCGGCAGCCACAGGCGCCGCAGGCACGGCCGCTTCCTGGGCAGCCGGAGGCAAGGGCGCCGGGGTCGAGGCCGGCCAGGGCGTGGTCGGTGCGGAGGCGGCCGTCGGCGGCCACGCGTGCGCGCTGCGCGCTCGGCCGAGGGTGGAATCGGTCGACGCGAGCTCCGAGGTGACGAAGGGAATCGGCCGCGTCATCTGGCGGCTGCTCGTGGCGTCGGGAACCGGCACCGGCACCGGCACCGGCGCAGCCGCCTGGCGCCAGGCGGCCTGCAGCCGACGTTGCACGCCGGCGAGCCGCCAGGCGAGCCACCCCGCCAGCCCCGCCAACAGCAGCGCCGCCCCGAACAAGGGCCACAGCCAGCGCACCGCCGCTTCCGCGCGGCCGACACGCTTGCGCGATTGCGCGGCGGCATCGCGGCTGTCCTTGGCCTGCACGCGCAACTGCTCGACGGTGCGTTCCAGCGCGGCCATGCGTTGCTCCGCGGCCGAGGCCACCAGAGCCGCCGCACGCGCGGCGCTGGCCGCCTGGGCCACGGCCTCGAGCGCCTGATCCACCGCCTGGGCTTCGGCCTTGGCCACCGGCTCGGCGAGCTCGAGCGTGAGCCGCGGCCCGGCCGCCGGGGCCTTCACGCTGGCGACCGCCGCACGGCGAAGTTCAGCGGGCGGCTTGGTCGCAGCCGCGCGCCGGTGCGCCGGGCGCCTGCGCACGGGTGCGGCCACGCGCATGGCGGGCCTGGCCTCGCCCGTGGCGGTGGCGGTGGCACGCGCAGCGACGCTCGCCTCCGCGGCGTTGCCGGAGGCTGCGGCCACCACACCGGCCGCGGGGACCGCGGCAGCGGCGGGCCTGGAATCGTCGCTCGCCGGAACCTCCGGCGGCAGCGCCGCGGCCGAGGGGGCGACGGCCCCCGCCGCCATGGGCAATCCCGGTGGGTCGGCGAAGACGATGAAGCGCCGGGACAAGGTGTTCGCGCAACCCATGTCGAGCTGCACGCCCACCACGGGTTCGTCGATGGCCACGGCCGTGAGCACGCGCACGCGGGCACGCCCGGCGCCCGTCGCCTCGACCACCGTGCGCACGAGCACGGACGGCAGCTGGCGCTCGCCCACGCTGACCTGGGCGCGCACGCACTCCGGCGTCAGCGTCTCGTCGGTGTCGAGCCGCACCTGGACCGGGAAATCGAGCCTTTGTCCGAGCACCACGGCCGTGTCCCCGGGGCCAAAACCTGCTGCCGATGCCGCCGGGGCCGCCGTGGCTGCGGCCAGCGCGATGATCAACGACAGCCTGGGCCGCTTCTTCTGCATGCAGGAGGGGGAAAGGGGTCGGACGGTCGGTGGATGGAAGTGCCCGCAGACTCTAGCACGAAGGGTTACAAAGCCACGCCATTCACGACCCCGGCGTGACTGCCTTTTCCGTGGCGCCCTGCACGCGCCCCGGGGCGACAGCCCGCTGACCTGCCGCCTTGACCTTGGACAAGGCAGATGCGTGTGGGGCTACTCTCGCGCGGCGCGCCGCGCTAACCTGACGCGGCCAATGAGGAGCACCGCCATGAAGATCCTGTTGCCCGTCGATGGTTCGGCCGACTCGCTCGCCGCGGTGCGTCATGCGCTCGCGCTGCGCCAGCTCGGGCTGCCCGCGAGCTTCGTGCTCGTCAACGTGCAGCCTGCGGCCTCCTTGTACGAGATGGTCGTCGCGCACGACGCCGAGGTCATCGCCCGCGTGCGCGGCGAGGCCGGCGCGGACCAACTCGCCGCCGCCGAAGCGCTTCTCGAGGCCGCTGGCGCGGCGTACGAGAGCGAGGTCGCCGGTGGCGAAGCCGAAACCCTCTTGCCCGAGCTGCTCGAGAACTACGGTTGCGAGGCCGTGATCATGGGCGCGCGCGGCCCGGCCGTTGCGGCGTCGTCCGGCATCGGGCACGTCGCCCACGCCCTGCTGCTGCACAGCCCGGTGCCGGTGACCGTGGTGCGCCAGCAGCCGGCCGACGAAGCGGCGTAGACGGCGCGCCGCATCTCCCTTCGCTACCCGGGCCTGCCGCGCGCGCGCGCTCGCGACGCGGCACGCCCGAGCAGGGACAATCGCGCGGCCGCGTGGCTGTCGCGGGAGGGACAAAGCATGAATACCCCCGTTCTTACAATCGACGAGCTTCACAACATCGAATCGGGCGCGTGGTTCAGCAAGCTCTCCCCGACCCTCAGAAGCGCCATCCTCGCGCGTGCCATGGTGCGCCGCCTGAGCGACGGCGAAGCGCTGGCTTCGCGGGGTTCCGCAGCGCAGGAGTGGTGCGGCGTGGCGCGCGGCGCGGTGCGCATCAGCTCGATCTCGCTCTCCGGCAAGCAGGTCTCGCTGACCTACGCCGAACCCGGCACCTGGTTCGGCGACATCGCCCTCTTCGACGGCCTGCCACGCACGCACGATGCGGACGCCCATGGCGCGACCACGCTGCTCGTCGTGCGCAAGCCCGACTTCAAGACCCTGCTCGCTCAACACGTGGAGTTGTACGACGCCCTGCTGCGCCTGAACTGCCGCCGCCTGCGGCTCATGTTCGACCAGTTCGAGGATCTCAACACGCGTCCGCTGCAGGCCCGGCTGGCCAAGCAGATCCTGCTGCTGGCGCGCAGCTACGGCGTGCCGCAGGGCGAGGAGATCCGCGTCGGCCTGGCGCTGGCGCAGGAGGACCTGGCCCAGTTGCTTGGCGCCTCGCGCCAGCGCGTGAACCAGGAGCTCAAGGGTTTCGAGCGCGAAGGCGCGGTGCGCGTGGAACCGACGCGGCTGGTCGTGCTCTCGCGCGAGAAACTGCTCGCCATCGCCGAACGCTGAGCCGCGGGAGCTGAAGCGCATGGAACACTTCACCGGCACCAAGCCCGTCGCCGAGAGCCACGCCTTCGACGTCGCTGCGCTGGAAGCGCACCTCACGCGCGCCCTGCCCGGGTTCGCCGGCCCGCTCACGGTGGAGCAATTCAAGGGCGGCCAGTCCAACCCCACCTACAAGCTCGTCACGCCGCAGCGTGCCTACGCCATGCGCACCAAGCCCGGGCCGGCAGCGCGGTTGCTGCCTTCGGCGCATGCCATCGAGCGCGAGTTCCGCGTCATGCAGGGCCTCACCGGCAGCGGCGTGCCGGTGCCGCAGATGCACCTGCTGTGCGAGGACGAAGCCGTCATCGGCCGCGCCTTCTACGTCATGCAGTACATGGACGGGCGCGTGTTCTGGAACCAGTCCCTGCCCGAACTGAACAGGGACGAGCGCGCCGCCGTCTACGACGAGATGAACCGCGTCATCGCCGCGCTGCACAGCGTCGACGTGGCCGCCGCGGGCCTGGCCGACTACGGCAAGCCGGGCAACTACTTCGAGCGCCAGATCGGCCGCTGGAGCAGGCAGTACCTGGCCTCGCAGACCCAGCCCATCGACGAGATGGACCGCCTCATCGAATGGCTGCCCACGCACCTGCCTGCGGCCGCCCGCGCCGGCGCGCCGGCGACCATCGTGCACGGCGACTTCAGGCTCGACAACCTGATGTTCGACCCGACCGAGCCGCGCATCATCGCCGTGCTCGACTGGGAGCTTTCCACGCTGGGCCACCCGATGGCCGACTTCAGCTACCACTGCATGGGCTGGCACATCACGCCGGGCACTTTCCGCGGCATCGGCGGCCTGGACCTGGCCGCGCTGGGCATTCCCGCGGAGCGCGACTACGTGCGCCGCTATTGCGAGCGCGTGGCGCTGCGCACCGGGCGGCGTGTCGACCCCGACGCGGTGATGGCCGACTGGAATTTCTACCTCGCCTACAACCTCTTCCGGCTGGCCTCGATCACGCAGGGCATCGCCAAGCGCGTGGTCGATGGCACGGCCTCCAGCGCGCAGGCGCGCGCCACCGGCGCCGCCACCCCCGAACTCGCCCGCATGGCGTGGACCTTTGCCCAGGCCGCGCATTGAGCGCGCGGCCTGCCCTGCCCTGACCTGAGAGACGCACCCGAGAGCACCCCGTGGACTTCAACTATTCCCCCCGCACGCAGGAATTGCAGTCGCGCCTGGACGCCTTCATGGCCGAGCACGTCTACCCCGCCGAGGCGCGCTGGGCGCAGGAGATCGAGGCCCACACGCGTGCCGGCAAGCGCTGGAGCCCCGTGCCCGTGATCGAGGAACTCAAGCCCAAGGCCAGGGCCGCCGGCCTGTGGAACCTCTTCCTGGCCGAGAGTGAATACGGCGCGGGCCTGCTCAACCAGGAGTACGCGCCCTTGGCCGAGATCATGGGTGCGGTGCCCTGGGCCAGCGAGGTCTTCAACTGCTCGGCCCCCGATACCGGCAACATGGAAGTGCTGGTGCGCTACGGCACGCCAGAACACAAGCAGCGCTGGCTCGAGCCGCTGCTGGCCGGCGAGATGCGCAGCGCCTTCGCCATGACCGAGCCCGCCGTGGCCTCGTCGGACGCCACGAACATCGAGGCGCGTATCGAGCGCCAGGGCGACGAGTACCTCATCAACGGCCGCAAATGGTGGACCAGCGGTGCCGGCGACCCGCGCTGCAAGCTCTTCATCTTCATGGGCAAGACTGATCCCACGGCGCCGCGGCACGCGCAGCAATCGATGATCCTCGTGCCCGCCGACGCCCCGGGCGTGAAGGTGCTGCGCCCGCTCACGGTGATGGGTTACGACGAAGCGCCCCACGGCCACATGGAGGTGGCCTTCGACAACGTGCGCGTGCCGGTGGCCAACATCCTCCTCGGCGAAGGCCGCGGCTTCGAGATCGCCCAGGGCCGCCTCGGGCCGGGGCGCATCCACCACTGCATGCGCCTCATCGGCATCGCCGAGCGCTCGCTGAAGATGATGTGCGAGCGTGCCGTCAGCCGCACGGCCTTCGGCAAGACGGTGGCGCAGCAGACGGTGACCCAGGAACGCATCGCCAACGCGCGCATCCTCATCGACCAGGCGCGGCTGCTCACGCTCAAGGCGGCGTGGATGATGGACGTGGCGGGCAACAAGGCGGCCAAGGCGGAGATCGCCATGATCAAGGTGGTGGCGCCGAACATGGCCGGCCAGGTCATTGACTGGGCGATGCAGGTGCACGGCGGCGCGGGCATGTGCCAGGACTTCCCCCTGGCCTACTTCTGGGCCCACGCGCGCACGCTGCGCTTTGCCGACGGCCCGGACGAAGTGCACCGCAACGCCATCGCCAAGATCGAACTGGGCAAGGTGCAGCCAGCGCGCAAGTAGCGCGGCCGCGGCAAGCGGGCTGGAAACGGCGCGAACTGCGCTGCGGACCCGCGAACGCTCAGGGCTTGCGCTCGTCGCCGGGCAGCGCGCTGGCCGACCACAGGCTGGGCTGCGTGCTCGGCGAGATCGAGTCGCTGTTCTCGTTGGCCACGCGGCGCGCCTCTCGCATGGCGTTCTCGAACACGCGCAGCCAGCCCTGCAGCAGGTCCACGCGCGCCTCGGGCAGCGCGGTGCGCAGCATCAGGCGGCCGCGGCCGATCATCAGCACCAAGGGCGTCTCCGGGGCCATGCGCAGCGCCGCCAGCGACTGCGACAGCGGACCTTCGAGCCAGTGCAGCAGCCACCCCTTCATGCTCGACAGGGCGATGAAGTGCTCGCGCAGCAGGGGCATCTCGCTGCCCGCGAGCTTGGGGAACATCACCAGCCAGCGCATCTCGGGCGGGGTCTGGTTGTCGATGCGCGTCTGCACGCCTTCCACGTACTGCTCGAAGACGGCCTTCTCCATGGCCTCCTGCAAGGGGCGGTTCATCACCACCACCTGCAGGTCCGACCCCAGGCCAAGCTCGGCGCGCAGCCGCAACTCCTGGCCCTGGATGTAGGGCCGCTGTGACGGGCCCCACTCCAGCCGCCACGGCGTGGCGCCGAGGCGGCCGTCGATGACGAAGCCCTCGCTCGGCACACCGCGGAAGGCGTACTGCTTGCTCTCGGCCCATGGCGCCACGCCCTCCCAGCCCGTGTCGGCAACCGGGGTGGAACCCGAGAACAAGCGCTTCAGGCCTTCGAGCATGGTTTAGAGTCGCCGGCGTGGGCTGGCCGCCATCGGCCTGGCCGCGGGGAACATCGATGATCGAAGTGTATTCGTGGGCCACGCCCAACGGCCACAAGGTCCACATCATGCTCGAGGAATGCGGACTTCCTTACCGGGTTCATGCGGTGGACATCGGCGCCGGCGACCAGTTCAAGCCCGAATTCCTCGCCATCAGCCCGAACAACAAGATCCCCGCCATCGTCGACCCCGAGGGCCCGGACGGGCAGCCCATCTCGCTCTTCGAGTCCGGCGCCATCCTGCTCTACCTGGCGGCCAAGACGGGCCGCTTCCTGCCCACCGACGTGCGCGGCAAGTACGAGGTGCTGCAGTGGCTCATGTTCCAGATGGGCGGCGTCGGGCCCATGCTCGGGCAGGCGCACCACTTCCGCATCTACGCGCCGCAGAAGATCCCCTACGCCATCGAGCGCTACAGCAACGAGGCCAAGCGCCTGTACGGCGTGATGAATCGCCAGCTGGCGCGCCACACCTACCTCGCCGGCCCCGAGTACACGATTGCCGACATCGCCACCTTCCCCTGGTTGCGCAGCTGGAAGAACCAGGGCATCGAGTGGGACGACTACCCGCACCTGAAGGGCTGGTTCGACGAGATCGCCGCAAGGCCGGCGGTGATGCGCGGCGTGGAGGTGCTCGCCAGCCTGCGCAAGCCGGTCACCGACGACAAGGCACGCGAGGTGCTCTTCGGCAAGACGCAGTACGCCCCGCGCTGAATCCACAGGCGCCGCGCGCAACACTAGAATTCGCCGCCCTGTACGGCTGCCCGTAGCTCAACTGGATAGAGCACCAGCCTTCTAAGCTGGGGGTCGCAGGTTCGAGTCCTGCCGGGCAGGCCACCAATGCCAGGGCCCTCCGGCGCTGGACACGCATACAGTACGGCTCTCTGCAGCCCGATTCCGCCCGTGTCCACCACTGTCGCGCCGCCTCCTCCGTTGCCGCCTCCTCCGTTGCCGCTTGCATCGCGCCTGAACCCGCAGCAGCGCCGCGCCGCCGAGCACCCGCCGGGTGACGGGCCGCTGCTCGTCATCGCCGGCGCGGGCAGCGGCAAGACGATGACGCTGGCTTCGCGCCTGGCCTGGCTGGTGCAGCAAGGCGCGGACCCGCAGCGCGTGCTGCTGCTGACCTTCTCGCGCCGCGCGGCGGCCGAGATGGCGCGCCGCGCCGGGCGTCTGCTGCACGAGGCGCTGCGCCTGCCTGCGCGCACCGCACCGCCCACCCTGCCCTGGTGCGGCACCTTTCACGGCGTCGCCGCCCGGCTGCTGCGCGAAGAGGCACCGCGGCTGGGCCTGGCCGGCGGCTTCACCGTGATCGACCGCGCCGACGCGCAGGACCTGATGGCTCTCGCGCGCCAGTCGCTCGGCCTGGCCGAGAGCGAGCGCCGCTTTCCGCTGGCGCCCACCTGCCTGGCGATCCACTCGCGCGCGGCCAACACCGGCCGGCCGCTGCACGAGCTGCTGCTCGCCAGCCACCCCTGGTGCCTGGAGCACGAGAGCGAGCTGCAGCGCCTCTTCGCCGCCTTCACCCAGGCCAAGCTGCAGCAGCAGTCGCTGGACTTCGACGACCTGCTGCTCGGCTGGTGGCACGTGATGCGCACGCCGGCGCTGGCCGCGCGCATCGGCGCACGCTTCGACCACGTCCTCGTCGACGAGGTGCAGGACATCAACCAGCTTCAGGCCGACCTGCTGCACGCGCTGGCCGGCCAGGGTTGCCGGCTCACCGCGGTGGGCGACGACGCGCAGGCGATCTACGGCTTTCGCGGCGCCGACGTGCGTCACGTCCTGTCGTTTCCGCAGCGCTTCACGCCCCCCGCGTGCGTGGTCACGCTGGAGCGCAACTACCGCTCCACGCCGCAGGTGCTGCAGGCCTCCAACGCCGTCATCGCGCGCGCCGCCGAGCGCTTCACCAAGACCCTGTGGACCGAGCGCGCCGCCGGCCTCTTGCCGCGCCTGATCACGGTGCAGGACGAGGCCGCGCAGGCGCGCGGCGTGGCCGACGCCGTGCTCGCGCAACGCGAAGCCGGCCTGGCCCTGAAGCGCCAGGCGGTGCTCTTCCGTGCCGCGCAGCACAGCGCCGCGCTGGAGCTCGAACTCGTGCGCCGCGGCGTGCCCTTCGTCAAGTTCGGTGGGTTGCGCTTTCTCGAGGCGGCGCACGTGAAGGACGTGCTCGCCGTGCTGCGCTGGGCGGACAACCCGCGCTCGCGGCTGGCCGCGCTGCGCAGTGCACGCCTGGTGCCAGGCATGGGACCGGCCAGCGTGCGCCGGCTGCTCGATCACGAAGGACCACTCGCCGAGTACAAACCGCCCGCGGCGGCCGCAACCCCGTGGCACGCCCTGCGCTCGCTGCTCGAGCAGCTGCGCGGCCCCGAGGCACGCTGGCCCGAGGACCTGGCGCGCGTCGTCGCCTGGTACCAGCCACACCTGGAGCGGCTGCACGACGACGCGCGCGTGCGCCTGGCCGACCTGGCCCAGCTCACGCAGATCGCCGCCGGGCACGCCAGCCGCGAGCGCTTCGTCACCGAGCTCACGCTCGACCCGCCCGAGGCCAGCAGCATGGAAGCCGGCCCGCCGCAGCGCGACGAGGACTACCTGGTGCTGTCGACGATCCACTCGGCCAAGGGCCAGGAGTGGAATGCCGTGCACGTGCTCGACGTGGTCGACGGCTGCATCCCCGCGGACCTGGCCGCGGGCAGCGCCGCGGAGATCGAGGAAGAGCGCCGCCTGCTCTACGTGGCGATGACGCGCGCCCGCGACGAGCTCAGCCTGTGGGTGCCGCAGCGCTTCCACCTCACGCAGCAGCGTGCGCTGGGCGGGCGACACGTGTATGCGCTGCGCTCGCGCTTCGTGGACGAGAGCATGCTGGCGCACTTCGAACTCGTGCAGCCCACGGCGCCGGAACCCGGCCCGGACGGTGTCGTCGATGCGGGCCCTGTCTTGCTGGACCTGGCCGCCGCATTGCGCGGCACCTTGCCCTAGCGCGCCCGCATGGCGCGTCGCACGTGGCCTTGCGCGACATGCGGCCTCACGTGGTCGGGGTGAAAGGATTCGAACCTTCGACCCTCTGGTCCCAAACCAGATGCGCTACCAGGCTGCGCTACACCCCGAGCGGCCGATTGTAGCGGCGGCCCTGCTTCAAGCCGACTGCGGCGCCGCCAGTTGCTGCAGCTGACGTGCCACCGTCAGGCACTGACGGATGTGCTGCTCGCAGACGTAGCGCAGCGCGGTGTAGGTGAGCGCGGCCGACACCGCCTGCCCGGCCAGGGGCACGAACTTGGCGGCCTGCTGCGCGCTCAGGCGCACGCCCACCAGCCGCAGCACTCGCAGCACCAGCGCCTGGGTCACGACCCGGCCCACCACCAGCCCGCCGCTGGCGCTGATGACCTTGTAGACGACGACGCGGCGGTCCGGCGCGAGGCGCTCGATCTGCTGCGGCGTGAGGCCGAACTCGGCATTGATCTCGGGCAGCAGGCGCACGAGCAGGCCCACGTCGGTGATCCAGTCCAGCCCGGGCACGGGCACCATGGCCACGCCGGCGGCGAGCAGCGCGCGCCGGGCGACGCGCTTGCGGCAGCGCCGGGCGGCGGCGTCCAGGTCGGCGCCCGCCTCGGGCATCACCTCCCATGCGGCGGTGGCGGCGGCGTTCATGGCCGCGGGCCGGGCAGGACGACGGTGCCGTCCTCGTCGGCGTAGATCCAGTCGCCGGGTCGGACGCCCACGCCCTGCACCTGGATCGGCACCTCGCGCTGGCCCTCGTTGCGCTTGAGCGTGGCGCGCGGCATGACCGCCAGCGCGCGAATGCCGATGTCGAGTGCGGCGAGCTCGGCCAGGTCGCGCACGCAGCCGTCGATGAGCACCCCGGCCCAGCCGTTGCGCGCCGCCGCCGCGCCCAGGTTGCCGCCCAGCAGCGCCCGGCGCAGCGAGCCGCCGCCGTCGACGACGAGGACGCGCCCGTCGCCGGGTGACTCGACCGCAGCCTTCACCAGCGAGTTGTCCTCGAAGCACTCGAGCGTCGCCACCGGGCCGGCGAAGCGCCGCCGGGCGCCGAAGTCGCGGAACACCGGTGGCAGCACGCGCAGGCTGTCGTCGGCCTGGTGCGCATCGCACAGGTCGCAGGTGGTCCAGACGGGCGCGGTGCTCATGCCGGCGGCTCCTTCACGGGCGGCAGCATCACCTGATGCTGTCTGAGGGTCTTGAGGATGATGGAGGTGGAGGTCTCGGCAATCAAGCACATCTTCGACACCACCGTGTCCAGGTGCGCCACGTCGGTGACGGCGATCTCCAGCACCCAGCTGTCCTCGCCGGTCACGTTCCACGCATTCACCACCTCGGGCGTCCTGCCGATGATCTGCACGATGCGCGCGTAGTCGGCGCGCCCCACGCGCACCAGGGCGCGGATGCCGTAGCCGAGCAAGGCCAGGTCGACGGTGGCGCGGTAGCCGGTGATGACGCCGGCGGCCTCGAGCTTGCGCACGCGCTCGGCCACCGCGGGCTGGCTGAGGTGCACGCGCCGCCCGAGTTCGGCCAGGGTGAGGCGTGCATCGGCCTGCAGTTCGGCAAGGATGTGCGTGTCGTAGGTGTCGATCGCCATGGCGTTCTTCATTCGAAGAACTTTGCCCCGAAAACCCGTTGAATGCAATGCAGGTCAATGACCTGACCTTTGAATATGGATGGAAATCGCGCTGCAGCTTTCCTAGAATTTCGACCATGAGCATGACCCTCGCGGCCACGGCGCCGAGCCCCTCGCGCCTGCCCACCCTGATCCTCGCCTGCCTCGCGGCCACCTGGCTGATCTGGGGCTCGACCTACCTCGCCATCAAATGGGCGCTGGTGAGCTTCCCGCCGTTCTTCCAGATGGGCACGCGCTTCGTCGCTGCCGGGCTGCTGCTGGGCCTTTTTGCGCACTGGCGCGGCGCGCGCTGGCCGCAGCGCGATGAGTGGGTCAGCGCCACCGTGCTCGGCGCGCTCATGCTCGGCGGCGGCTACGGCGCCACCGCCGTGGCGCAGACCAGCGTGAGCTCGGGCCTGGTGGTGGCCTTCATCGCCGTCGTCCCCGCCCTCGTCGCGCTGGCGCAGATCCCCTACGGCGTGCGGCCTTCGGCGCTCGAGACCGCGGGCATCGCCCTGGGGCTGCTCGGGGTGCTGCTGCTCACGCGCGGCCAGGGTTTCGCGGCATCCCCATCGGGCCTGCTGGCCATCGCCGTGGCCACGGGCACCTGGTCGCTGGGCACGGTGTGGGCACGCCACGGCCTGCCCGGCGGGCGGCCGCTGAGGCTGGCCTCGGGAACGGCCGGATACGCCAGCCAGATGCTCGTCGGCGGCGTGCTGCTGCTGGCGCTGTCGTGGTTCACGGGCGAACGCCCCGCGCTGCCGCCCGACGCCCGCGCACTGGCCTCGTGGGTCTACCTGGTGGTGGCCGGTTCGCTGATCGGTTTCTCGGCCTACATGGTCCTGCTGCAACGCACCAGCACCGCACTGGCGTCGAGCTACACCTTCGTCAACCCGATCATCGCGCTGGTGCTCGGCGCCACGCTGGGTGGCGAGGCCATCAGCTCCCTGGAGTGGGCTGCGGCCGCGGTGGTCTCCGCCGGCGTCGTGCTGTTGTTGCTCGGCCGGCGCTGAGCGCCGCTACGCCCTCTGCGCCGCGGCGTTGCGGATCGCCGTGAGCGTGGTGCGGCTGGTGGAGACCTCCGCATCGAGCTTGAGGTGCAGCAGCGTGGGCTGGCCCGCATCGATGGCGCGCTGCAGCGCCGGCTCGAAGCCCTCGCTGCGGTCGACGAACTCGGCGCGCCAGCCGTAGGCACGTGCGAGCGCAGCGAAGTCCGGGTTGAAGAGCTCGCTGCCGCTGACCCGGCCCGGGTACTCGCGCTCCTGGTGCATGCGGATGGTGCCGTAGCTGCCGTTGTCGACGACCACGCTGATGAGCTTGCGCGCCCCGTAGCCGGTGGCGGTGGCGAGTTCCTGCCCGGTCATGAGGAAGTCGCCGTCGCCGGCGATGTTCACCACCCAGCGCTCGGGCTGCAACAGGGCCGCGCCGACCGCGGCCGGCAGGCCGTAGCCCATCGCCCCCGAGGTCGGCGCGAGCTGCGTGCGGCCATGGTGCTGCAGCCCCGGGTAGCGGCAATAGCGGTGCAGCCAGCCCGAGAAGTTGCCTGCGCCGTTGGTGTAGATGCTGTCCTCGGGCAGCAGGCGCTGCAGGGTACCCACCACCACCGCCAGGTCCAGCGGCGCCACCGCTGGCGCCACGAGGTTGGCCTCGTAGTCGGCCATGGCCGCTGCCGTGTGCTCGGCCCATGGGATGCTGCTGGGTGCGGCGAGGCTGGCCAGCGCCGGGGCGGCGCAGGCCATCGAGGCCTGCATCAGCAGATCCGCCGCATAGACGCGGCCCAGTTCCTCGGGCCCGGCGTGGATGTGCACGAGCTTTTGCGCCGGCCGCGGCGGCGCAAGCAGGGTGTAGCCACCGGTGGTCATCTCGCCCAGGCGCACACCCAGGGCGATGATCAGGTCGGCCGCACGGATGCGCGCCGCGAGCCTGGGGTTGACGCCGATGCCCACGTCGCCGGCGTAGAGCGGGTGGCGGTTGTCGAAGGTGTCCTGGAAGCGGAAACCGCAGGCCACGGGCAGCTGCCAGGCCTCGGCGAAGCGCTGCAATGCGCGCGCGGCCTGGGCGTCCCAGCCCGAGCCGCCGGCGATGACCAGGGGCCGGCGCGCCCCGGCCAGCAGCGAGCGCAGGCGCGCCAGGGCATCCGGCGTGGGCCACGCGTGCACCGGCTGCACGCGCGGCAGCACCGAGGCCGAGGTCATCGAGCTGAGCATGTCCTCGGGCAGGGCCAGCACCACCGGCCCCGGGCGGCCCTGCAGCGCGGTGTGAAAGGCACGCGCCACGTACTCGGGCAGCCGGTCGGCGCTGTGCACCTCGGCCGCCCACTTGGCCAGGCCCAAGGTGCCGGGGCCGAACATCTGGCGGTAGTCGATCTCCTGGAAGGCCTCGCGGTCACGCTGCTCGCCGGCCACCTGGCCGACGAAGAGCAGCATGGGCGTGGAGTCCTGGAACGCCGTGTGCACGCCGATGGCGGCATTCGTCGCCCCGGGGCCGCGCGTGACGAAGCACACGCCCGGTGTGGGCCCCAGCTTGCCCTGCGCTTCGGCCATGAAGGCCGCGCCGCCTTCCTGGCGGCAGGCGATGAAGCGGATCTGCTCGCGGTGCTCGTGGAAGCCGTCGAGCACCGCCAGGTAGCTCTCGCCGGGCACGCCAAAACAGGTCTTCACGCCCTGGGCGACGAGCGCTTCGACGAGGGCGTGGCCGGCCAGGCGGGCCGGCGAGGAAGGGGCAGTGAGGGAGGACATGAGCCGCACTGTAGCCCCACCCGAGCGCCAATCGGCCCCGTTCGGGGCGCGCGTGGATGGCGCCGCTGCGGCGCCCGCCTTGCGTGCCCCGGGCGCGGCCGCTCGGGCTTCAGCGGTCGACGCAAACGCCCTGTGCCTGCTCTGGCGCGCCGGCCACCACCGTGGTGCTCGTGGTGCTCGCGACGGTCGCGCCACGCACGCCCTGCGCCTGCAGTTCGCGGCCCAGGCGCCACAGCGCGCAGGTGCTCCAGGGCGCGCCCAGGAGGCGCGGCACGCCGCTGGAGGAATCGCCGCGCAGGGCCAGCCAGCCGGCGTAGGCGCCGCTCGTGCCGGCAAGCCAGGTGGTGTCGCCAGGTGGGACCCGCGCAAACTCGGCCAGGCTGGCGATGGGCGCCGGCGGGTTCTCCGCCAGCCGCGCCAGTTCGTCGTGCGTGGGGCGCTCGTACACCGCCACCAGCACCTGTTCACGCGTCCCTGCCACCTGCCCCGGGGGCAGCTCGGCGGCGGGGCGACCACGCGCGATGGCAAAGCAGCGCGCGCCATCTTCGAACATCTCGCTGCGGAAGCCCGGCTGCACCGCCCAGCCGGTGCTCATGCGCGCGCACACCGAATCCGGCGGCGAGCGGCGCAGCGCGGCGAAGCGCGCATCGTCCGCCGCCACCGGCAGGCGCTGCGCCGAATGCGACACCAGCCGCCAGGCCTGGGCACCCATGCCCAGGGCGCGGCCGCCCGGCAGCGGCCAGCTCTCCACCACCGCCACGCGCGCGGCCCCCGCGGCCTGGCGCACGGTCTCGACGGCAGCGGCGTCGGTGACCACGGCGCGGGTCTGGCTCTGCACGATGCGGCTGGTGTCTTCCACGCGCTCCCAGTCGATCTCCTGCACCGTGACCGAGGGGATCTCGACGCTGGGGCCCTGCGCGCTGTAGGCGAAGTAGCGCAGCCCGGAGTCGAGGATCACGGAGGGATCGAGGTAGCGCGGAATGGACACCACCACCTGGCCGAATTCGCAACGCGCGCTGGCCGTGTCGTAGGTCGCCCCGCGCAGCACGATGGCCGCGCTGCTGCCCGGCGGCAGACGTGGCACGAAGATGCCGCGCCGCCGCGTGCGTTGCGCCGGCCCGCCGCTGGAGACGAAGAGCTGCCCCGCCGCAGCCTCGGCCTGCCCCACCTCGGATGGTGCCGGCGCACAGAGGACCTCGAACTCGCCCGGCCGGGCCAGCGCGCGGTCGGCGGCAGCGCGCGGCGCGCCCTGCCACAGCGCGGTGGACAGGAGCTGGCGCAGCTTGCCGTTCACCGGCGGTTCGGCCTGCGCCGCCACGCCGCTGAGAAAGGCATCCTGGCGGCGCACGGGCGGAATCCAGGCGAGGTGCTCGAGCAGCCACTCCGAGACGCGCGCCATGAGCGAACCCTGCCCGGTGCGCGCGTCGTCGATGAGCTCGGCGGCGCGCAGCAGCGACGCCAGCGGCGCGCCGGCGGCGCCGACGCCGGGGTAGTCGGGCGTGAGCGGTGCGCGGTTGGCGCGATTGCCGGCGTCGAAAAGCAACTCGGCGCGCTGCGTCACCGGCGCCTGGATGAGGATGGAGAACAGCGCCGAGGGCAGGAGCAGCAGCGTGAGCGCGCCCAGCGCCAGCCAGTTGCGGCGCCAGCGGCCTTCGCGGCGCTCGCGCTCGCGCTGGCGCTGGTTGGAGGTGGCGAGAAAGGTGTCGAGCTGCGGCGCCATCCCCGCCAGGCGCACGCCGTCGCGGTCGAGCAGCAGGTAGCGGAACCAGGCCGCGCGCTGCTCGGGCCGCGCCAGGCGGCCCTCGAATTCGCTCTCGCGCAGGCGGCGGATTTCGCCCGTCTCGAGCAGGAAGTCCTCGCGCCGCCGGCTGGCGTCCCAGGCGGCGCACTTGCGCAGCACACCGACGAACTCGTCGAAGCGCTCGGACTCGAGGTCGATGAGCTGGCGGAAACGCGACCAGCCACGGATGAAGGACTCGTGCGAGACCTTCAAGGTCACGCGCGCGGGGTCTTCCTTGTCCCAGAAGAGATAGTCCACCGAACCGAGGAAGCCCTCGGCCACGAGCGCGCGCAGCGCCGTGCTCGTCATGCCCGCGCCGAGCAGGCGTGCACCGGACTCGACCTCGATGCGCTGCTGCGAATACAAGCCGGTATTCGGGTCCTTGAAGGCGAGCTGGCGAAACAGGGCGTCGAGCTGCGCGCGCTCGGGCGCCGCATGGCCGCGATAGACCGCTTCGGGCCAGTTCTCGACGCACTCGCGCAGCGTGTTCGTGCGCTCGTCCAGGGGTTGCTCGTCGCCCGGCGCGAGCGCACCGCCGCCGACCGCGCGCACCAGGTCGATCTCGGTGATGCGCGCCGGCACCGGCACGTCCATCTCCTCGCGCGCCAGCGCCGCCTCCCACAGCCGCGCCAGCAGGTGCTGCAGCAGCGGCAGGTGGTCCGGGTCGTGGGTGATGGCCTTCACGTCGCGCAGCAGCCGATCCAGCACCGCCTGCTCGAAGGCCACCTCGCCGGGCAGCCCGGCACCCCCATCGGCCTGGCTGCGCGCGACCAGGCGCAGGAAGCGCTGCGCCGGGCCGACGATGGCGTCGCACAGCTCGCCGTCGTCGAGACGGCGGATGAGGTAGGACGACTTGTTGATCGCGTCGGGCAGTTCGAGATAGGCGGCGCAGTCGTTGAGATGCTCGCTGCGCATGGTGAGCACCACATGGCAGCGCGGGTGCGGGGCGAAGAAGTGGTCGAGCACGCGCTCCACCAGCAGCGCAGCGTCGGCCACGCCCTTGTTGGTGGGGTGGAAGAGCTCCTCGAACTGGTCGAGCACGAAGAGCACGCGCGCCTCGGCCGGGTCGGGCCCGCGCGGCACGGCGAGCTCGGCACCATAGGTGTCGAGCAGGCGTGCGAAGCCCGCCTCCTGGCGGAAGACCTCGGCGATGTCGGCCAGGCGCGCCGCGTCGGCCTGCTCGGTTCCGCGCGAACGCAGCAGCCCGGCGAAGCGCCGCGCCAGCCGCGTGATCGGCGAGGAGCGGCGCGCCGCGCTGTCCTCGGCGCTGACATTGGTGCCCGGCGTGCACGTCATCGGCAGCCACAGGTCCCCCGCCCCGGGGATGCCGAAGCTGCGCAACTCGGGCACCACGCCGGCGTGGATGAGGCTGCTCTTGCCCGAGCCCGAACCGCCGAGCACGGCGACGAACTGCGTCTGGCGCAGGCGCTCGATGACCTCGCGCACCTGGCGTTCGCGGCCGAAGAGCAGCGCGGCCTCGAAGTCGAGGAAGGGGCGCAGGCCCGGGTAGGGCTCGCGCGGCAGCCGGGCGCGGGCGTCGTCGGGCAGGGCCGGGGCGTTCATCCGTCCCGCCCTGCGTCGCGCTGCTGGCGGCGCTGGAAGACGTTCCTCAGGAAGCGCTCGAGCTCGTCGCTCTCTTCGTCGATGACGGCGATGCGCTCCTCGTCGGCGGCGTCGAAGCGCAGCACCTGCCAGCCCCAGGCGGGCACGGGTTCGGTGGCCTGCTGCGGCGGCATGAGGTAGGCGACGATGCCCGGGGCGGCGTCGCGCCCGGGGGCCATCTTGTTCTCGACCTTGTTGATCTGCGCCACCAGCGCCTCGGAGGTCTTGCGGCCCCACAGCAGCACCACGCCATCGGCGTCGTCCAGGCTCGGGTAGCTGTCGATCTGCTCCACCGGCAGGCCGCGCGCGCGCAGCGTCAGCGGCGGCACGCGGCCGGGCGCGAGCTGCATGCAGACATGGTCCCACTTGCGGCGGATCTGCTCGCCCAGCGGCTGCCACAGGTTGAGCTCGTGGCGGTTGCTCTCGATGTAGATGCGCACGCCCTGGGTGGTGACGGTGGACGCAGCCGCGCGGGGCGCAGGCGCCAGCTTGTCGGCCAGTGCTGCCAGGCCCAGGGGCGCCACGCCAAGCGTGGCGACGAAGGCCGCCCCACCCTGCCACGCGGCCGGCGGCGGCGGCGCCACGCGCAGGTCCAGCCAGTGCAGCCGCTCGGGCGGCTTGCCCTGCTTCAGCCAGGCGTCGCGCTGCACCTGCAGGTGCCCGCCGGCGCCGAGCGTGGCCATCATCGGCAGCGCGTCGTCGAAGGCCAGCACGAGGTCGTCGGCGGCGGCGAAATCGGCAAAGTCGCTGAACACGGCGTCGGGCGAGAGCTGGCGCGCACCCACGCCGCGCTGGCCCAGAGCAGCCAGCGCGGCGCTGGCCGCCAACGCCGCAGCCGGCGGCACGAAGCCCAGCAAGACCCCGGGCACGGTGGGTGATGCCAGCTCGGCACTCACCACCTCCACGTCCACCGGCGTCGGCCGGGGCGCCGCAGCGGGCGTGGCCGCCGCCCGCTTGAGCTTGGCCGCCATGTCGCTGCGCAGGCGCTCGAAGGGCACGCGGAAGGCCGGCGCCACCAGGCCCGGCGCCATGTAGATGTCCAGCGGCCGCGCCTTGTCCGCGGGGTCGAAGAAAGGCATCCACAGCTGGTCCTGGCTGGGCAGCAGGCGCTTCCACGCCGCACTGGCGCTGACCTGCAGCATCGCCGCCTCGGACATGGCCACGATGTACAGGCGCTCGCGGAAGGCATCGTCGCTGGCAAGGCTCCTGAAGTACTCGAGCTCCTTGAGGCACCAGTCGCTCTGCGCGTAGTTGTCGTGCACCACGATGATCATGGCGAACGAGGCGTCGACGCGCCTCTTCAGCTCGTCGGACAGCGCCCCCGCCACCGGGCCGTTCTCGCCCGAGAGGTGGAAACGCGGCAGCTTCACGCCGCGCAGCAGCGCGGGCAGGCTGCGTTCGAGCTCGTTGCGGAACTGCGTCACCCAGCTGAACCAGGCCGCATCGTCGGCATGGGCGTAGCTGATGAAGGCGGTGAACTCGCAGCCCTGCAATGGCTTCATGGCAGGGGCCTCACGCCGCCAGGCCCTGCTCGAGCTCGGCCTGGCGCAGCACGGCGTCGAACGGGCGCTTGACCATGCTGCGGCAATGCAGCGTCTCGGTGGCCGCCAGGTCGCCGCATTCGTAGAGCTTGTTCGCCGGGGCGCCGCCGCCGCAGAACTCGAAGTGCGCGCAGTCGCGCGCGCAGGCGGCCACGCCCGCGCTCACGCCCCGCCACAGCTTCGAGAAGGCCGGGGTTTCGAGCGCCGCGACATAGCCGCCGCGATGCACGTTGCCGAGCACGAAGTTGGCGTACGCCGGCCAGGGCTGGCCCAGCAGCTCGGGGGAGAAGGTGCCGAAGTCGCCGTCGTGACCCACGCTGACCAGGGCCAGCGGCATGGCCTGCGAGTTCTCGGGCCAGGCATGCGCCGGCCCGCGCCCGTTCTCGTGCCATTCCCAGCGCGGCAGCCCCTCGCGCAGCGCCTGCCAGGCCGCCGCGAACTCGCGCACCACCACGCGGCCGTGCAGCGAGCGCTCGAGCAGGCGCTGCACGAAGCGTTCGTGCGCCGCCTCGTGCCCGGCCAGGCTGGAACTCGCATGGGCGCCCTCGGCCTCGTCGAAGTTGCATCCCAGCTCGGTGATGCCCTGGGCCTCGAACCAGTCGTAGAAGGCATCCGCGTGCGCCAGCGTGGCCGCGCCGACCACGGCAATGGCGTGGAAGGGCACGCCATGCCGGCGCAGCAGCGCGATGGCATGCCGGACGCGGGCATGCGTGCCCTGGCCGGTGCGCGTGCGCCGGCAGCGGTCGTGCAGCGCCGCCGGCCCGTCGACGCTGATGCCCAGGGCCACGCCGTGGCGCAGGAAGAAGGCACACCAGGCCTCGTCGATGAGCGTGGCGTTGGTCTGCATCGCGTGGCACACGCGCACCACGCCACCCAGCGCGTCGGCCACCGCGGCGAAGGCCTCCTCGTAATAGGCCGGCGGCAGCACCAGCGGCTCGCCCGCATGCCACACCACCGTCAGTTCCTCGCCCAGCAGGCCGTCCTCGCGCAGCCGCAGCGCGGCCTGGCGCACCGTGGCGACGCTCATGCGCGAGCGGTCCTGCCGCTGCGGCAGGTAGCAGTAGCTGCAGTCGATGTTGCAAAAGGGCGTGGGCTGCAGCACCAGCAGCCGCGTCGTCGGCCGGGGCGAAAAGTCGGTGACCCGCACCCGTGCCGCGCCGGCACGGCGGGGCACCACACGCATCACTTGTTGGCCCAGTTGCTCCACTTGCTCCACTTCGGCCAGTTGGTCCAGTTGGCGGCCTGGGACACGAGGCGAGGCTGCTGCGGCTCGCCCTCGCCGATAACGGCAGGCGGCCGGCTCAACGCAGCGCGCACCGCAGCCACACGCGCCTGCAGCTGCGTACGTTGCGTGTCGACATGCGCCTGCGCGGGCAGCGCAACGCCGACCGCTCCGATCGCCGCCAGCGCGGCGAGCGGAGCACGGCGAGGACGCGGCGGGCGGAGGGGCTGGTCTGGCACGGCGGCCGATCCTAGGCGCGGCCCTGGGCCTTGTAAAGGCGCGGTGCCCCCTAGGCGACACGGCCTGGCGCCGTACGGCGGCGGCGGCGCGTCGGGGGCAGGCCGCGTCAGGCAATGACCGGACCGATCGCGGCGCGAACGCGCCAGGCCACGAGCACCGCCGAGACCACGCCCATCGCCAGCGCTGCGGCCGAAGCGGCGAACACGGCGTTCTCCCATCCGTGGTCCATGAGCCAGCCGAACACCGGCGCCGCGGTGGCGAAGCCCACGTCGAGCCCCGAGTACACCGTGCCGTAGACGCGGCCGGTGGCGCCGGGTGGCGCGGCGCGCTTGATGAGCATGTCGCGCGAGGGCCCGGCCAGCCCGGCGCCGAAGCCGGCCACGGCCACCGCGGCACCTGCGAGCAGCGGCGGCAGCACGCCGCTGGCCACGAGCAGCAGCAGCGCGGCCGAGGCCGCCATGGCCAGGCCGATGGTGCGTTCGAGCTGCGCCACGCGAGTGGTGACGAACCCGCCCACGAACATGCCCGCCGCCCCACACAGCATGTAGCCGGTGACGACGAAGGCGGTGGCCGACAGCGGCAGCGTGTACATGCGCGCCAGCGCCGGGCCGGCGAAGGACTGGATCGCCGACAGGGCCGCCGTGGTCCAGAAGAAGAACGAGAAGCACAGCCACACGGAGGGCAGGCGCAGGAAGGCCATGGGATGCTCGTCGTGCACGGCGCCGCCGGCTTCGCCGCGCTCGTGCGCCCACTCGCCGCGGCGGTCGTCGATGGCCCGGCCGTTCAGCGCCAGCAACATCAGCACGCCCAGTGCCAGCAGCGCTGCACCCACGCACGCCGTGCGCCAGCTGCCGCTGAGCTCGCTCATGCCGACGAAGTACACCGGCGCAGCCGCCCAGCCCAGGTTGCCCGAAATGCCGTGCACCGAGAAGGCATGGCCCAGCCGGGGCGCGGAGACGCGCTTGTTGAGCACGGTGAAGTCCGAGGGGTGGAACGGCGCATTCCCGAGCCCGGCCAGCGCCGCCGCCGCCATCAGCCCGCCGTAGCCGCGCGCGCCGGCCGCCGCCAGGGCCGCGGCGGCAAAGCACGTCAGCGCGGCCAGGAGCACCGGCCGCGCGCCGACGCGGTCGACGAGGAAACCGGACAGCGCCTGGCCGGTGCCGGAAATGACGAAGAACACCGTCACCAGCAGGCCGAGCTCGGAGTAGCTCAGTCCGAATTCGCGGATGAACGCCGGGAACAGCGGCGGCAGCAGCAGGTGGAAGAAGTGCGAAGTGCCGTGCGCCAGGCCGATGAGGCCGATGACGGCAAAGTCCGCTCGTGCCGTGGGGGCAACGGCGACCGTGGAGGAAGCGGGGTTCATGGCGCGCAGGGTGCAGGTGGGGCAACGGCGAAGTTACGATAGCAGCACCAACCCCGGCAGCCCCATGACCCAGATCGCCTTCGATTACTCCCGCCCCGACGCCAGCGGCGCCACCGGCACCGCCCAGGCCTGGGCCCGGGTGCCCACCGCCCTGTCACCGGCCGAGCGCCAGCGCGCCATGCAGCGCGCCGCCGAGCTGCTGAAGGCGCGCGACGCCATGCTCGTGGCGCACTTCTACGTCGACGCCGACCTGCAGGACCTGGCCCTGGCCACGGGCGGCTGCGTCGCCGATTCGCTGGAGATGGCGCGCTTCGGCCGCGACCACGCCGCGCAGACCCTGGTCGTGGCCGGGGTGCGCTTCATGGGCGAGACGGCGAAAATACTGAGTCCGCACAAGCGCGTGCTCATGCCCGACCTGGAAGCCACCTGCTCGCTCGACCTGGGCTGCCCGCCGGGGCCTTTCGCCGCCTTCTGCGACGCCCACCCCGAGCGCCAGGTGGTCGTCTACGCCAACACCAGCGCCGCGGTGAAGGCGCGCGCCGACTGGATGGTGACGAGCTCGTGCGCGCTGGCCATCGTGGCGCACCTCGAGGCGCAAGGCCGCAAGGTGCTGTGGGCCCCCGACCGCCACCTCGGCCGCTACATCCAGGAGCAGACCGGCGCCGACATGCTCATGTGGGACGGGGCGTGCATCGTGCACGACGAATTCAAGGGCCTGGAGCTCGAGCTGCTGCGCCGCCAGCACCCCGGCGCGCAGGTGCTGGTGCACCCCGAATCGCCGCGCAGCGTGGTCGAGCAGGCCGACGTGGTGGGCAGCACTTCGCAGCTGCTCGCCGCCGTGGTGCAGGGCCAGGCGCAGACCTACATCGTCGCCACCGACAAGGGCCTCATGCACCGCATGCGCCAGCTCGCCCCGGGCCGTACGCTGATCGAGGCGCCCACCGCCGGCGCCAGCGCCACGTGCAAGAGCTGCGCGCACTGCCCGTGGATGGCGATGAATGCCGTGCAGGGGGTGGTGGATTGCCTGGAGCACGGCACGGGCGAGATCACCCTGGACGAACCCGTGCGCGCCAAGGCGCTGGGCTGCATAGAGCGCATGCTCGACTTCGTCGCCCACCACCCGGGCAGCATGGCCGCGCCGCAAGGCGGGTTCGTGCCGCGCATCGGCGCGGCTTGAGAGAGCCCCCAGACCTGCCGCTGCGCGTCAGGCCCCCCGACGGGGATGAGGAAACTTCGGAGCGGCCGTGCGTTTCCTGATGAGCGCGGCGCAGCCCGGCGCCGGCCCGCCCGTGCAATCTGCATGCGCCGCGGCGGCGCCGATCTGCGAACATCGCCCCTTCAGCCCCGGCCCGGCAGCGCCGATATCCGGACCTGGCCCGCAGTGGGGTGGAGACCCGTCATGAGCGCCGATTTCGCCTCGGTTCGCAATCACAACGAACGCGCCGTCTACGAGGCCGTGACGGCGCAGGCCGCGCGCTTTCCGGGCCTGGCCGACAAGCCCGAACTGCTCGCCGACGTGGCCTGCGTGGCGCTGAACCGCCTCACCCCGCGTTACATCCGCCACGCGGTCGATTTCGCCTTCTACCTGAGCGAGCGCGAACGCCGCGAGAGCGAGCAGCAGGTGCTCGACGCGGTGGAACACGCCTTCGGTTTCGTGCAGGCACGCACGGCGATGAGGGCCCGTGGCTGAGCCCTCCGCGCTGCTCGACCAGGCCTGGGAGCTGAGCTACCTGCGCCCGCTGGCGGCGCGCGACATCGGGTTGCGCCTGGCCGCCACCGGTGGGCCGCTGGCCGCCATGGGCTGGCTGCAGGTGGCGCTGGCCGAGGTGCGCGTGGGCGATGCGGCCATCGCCAGCGACGCGCTGCGGCGTGCGCGCCAGGGATTCAACGCGGCCAACGATGCCCTGGGCCTGGCCTGGTGCGACGAGGTCCACTCGATCGAGTTGCGCCGCGCCGGCGACTACGCCGGCTCGGCCCGCGTGCAGGCGCACAGCGACGCCCGGGGCACGGCGGGCCTGGGCCCGATGTACGAGTTCGTGTGCCACAACACGCGCGCCATCACCGCCAAGCTGCAGGGTCGCAACGACGACGCGCTGCGCCATTTCTACGCCGCCAGCGACGCCGCCGCGCGCACCGGCTGGGCCGGGCCGCGCATCATCGCCCTGTGCAACCTGGGCGGCTTCCATCTGGCCTTGTACAACCTGGATGACGCGCGCCGGCTGAGCGAGGAGGCACTCAGCGCCGCGCGCGAGGCCGAGGTGGCCCAGGCCGTGGTCACCGCGGCGACCAACCTGATCAACATCTACCACGCCGAGGGCGACATGCGCCAGGCGCGCTCGATGGTCGATTTCCTGGTCACGCACGACAACGACCTCGTGCCGCCCATGCTGCATCGCCATGCGCTGTCGCTGGCGCTGGGGCACCTGGGCGTGGGCGAGATCGACGCCGCGCTCGGGCACCTCGAGGCAGGTGCGGTGGCCGCGGTCTCCGACGGCGACGGCCAGACCATGTGGGCCTGGCTCGAGGCGCGCTGCCTGCTGGCGCGCGGCGATGCCGCGGCCGCACGCGAGGTGGCCGAGCAGACGCTGCAGCAGCGGCGCCTCGAGCAGCTCCAGGACCAGCCTTTCGAGACCATGCAATTGCACCTCGCCCTGGCCGACGCCTGCGAGGCGGTGGGCGACGCCGCGGCCGCACTGGCCTGCATGCGCCAGGCGCACGCCCTCTACGCGGAGCTGGTGGGGCGCAGCGCCCGCGCCCGCTACGTCGCCCTGGAGGTCACCCACGAACTGGCCCAGACGCAGCGTGAACGCGACCGCGCGCTGGACTCGCACCGTTCGGCCGAGGACGACCGGCGCCGCCTGGCCGAATTGAACGGCGCGCTGCAGGAGCAGATGCGCCAGACCGAGTTGCTGCACGCGCAGTTGCGCGAGCAGGCGCTGCGCGACCCGCTCACCGGCCTGCACAACCGCCGCTACCTGTTCGAGATGGCGCCGGGGCTGCTCGAGCTGGCGCGGCGCCAGGCCAGCCCGCTGTGCGTGGCGCTGATGGACCTGGACCACTTCAAGCTGCTCAACGACACCTACGGCCACCAGGCCGGCGACCTGGTGTTGCAGCGCTTCGCCACGCTGCTCACGCAGATCCTGCGCCGCAGCGACGTCATCTGCCGCCATGGCGGCGAGGAGTTCGTGGCGGTGATGCCCGACATCGACGTGGACGGCGCCCAGGCGGTGCTGGCGCGCGTGCTCGAGGCCTTCCAGTCGCAGCCCATCGAGAGCGGCCGGCGGCGGCTGCCGGGGGGCTCGTTCTCCGCCGGCATCGCCCTGTTCCCGCGCCACGGCCACACGCTGGAGCAGTTGCTCACGCGTGCCGACCGCGGGCTGTACACGGCCAAGAACCACGGCCGCGCACGCATCGAGGCGGCACCGCAGACGGGCTTCGGCACCCTCGGCTGAGCGCCGGCGCGGCGCGCGGCTTCAGCGCGAGCCGCTCTTCGCCGGCCGCGTGAGCACGGTGGGGAAGCTCACCGGCAAGGTGTTGGGGAAGTCGCGGCTGAAGTGCAGGCCGCGGCTTTCGTGCCGGCGCAGGGCCGAGCGCACGATGAGCTCGGCGCACACCACCAGGTTGCGCAACTCGAGCAGGTCGCGGTTGACGCGGAAGTTGCGGTAGTAGTCGTCGATCTCGTCGCGCAGCAGCTTGATGCGGTGCAGCGCGCGCTCCAGGCGCTTGGTGGTGCGCACGATGCCGACGTAGTTCCACATCACCAGCCGCAGCTCGTCCCAGTTGTGCGAGATCACCACCTGCTCGTCGGCGTCCTCGACCTGGCTTTCGTCCCAGGGCGGCAGCGCCGGTGGCTCAAGCGTGGCGTCGAGGACGATGCGCTCGGCGCAGGTGCGGCCGACGACCACGCATTCGAGCAGCGAGTTGCTTGCCAGGCGGTTGGCACCGTGCAGGCCGGTGTAGGTGGTCTCGCCCACCGCGAACAGGCCGGGCATGTCGGTGCGACCCTCGAGGTCGGTGACCACGCCGCCGCAGGTGTAGTGCGCCGCCGGCACCACGGGGATGGGCTGCCTGGCGATGTCGATGCCGAGCTGCAGGCAGCGCGCATGGATGGTCGGGAAATGCTCCTTGAGGAAGGGCTCGCCGAGGTGGCGCGCATCGAGCCAGACATGGTCCAGGCCGTGCTTCTTCATCTCGAAGTCGATGGCCCGGGCGACGATGTCGCGTGGCGCGAGTTCGCCGCGGGCGTCGTGCGCGGGCATGAAGCGCGTGCCGTCGGGCAGGGTGAGCTTGGCGCCTTCGCCGCGCAGCGCTTCGGTGATGAGGAAGCTGCGCTCCTGCGCGTGGTACAGGCAGGTGGGGTGGAACTGGATGAACTCCATGTTGCCCACGCGGCAGCCCGCGCGCCAGGCCATGGCGATGCCGTCGCCGGTGGCGGTGTCGGGGTTGCTGGTGTAGCGGTAGACCTTGCCCACGCCGCCGGTGGCCAGCACCACGGCCGCGGCCGGCAGGGTCTCGACGCGGTCGTGGTCCATGTCGAGCACGTACACGCCGTAGCAGCGCGGTGCCTCCTTGCGCCTGAGGTGGCGCGAGGTGATCAGGTCCACCGCCATCCAGCGCTCGCGCAGCGTGATGTTGGGGTGTGCCTTGGCGCGCGCGAGCAGGGCGTCGTGGATCGCCTTGCCGGTGGCGTCGGCGGCGTGGGCGATGCGTCGCACGGCATGCCCGCCCTCGCGCGTGAGGTGCAGGCCCAGCGGCCCACCGGGGTCGGGCGAGAAGGGCACGCCCGAGTCCACCAGCCACTGGATGCCGCGGGCGCTGTTCTCGGCGATGAAGCGCGCGGCGTGCTCGTCGACGATGCCCGCGCCGGCCTCCTGCGTGTCGCGCACGTGCGACTCGATGCTGTCGTCGCTGCCGAGCACGCCGACGATGCCGCCCTGGGCCCAGGCCGTGGCGCCCTCGGTGAGCTCGCGCTTGGCGAGGATGACCACCGGCAGCCGCTCGGCCAGGTGCAGCGCGACGGCCAGGCCACCCAGCCCGGCGCCGATGATGACCACGGGCGCCGTGGCCGCCGTGGAGGAAGAGGCATTCATGTTCGTAACCCGTGCAACGCGATCGACTTCGCCCGCTCGGATTCTACGGACCGACGGGCGGGTGAGGTCCTATGATGCGCCGATGAGCTCACCGCGCGACAACCTGCCCCGGCCGGGCCCGAACGGCGGTTTCTCACCGACCGAACTGCTCGCCCCGCGCACGCAGATCGTGAGCGACCGCGAGGCCTACCTGGGCCAGGGCCGCCACGACGTGGGCCGGCGCATCTCCGAGGACCAGGTCGAACTGTTCATCTCGGCCGATGTGGCCACCTCGCTGCAGCAGGAATTCACCCAGCACACGCCGGAGTTCGTGGCCCTGCACGACGTCGGCCCGAGTGCCTCGCTGCGGCTCCTGGGCAGCCTGGCGGGTGCCGCCGGCGCACGTGTGCAGCGCCTGTCGGTGCGCCGCCAGGGCCACGGCGCGGCGCTGGCGGTGCTGCAGTTCGTCGAGATGCCGCTGGCCGACGGCACGCCGGTGCGCGTGTACTCGACCGACGTGAATGCCGACGCCGCGGTGCGCACCCAGGTGGCGCGCGTGCTGCTTGCCTTCAGCCGCCTGGGCGTGTTGCTCGTCGGCGACCTGCCCTCGCATACGCTGGCGGCCCAGCTCGCGCCCCTGCACGAGGCGCTGCAGCGCGGGCCCTGGCCGAATCGCGACCTGCTCATGGTGCCCCTGGGCACGGGAAGCACGCTCGCGGCGCAGGGCGCCGAACTCGCCGGCCAGAGCCCCGTGGCGGTGCACGTCACGCCACGCGCCAGCCGGCCCAAGCAGGCCTGGGCCTTCATCAGCGGCTCGTGGAACCGCCTGCACGGCATGCCGGGCGGCGAGCGCGCGCTGCCCACCGAACTCACCCTGGCCGTGCCGCGGCCGGGCGTGCCGCGTCCCGAGGCCGCCACCCAGCCCATGGAGCTGGCGCCCCTGCCGACGCCTGCCGCACGCCCCGCCGCGCCGCCCCCCGCACCCGTGGCCCTGCCCATGCCGGTGCCCGGCAGCACGAGCTGGCAGGCCTACGCCGACCAGTGCGCGCAGATCAAGGGCGCGGTGAGCTGCTGCGTCTTCGACATGCACAGCGCCGAGCCCCTGGCCCATGCCGGCGGCACCCCGCGCGGGGACCGCCTGGCGCAGCAGGGCGTGGCCCTGCTGGCGCAGGTGAACACCGCGGCGCGCGCGCTCGGCCTGGGCGCGGGCCGGGCCGAGGCCGGCATCAGCACGGCCAGCCACCACCTGCTGCTGCGCGAGGTGCCGGGCCACCCGGGAGTGGCGGTGCACCTGGTGGTCTCGGCGACCATCGGCAACCTGATGCTCGCGCGCCTGCAACTCGAACGCGTCGAGCCGCCCAAGTAAGCGCCGGGGCGGCCCGCCGCGCGCGGGTCAGTGCACCACGCGGGAGAACGAAAACACACCGTTCTCCACGTCCACCGGGATCACCGCCTTGGGCCCGAACCGGCCCTGCAAGATGAGCTTGCTCACCGGGTTCTCGATGCGTTGCTGGATGGCGCGCTTGAGCGGCCGCGCACCGAAGGCCGGGTCGAAACCCACCTTGGCGAGCTCCGCCAACGCCGCGGGCGACACGTCGAGCTTCATCTCCAACTTCTCCAGCCGCTGCTCGAGCAGCTCGAGCTGGATGCGGGCGATGTCCTCGATGTGCTTGGCGTCGAGCGCATGGAAGACCACGGTTTCGTCGATGCGGTTGAGGAACTCGGGCCGGAAGTGCTGTTTCACCTCGCCCCAAACGGCCTCGCGGATGTCTTCGGTGGGCTGCCCCACCATCTGCATGATGAGGTGCGAGCCCAGGTTGCTGGTCATCACGATGACGGTGTTCTTGAAGTCCACGGTGCGGCCCTGGCCGTCGGTAAGGCGGCCGTCGTCGAGCACCTGCAGGAGCACGTTGAAGACATCCGGGTGGGCCTTCTCCACCTCGTCGAGCAGCAGCACGCTGTAGGGCTTGCGGCGCACGGCTTCGGTGAGCGCGCCGCCCTCGTCGTAGCCCACGTAGCCCGGAGGCGCGCCAATGAGGCGGCTCACCGAGTGCTTCTCCATGTACTCGCTCATGTCGACGCGGATCATGTGATCGTCGCTGTCGAAGAGGAAACCGGCCAGGGCCTTGCACAACTCGGTCTTGCCCACGCCGGTGGGGCCGAGGAAGAGGAAGCTGCCCAGCGGCCGGTTGGGGTCGGACAGGCCAGCCCGGCTGCGGCGGATGGCGTCGGCCACGGCGACGATGGCCTCGTCCTGGCCCACCACGCGCTCGTGCAGCTTGGTTTCCATCTGCAGCAGCTTGTCGCGCTCGCCCTGCATGAGCTTGCTCACCGGGATGCCCGTGGCGCGCGAGACCACTTCGGCGATCTCCTCGGCGCCGACCATGGTGCGCAAGAGCTGCGGGCGGCCGGCGTCCTTCTTGCCGACTTCCTTGGCCTGCGCGGCCTTCAGCCGCTTCTCGATCTCCGGCAGGCGCCCGTATTGGAGTTCGGCGACCTTGTCGAAATTGCCCTTGCGCGTCAGTTCGTCGATCTGCGAGCGCACCTTGTCGCGCTCGGCCAGCAGATCCTCGCTGCCCTGCGCCGCGGCCTTCTCGCTCTTCCAGATCTCGTCCAGGTCATTGAGCTCACGCTGCAGCTTCAGTATCTCCTCCTCGATGAGGCCGAAGCGCTTCACCGAGGACTCGTCCTTCTCCTTGCGCACCGCCTCGCGCTCGATCTTCAACTGGATCAGTCGGCGGTCCAGCCTGTCCATGGCCTCGGGCTTGCTGTCCTTCTCGATCTTGATCTTCGCCGCCGCCTCGTCGATGAGGTCGATGGCCTTGTCGGGCAGGAAGCGGTCGGTGATGTAGCGGTGACTGAGCTCCGCCGCGGCGACGATGGCCGGGTCGGTGATCTCCACGCCGTGGTGCACCTCGTACTTCTCCTGCAGCCCGCGCAGGATGGCCACCGTGGCTTCGACGCTGGGCTCGTCCACCAGCACCTTCTGGAAGCGGCGCTCCAGCGCCGCGTCCTTCTCCACGTACTTGCGGTACTCGTTCAGCGTCGTCGCGCCGATGCAGTGCAACTCGCCACGCGCCAGGGCGGGCTTGAGCATGTTGCCGGCGTCGATGGCGCCCTCGGCCTTGCCCGCACCGACCATGGTGTGCAGCTCGTCGATGAAGAGGATGATGCGGCCCTCGTCGGCGGCCACTTCCTTGAGCACGGCCTTGAGCCGCTCCTCGAATTCGCCGCGGTACTTGGCGCCGGCGAGCAGGCCGGCCATGTCCAGCACCAGGACACGCTTTTCCTTCAGCGTGTCGGGCACTTCGCCGTTGACGATGCGCTGCGCCAGGCCCTCGACGATGGCGGTCTTGCCCACGCCGGGCTCGCCGATGAGCACGGGGTTGTTCTTGCTGCGCCGCTGCAGCACCTGGATGGCGCGGCGAATCTCGTCGTCGCGGCCGATCACCGGGTCGAGCTTGCCCTGGCGCGCACGCTCGGTGAGGTCCAGCGTGTACTTCTTCAGCGCCTCGCGCTGGCCCTCGGCCTCGGCCGAGTCCACCTTCTGCCCGCCGCGCACGGCGTCGACGGCCGCAATCAGCGACTTGCGGCTCAGGCCGTGGCCGCGCACCACGCCGCCGAGGTCGGTCTTGGCGTCGGCCAGGGCGAGCAGGAACATCTCGCTGGCGATGAACTGGTCGCCACGCTGGGTGGCTTCCTTGTCGGCCGCCTGCAGCAGGCTGAGCAGGTCGCGCCCGGGCTGCACCGGCTGGCCACCGCCCTGCACCTGGGGCAGGTTGCGCATCGCCGTTTCCATGGCCGTGGCCAGCGCCGCAGCGTTGCCGCCGGCGCGCTCGATGAGGGCGCGCGGCCCGTCGGCCTGTTCCAGCATCGCCGCCAGCAGGTGAGCGGGCTCGATGTAGGGGTTGTCACGTGCCACAGCCAGGCTCTGGGCATCGCCCAGGGCCTGCTGGAAGGCGGTGGTGAATTTGTCGGCGCGCATCGTGGAATCCTCCGGTTGCGGTGGACATGGGGCGTAGGCTGCGGGTTTTCAAGCCGCTGCCGCGCCGCGCGTTGCCGTGGATCAATCGCCCGCCCACCCGGCGCGGGCCGGTGGCCTACAGCACCTCGCCCAGTGCGCGGTAATGCCCACCCTGGAAGACCAGCGGCGCCAGCGCCGCCTCGGTGTGCGCGAGCACGCGCCCGATGAAGAGCCGGTGGTCACCCGCGGCCTGCTGCGACACGGCTTCGCACTCGAACACCGCGGCGCAGCCCTGCAGTACCGGCGCGCCATGCCCGCCCAGGGCCCACAGGCCCGCGCCGAAGCGGTGCGCCCCGTGGGCGGCGAAGCACCGGGCGACTTCGATCTGCGACTGCGCCAGCACGTTCACGGCAAAGCGCGGCGCCGCGGCGAACGCGGCCAGCGTGGGGCTGGCCTTGCGCAGCGACCACAACACCAGCGGCGGCTCGAGCGAGAGCGAGTTGAACGAGCTCACCGTCAAGCCGACGAAGGCGCCGTCGGCATCGCGGCAGGTGACGACGGTGACCCCGGTGGCGAAGCGGCCGAGCGCGGCGCGCAGGGTTTGCGTGGGCATCGGGCGGGCGCGGCGCGTTCAGCCGGCGTTGGCCGCGTGGATGCCCCAGCGCGCCAGGGCAGCGTCGTCGGCCACGCGCGCGTCGACCCAGCGCGCGCCCGCGGGCGTGGTCTCCTTCTTCCAGAACGGCGCCTGGGTCTTGAGGTAGTCCATGAGGAACTCGCAGGCCTGGAAGGCCTGGCCACGGTGCGCCGAACTCACCGCCACGAGCACGATCTGCTCGAGCGGCTGCAGCACGCCGACGCGGTGCACGACGCGTGCGGCGCGGATGTCGAAGCGCTGCAGGGCGGCGTCGATCATGGCCTCGATGGCGCGCTCGGTCATGCCCGGGTAATGCTCGAGCTCCATCCGGCTCACCGCGGCGTCGTCGCTGCGCTCGCGCACCGTGCCGACGAAGCTCGCCACCGCGCCCACGCCGGCGTCCAGGGCGCGCAGGGCGGCGACTTCGGCACCGAGGTCGAAGTCCTGGGTCTGGATGCGGACGCGCGCCATGTGCAGGGCCCTGGGCGGCGGCTCAGCCGCCCGTGACCGGGGGAAAGAAGGCCACCTCGGCGCCGTCGTGCAAGGGCTGTGCCTCGTCGCACATGGCCTGGTCGAGGGCGCAGCGCACGGCGCGGCCGCGGGCCAGCGCCTCGGCATGACGCGCGCTGCGGGCCAGCAGCAGGTCGCGCAGCGCGCCGACCGTGGCTGCGCCGGGCAGCTCCAGCATCTCGGCCGGGCCCAGGGCCTCGCGCAACGCGGCGAAATAGCGGACTTGGACT
>DYOR01000112.1 GCA_020720385.1 Rubrivivax sp.
CTAGGGCAGCGTCAGCCGCAGCGGCCCGCTGCGCGCCCAGGCGAGGGCTTCCTCGCGCAGCAGGAACAGCGTGCGCGGGTTGGCCTCGGCCCACTGCGGGCCGAAGCGCACCGACGCGTCGCGCCCGCGCGCGCGCAAGTCCAGGGCGCGGGCATCGACCTCGCCGCGGGCGTGGCACTTGATCACCGCCAGGCGCAGGCACAACAGCTGCCAGGCAAAGGTCTCGCTGGTCATCTGCGGCTCGACCTTGCGCAGGCCGCCGCGCTGGCCGAGGACGAGCTCGCCCACACGGCGCTGCTGGCTCTGCGAGAACCCGGGTGCGTCGACATGCGCCAGCAGATAGGCGCTGTGGCGGTGGTGGTCGTGGTGCGAGACCATCAGCCCGATCTCGTGCAACGCGCAGGCCCAGGCGAGTTCGCGTCGCGGTTCGATCTCGGCGTCGGGCGTCGCCGCGTCGAACAGCGCCAGGGCGACGCGGGCCACGCGGCCGGCCTGCCCGCGGTCGACGGCAAAGCGGCGTTGCACCTCGCCCACGGTGTGCTCGCGCACGTCGGCCCGTGGTGCCCCGTGCAGGGCGCGCAGCCGCTCGTGCAGGTCGATGATCACGCCCTGGCGCAGCGCCCCCTTGGCGGGCCACAGGGCTTCGATCTGGAAGTGCATGGCCAGGGTGTAGAGGATGGCCAGCCCGCCGGGCAGCACGGCGCGGCGGTCGGGCCGCAGGCTGGGCAGCTCGATGCGGTCGATGTGCCCCGCTTCGAGGCATTGCTCCATGCACCAGCGCAGCGCCGCCGGCGTGATGCGGCCGTCGGTGACGCCGGCCTCCTTGAGCACCTGGGCCACGGCCCCGGCGGTGCCCGAGGAGCCGAGCGCCTGGCGCCAATGCGCCGGGGCAAAGGTGCGCAGTGCCTCTTCGAACTCCGCCCCGGCCGCCACCTGCGCGGCACGCAAGCTGGCCTCGGTGAGGCGGCCATCCTCGAAATAGCGCAGCGACAGGCCGACGCAGCCCACGCCGAAGGACTCGGTGACCCGCGGCGTCGCTCCCTGGCCGAGGATGAGCTCGGTCGAGCGCCCGCCGATGTCGATCACCAGCCGGGACTCGTCGCCGGGCTGCAGGTGGGCCACGCCGGAGTAGATGAGGCGGGCTTCCTCGCGCCCGGAGATGACCTCGATGGGGAAGCCAAGCGCCTCCTGCGCGCGCAACAGAAAGGCATTGCGGTTGCGCGCCTCGCGCAAGGTCTGCGTGGCCACGGCGCGCACCTGGCCGGGGGCGAAGCCGGCGAGGCGGGCGGAGAAGCGCCGCAGGCAGGTCAGGCCGCGCTGCGCAGACTCTTCCGAGAGCATGCCGTTGCCGTCCAGCCCGGCACCCAGGCGCACGGTTTCCTTGAGGTAGTCGATGCGCCGGTAGCGCCCCTGGGGCAGGGCGCCGATCTCCAGCCGGAAGCTGTTCGACCCGATGTCCACCGCCGCCAGTGCGCCGCCTGAATTCACACTTGATTCCATGCGCCGATCGTACCTGCCGGAATTCCTACAATGCGCCGCTTTTCCACCCCCGCCCAGGAGACGGCCATGTTGCAGCAGGAGTTCGACACTCTCGTGCCCAGCGGTGGCGACATGACGCGACGCCGCTTCGTGCGCGGCACCGTGGGCACGGGCTTCGCCGCGGCGGTCCTGCCGGTGGCCGCGCAGAGCGTGGTCAAGACCAGCGCCGAGGGCCTGCTGGCCGGCGAGGTGATGATCCCGGTGGGCGACTTCAAGATGCCGGCCTACCGTGCCGCACCCGTCGGGCGCAAGGGCGCGCCGGTGGTGCTGGTGGTGAGCGAGATCTTCGGTGTGCACGAGCACATCGCCGACGTGGCGCGGCGCCTGGCCCATGCCGGCTACTTCGCCGTGGCCCCCGAGCTCTTCGTCCGGCAGGGCGATGCCAGCGCCTACGGCGAGATCGCCAAGCTCCTGGCGGAGGTCATCGCCAAGGTGCCCGATGCGCAGGTGATGGGGGACCTCGATGCCGCGCTGGCCTGGGCCAAGGGGCAGGGCGCCGATTCAAGCCGTGCCGGCGTCACGGGTTTTTGCTGGGGCGGCCGCATCACCTGGCTCTACGCCGCGCACAACCCGGCGCTGAAGGCCGGCGTGGCCTGGTATGGGCGCTTGCAGGGCGCGACCTCTGCCCTCAACCCGAAGCACCCGGTGGACGTCGCCGCGGCCCTCAGCGGCCCGGTGCTGGGCCTCTACGGCGGGGCGGATACCGGCATCCCGCAGGACAGCGTGGAGAAGATGCGGGCCGCCCTGGCCGCCGCCAACGCGGCGGCGCGCAGCAGCGAGATCGTCGTCTACCCCGAGGCGCCGCATGCCTTTCATGCGGACTACCGGCCCAGCTACCGCAAGGACGCCGCCGAGGACGGCTGGCGCCGCTGCCTGACCTGGTTCAAGGCCAACGGCCTCGGCTGAAGGGCGGTCTCAACGCACCCATGAGCCCCGGCACGGGGTTCAGCGCACCCATGAGCCCCGGCACGGGGTTCAGCGCACCCATGAGCCCCGGCACGGGGTTCAGCGCACCACCAGCACGGGCACGGTGCTGTGCGTGAGCACCTTCTGCGTCTCGCTGCCCAGCAGCATGGCGCTCACGCCGCGGCGGCCGTGCGAGGCCATGACGATGAGGTCACAGCCCTGCGCCTTGGCGTGGTCGAGCATGGCTTCCCAGGGGTGCAGGGCTTCGACCGTGTGACCCTTGCTGGGCACGCCGGCGGCGGTCGCCGCGGTCGTCGCCTCCTTGACGCGCGCCGCGGCGATGCGCTCCTGGGCGTCGAAGAATTCCTGCGGCGGCACCGGCTGCATCTCCGAGATGGCGCTGTAGGGGAAGGGCTCCTTCACCGACAGGACGAAGAGTTCGGCACCGGCCAGCTTGGCCATGCCGATGGCGGTCTGCATCGCCTTGGCGCTGATTTCGGAGCCGTCGGTGGGAAACAGGATGCGCTTGTACATGGAAACTCCTCGACAGTGAGAGCGAATTCGAACCGTGCCCGAAGACAGTGTTCCGCGAATCGTCCCTCAACGATTGACTGGGATCAAGGGCGCGGCGCTTGACGCGGGCGCGTTCATCCTCATCCGCGCGCAATGGGTCGCGTCGGGTCGCTGCACCACTCGCTCCATGAACCCGGGTACAGCGTGGGCACATCGAAACCCGCGTGCATCATCGCCAGCAGGTTGTAGCAGCTGGCGGCCCCCGAGCCGCACTGGTGCACGACCTGCCCGGGGGCGGCCGCACCCAGCGCGCTGAACTCCGCGCGCAGTTGCGCCGCGGGTTTCATGCGGCCATCCGGCAACTGGTTGTCCTTGACGAAGCGCAGCGTGGCCCCGGGGATGCGGCCGGCCACCGGATCGATGGGCTCGGCCTCGCCGCGAAAGCGCTCGGCGGCGCGCGCGTCGAACAGCCTCACCCGGCCCAGGCGGGAGAGCAGCGTGTCGGCGTCGATGCTCGGCATGGCGGGCTGCGTGAAGGGGTAGGGCGGGCGCGGCGTGGCCTGCCCCGGCACTTCGGTCATGCTGCCGCCGGAGGCGGTCCAGGCGGCTGTGCCGCCGTCGAGCAGGCGCACGTCCTGGTGACCCAGCCAGCGCAGCAGCCACCAGGCACGGGCCGCGAAGAGGCCGCCCTGGGCGTCGTAGACGACGACCTGGACGCCCGGTGCGATGCCCCACCGTCCCGCGGTGACCGCGAAGGCGGCAGGCTCGGGCAGGGGGTGTCGGCCGTTGCGCCCCGTCTTGACCCCGGAGAGATCGCGGTCCAGGTGGGCATAGAGGGCGCCTGGCAGGTGCGCCACGCGGTAGGCGGCCTCGCCCACCGTGGGGTCGAACAGGTCGAAGCCGCAGTCCAGCAGCACGCAGGGCTCGGCGAGCGCCTGCAATCGCCTGAGTTCTTCGATGGACAGGAGCACGGGTGCGTTCATGCGGGCCTCGTTCAGCTTTCTGTGGGGGTCGGGGAGGCGGGAAGGGTGCGGCCGCGCAACAGGGTGGCGGCGACACCCGCGCTGATGATGAGCAGCATCCCCGCCACGGCCAGCGGCGTGACCGCATCGTGGAAGAGGAGCGCGCCGAAGACAAACGAGAAGACGATGCCCAGGTATTGCAGCGCCGCGATGCCCAGGGTGGCGCCGCGGGCGTAGGCGCGCGTGAGCATCCACTGGGCGAGGGTGGCGAGCAGGCCGATGGCCACGAGCAGCATCAGGCCGCCCGGCGTATGGCCGCCGCCGCCACCGGTGGCGGCGGTCAGGCCGAGGCCGGCGAGCACGCCGCTGAGCGAGAAATAGAACACCACGCGCTCCACCGGCTCACCCACGCGGCCGAGCGCCGTCAACTGCAGGTAGGCGGTGGCCGAGAGCATGCCCGAGAGCAGCCCGAGCAGGCCGTACCAGAGCTGATCCTGTGCCATGGTCGGCCGCAGCACCATCGCCACACCGGCGAAACCGGCGAGCACCGCCGCCACCAGCCGGCCGTCGACGCCCTGGGTGGGGCCCGGCCCGGTGGGCCTGAGCAGCACGCTGCCGCCCAGCACAAAGAGCGCCACCCACACGGGCGACATGTAGTTCAGCGTCATCGCCGTGGCCAGGGGCAGCTGCCCGATGGCATAGAACCACAGGCACAGCGCCGCGGTGCCGCTGGCGCTGCGCCAAAGGTGCATCCACGGCACCGGGGTACGCCAGTCGATGGTGCGCCAGCGCAGCATGCCCGCCATCGCCACCAGCCCGACGAGCGAGCGGTAGAGCACGATCTCGCCGGCGGGGTATTGGGACGAGGCGAACTTGACGCACACGCCCATCACCGCGAAGAGGAACGCGGCGCCGACCATGAGCCAGGGCGGGGACATGTGCAGATCGTAGGCGCGAGGCCCTGCGCCGGCCGGCCCGGGCCGGTTCAGGGCGCCGGGGCCTGCAAGTCCATCTCGTGTCGGTACCACTCGTGGAAGTGCTGCATGCCGTCTTCCATCGGGATCTGGTACGGGCCGGACTCGTCGTCGCCGCGCTGCATCAGGGCGCCGCGACCGGCGTCCATGCGCAGGCCGATCTCGTCGTCCTCGATGCAGGTCTCCATGTAGGCGGCCTGCTGGGCTTCCATGAAGTCCGGCTCGAAGGCGACGATTTCCTCGGGGTAGAAGAACTCCACCAGGTTGAGCGTCTTGCGCGGCCCCTGGGGGAACAGGGTCGAGACGACGAGCACGTGCGGGTACCACTCCACCATCACCGTCGGGTAGTAGGTGAGCCAGACGGCGCCGCGCGTGGGCGCCTGCCCGTTGCGGTATTTCAGCAAGGCCGCCTGCCAGCGCTCGTAGACGGCGGAGCCTGCGCGGCGCAACGCCTGGTGCACGCCCACCGTCTGCACCGAGTGGTGCGCGCCGAACTCCCAGCGCAGATCGTCGCAGGTGACGAAGCTGCCCAGCCCGGGGTGGAAGGGGCCGACGTGGTAATCCTCCAGGTAGACCTCGATGAAGGTCTTCCAGTTGTAGTCGCACACGTGCACCTGGGCGCGGTGGAAGACGAAGCCCGCAAAGTCGAGATCGGCGGCGTCGCCGAGTTGCGCCAGGTCGGTGCTCACCGAGCGCCCGTTGTCGTCGAACAACAGGCCGTGCCAGCTCTGCAGCGGGTAGTTGCGCAGGTTCAGGCAGGGGTCTTCGGCGAAATGCGGTGCCCCCAGCAGCTTGCCTTCGAGCCCGTAGGTCCAGCGGTGCAGCGGGCAGACGATGTGCCCGGGACTGCGTCCGCGCCCCTTGAGCATGATCGCCTGGCGGTGCCGGCAGACGTTGGAGACCAGCTCCGCGCCCTGCGCCGTGCGCACCAGGGCGCGTCCCTCGTCCTCCTGGGCCAGCGCCAGGTAGTCACCCACCTCGGGGATGGCCAGCTCGTGGCCGAGGTAGCGCGGTGCGCGCTGAAAGATGCGTGACTGTTCGCGCTGGAACAGGCCCTCGTCGAAATAGCTGGATACCGGGAGTTGCAAACGACTGCGCTGAAGAGCTTGGAGACTTGTGCTCAGGTCCGACATGATCCGACAGGATCCTCCTTGGCAAGGACATCGACCCGCCGCCCGGTGGCCCTGCGGGCGGCAAAAAATATCATCCGCACAATCCCAGGATCGCGCCGGATGGAAAGGGTGTAATTCTAGCCGCGGGGGTCTTTCCGCTCCCGACAGGTCCGGGCTTCGAGACCTTCGTGCCGCGCCGCACCCGTCCTGGCGCACGGGCCGGGTGGGGCGTGGCGGCCTTTGTCTAGAATCCCACTCTTGATTTCATCTCCCGAAATGGCCCGAACCGCTGCGCACCCACCCAAGGAGCCCGCCACCTATGAACAGGCGCTGGCCGAACTGGACCGGCTGGTGGCGCAAATGGAGGGCGGCCAGTTGCCACTGGACCAACTCCTCGACGGCTACCGGCGCGGCGCCGAATTGCTGGCCTTCTGTCGCGCCCGCCTGGAGGCGGTCGAAGAGCAGGTGAAGGTCCTCGAAGAGGGGCAGCTCAAGCCCTGGGCCGGCGCATGAAGGTGGCCGAGTTCAATCGCTGGTCGCGTGAGGCGCTGGTGGCGGTCGAGTCCGCCCTCGAGGCCTGGGTGCCCCAGGACACGCCCGCGGGCCTGGGGTGGGCCATGCGCTATGGCGTGCTCGACGGCGGCAAGCGCCTGCGCCCGCTGCTCGCCCTGGCCGCCAGCCGTGCGGTGGGCGGTGACGAGGGAGCCGCGCTGCGCGCCGCCGTGGCCGTGGAGTTGATCCATGCCTACTCGCTCGTGCACGACGACATGCCGTGCATGGACAACGACGTGCTGCGCCGCGGCAAGCCCACCGTGCATGTGCAGTTCGGCGAGGCCCAGGCGATGCTCGCCGGCGACGCCATGCAGGCCCTGGCCTTCGAGGTGCTCACGCCCGAACAGGGCATGCCACCGGCGCTGCAGGCGCGCCTCACGGGGCTGCTCGCGCGCGCCGCCGGGCATGCGGGCATGGCGGGTGGCCAGGCCATCGACCTGGCGAGCATCGGCCGCGCACTCGAGGAGCGCGAACTGCGCGACATGCACCGCCGCAAGACCGGCGCGTTGCTGCAGGCCAGCGTGCTCATGGGTGCGGCCTGCGGCGTGGCCCCCGGTGCGGTGTGGCAGGCGCTCGCAGACTACGGCGCGGCCATCGGCGTGGCCTTCCAGGTGGTGGACGACATCCTCGACGTCACCCAGGCCTCGGAAGTGCTCGGCAAGACGGCAGGCAAGGACCAGGATCACAACAAACCCACCTACGTGTCCGTGCTCGGCCTGGCCGCCGCGCGGCGCCATGCCGACGAGTTGCGCGTCACGGCGCACGAGGCGCTGGCGCGCAGCGGGCTGGGCGCGGCGGCCGGCCTGCTGGCCGTGCTCGCCGACCGGGTGGTGGAGCGCGAACATTGAGATGAAGACCCACCTGCTCGACAAGATCGACAGCCCGGCCGACCTGCGCCGCCTGAGCCGCGCCGAGTTGCCGGCGGTGGCCGCCGAGTTGCGCCAGTTCGTGCTCGACACGGTGAGCCAGACGGGCGGCCATCTGGGCAGCAACCTGGGCACCGTGGAACTCACGGTGGCGCTGCACTACGTCTTCAACACGCCCCACGACCGCCTGGTGTGGGACGTGGGGCATCAGACCTACGGGCACAAGGTGCTCACCGGTCGGCGCAAACGCATGCACACGCTGCGTCAGCTCGGCGGCGTGGGGGGCTTCCCGCGGCGCGATGAGAGCGAGTACGACAGCTTCGGCACGGCGCACAGCTCGACCTCGATCAGCGCCGCGCTGGGCATGGCCCTGGCGTCCAAGCTCAAGGGCGAAGAGCGCCGGGCGGTGGCCGTCATCGGTGACGGGGCGATGAGCGCGGGCATGGCCTTCGAAGCGCTGAACAACGCGGGCGTGTCGCATGCCGGGGTGCTGGCCGATCTGCTGGTGGTGCTCAACGACAACGACATGTCGATCAGCCCGCCGGTGGGTGCGCTCAACAAGTACCTTGCGCGCTTGATGAGCGGCAACTTCTACGAAGCGGCGCGCCAGGGCGCCAAGGCGGTGCTGAAGAACGCGCCGCCGCTGTTCGAGCTGGCGCGCCGGCTGGAAGAGCACGCCAAGGGCATGGTCGTGCCGGGCACCATCTTCGAGGAGTTCGGCTTCAACTACGTCGGCCCGATCGACGGCCACGACCTGGATGCGCTGATCCCGACGCTGGAGAACCTGCGTGGCCGGCACGGCCCGCAGTTCCTGCACGTGGTCACGCGCAAGGGCTACGGCTACAAGCTGGCCGAGGCCGACCCGGTCAAGTACCACGCCGCCAGCGGCAAGTTCGACCCCGCCGAGGGCTTCCCCAAGAGCGTGCCGAGCAAGCCCACCTTCACCCAGGTCTTCGGCCAGTGGCTGTGCGACATGGCCGAGGCCGACGAGCGCCTGGTGGCGATCACGCCGGCGATGCGCGAAGGCTCGGGCCTGGTCGAGTTCCACAAGCGCTTCCCCAAGCGCTACCACGACGTGGGCATCGCCGAGCAGCACGCCGTGACCTTCGCTGCCGGCATGGCCTGCGAGGGCCTCAGGCCGGTGGTGGCGATCTACAGCACCTTCTTGCAGCGCGCGTTCGACCAGTTCATCCACGACGTGGCGCTGCAGGACCTGCCCGTGGTCTTCGCGCTGGACCGCGCCGGCATCGTCGGTGCCGACGGCCCCACCCACGCCGGCGCCTACGACATCGCCTTCGTGCGCTGCATACCGAACTGCGCCATGCTCACGCCGAGCGACGAGAACGAGTGCCGCCAGGCGCTGACCACGGCGTTCCGCCACGACCACCCGGTGGCGGTGCGCTACCCACGCGGCGCCGGTGCCGGCGTGGCCATCGACCCGGCGCTCAGCGCCTGGCCCTGGGGCAAGGGCGTGGTGCGCCGGCAAGCCCCGGCGCGCGCCGAGGCGCGCGGCGGCAAGCGCGTGGCGATCCTCGCTTTCGGCACCTTGCTGCATGCGGCGCTCGAGGCCGCCGAGCGCCTGGGCGCCACGGTGGCGGACATGCGCTTCGCCAAGCCGCTGGATGCCGAACTCGTGCTCGAACTCGCCGCCAGCCACGACGCGCTCGTCACCCTCGAAGAGGGCTGCGTGATCGGCGGCGCCGGCAGCGCGGTGCTCGAGTGCCTGGCCGCTGCGGCGCTGTCCGTGCCGGTGTTGCAGCTCGGCCTGCCCGACCGCTTCATCGAGCACGGCGACGTGGCCAAGCTGCTCGCGCTGTGCGGGCTGGACGCCGCCGGCATCGAGCGCTCCATCCTGCAACGCTTCGGCAGCCGGCCTTCCCTGGCCGCCGTGAACAGCTGATTCAAGTCCCGAGAACGGCGTCGTCGAATCCGCACGTGCATGTCGGCGGGCAAACGATGTCATGCTTGCACCCGCGATGACCAACCTCACCGACGCCCTCCACATCCCCGACACGCAGAGCGCGCGCGACGATCGCCGCGTGGCCATCCAGCGCGTGGGCGTGAAGGACGTGCGCTATCCGTTGCAGTTGAAGGTGGCGGGGGCCGTGCAGTCGACGGCCGCGCGCTGGTCGCTGGACGTGGCGCTGCCGGCGGAGAAGAAGGGCACGCACATGTCGCGCTTCGTCGCCTGGCTGGACGCGCTGGACGCACCGCTGGACGGCGCCGGGCTGCTCGAGCGCCATCGGGTCATGCTGCACAAGCTGGGCGCCGAGGAAGGGCGCATCGAGGCCGCGTTCAGCTTCTTCCTGCGCAAGCGCGCACCGGTCTCCGGCGTGCAGAGTCTGCTCGACTACGAGGGGCGCTGGATCACCGAGACGCGCGCCGGCACGACGGCCCTGCACGCCGAGGTGGCGGTGCCGGTGAAGAGCCTGTGCCCCTGCTCCAAGGAGATTGCCGACTACGGCGCGCACAACCAGCGCTCGCTGGTGACGATCCGCGTCGAGCTGCTCGATCCCGTGCGCAAGCCGATGCCCTGGCACGAACTCGTGCGCTTTGCCGAGAACGCGGCGTCGAGCGAGATCTGGCCCATGCTCAAGCGCGCCGACGAGAAGTGGGTCACCGAGCATGCCTACGAGAACCCCAAGTTCGTCGAGGACCTGGTGCGCGACGTGGCCCTGGCGCTCAACGCCGACCAGCGCATCGGGCGCTACCTGGTCGAGGTCGAGAACTTCGAGTCGATACACAACCATTCCGCCTATGCGCGCATAGAGCGCGCATAGAGCGCGC
>DYOR01000113.1 GCA_020720385.1 Rubrivivax sp.
CTAGGCAGCTTGCTCGCCCGCGGTGCGCCGGGACTTGACCGCTGTCAAACGCGCTGGGCATCGCCGGCGCGGTGCGGCCGCGTCGGCGATGCGTAGGAATTTTCCGCGTCCGGGGTAGGAGGGCTCGCGGGCCGCGCCCGGCCGCTGCCGACAGGACATTGCAGCGCCGGCCGATTGCCCGCCAGCGGCACGGGCGGGAAGCTCCACTGCGACGGCCTGCACTTTCGGCCAGGCCGCGCAACGGAGGCCATCGTGAGCAGCGCGGGCATGCAACTCGGAACGGGTGGGGCGGCGACCTGGGGTTGCACGCCATGGGTGGGCGGGTCGACTGCGGCGTCGAAGTCGAGCGAATCTCTGGGCCATCTGGTCGACCTCGTGCACGCCCTGGGCGGGGCCTGCGGCCACATGGACGGCGACGAGGCCTTGCGGCCGATCGCGCTGTGGCGCGTGCGCCAGGGTGCGGTGCTCTTCCACGAGGGTTCGCGCGTGCACAGCCTGCACGTCATGCGCTCGGGCACGATGCGCTGCGTGAAGACGGCGCAGGACGGCTACGAGCAGGTGCTGTCGTTCGCCGGTCCGGGCGAGGTGCTGGGATTCGACGCGCTGTGGCGCGGCGTTCAGGCTATGAGTGCGCAGGCACTCGAGGAATGCACCGTCTACGCCCTGCCGCTGCCCGAACTGCGCGGCTTGCGCCTGCAATCGCCCGGCCTGGACGAGGCGCTGGCCATGGCGCTGAGCCGCCAGCTCGCCCAGGCCGCGGAGCTCACGGAGATGATGGCCGCGGTGGCCGCCGACGTGCGCCTGGCGCGCTTCCTGTTGTGGATGTCGGCGCGCATGGCCGTGCTCGGGCGCTCGCCGCGCCGCCTGCACCTGGCGATGTGCCGGCGCGACATCGCCAGCTGCCTGGGCGTGGCCCACGAGACGGTGAGCCGCTCGTTCAGCGCGCTGGCCGACAGCGGCTGCATCAAGGTGAACAACCGCGAGGTCGAGTTGCTCGACCTCGCCCGGCTGCAGGCCCGCGCCCGCAGCACACGCAACGTCGGTGATGAGCCGGCTGCCGAGGTGCATCACGGCGTGCCGGGCCCGATGCACCGGGTGACGCCCTCGTGGTGGGCCGGCCTCGGCATGAGCCCGGCCGCCGTGGCCTGAGCACCCGCCCTACGCAGCGCCCCGCAGCGGGCCGGCATGAAGGAGAGCCCATGAAAAGCATCCTCGTCCACCTGGACGCCTCGCCGCGTTCGGCGGTGCGTCTGGCGCTCGCCCATCGCGTGGCGCTGGAGCATGGCGCGCGCCTGACGGCGATGTACGCCGTGCTGCCGAGCATGCTCGCCGTGCCCTGGGTCAGCGCCGAGGGCATGTCCACCGCGGCCTCGGCGCTGTTCGACTTCGACCGCCAGCAGCGCGACCGCGCCCACGCCCTGTTCGAGCGCGAGGCCGGGGGCGGGCCCATGCAATGGCTCGAAGCGAGCTTCGAGGGCCTCAGCTTCACCTTCCTGCAGGCCGCGCTCTTCGCCGACCTGGTGGTGCTCGGGCAGAGCGACACCAGCGACGCGCAGACCGGCACCCTGCCGGCGGACTTCGTGCCCTCGGTGATCGCCGACAGCGGCAAGCCCACGCTGGTGGTGCCTTGTGTCGGCCCGGCCGATCAGGTGGGGCGCCAGGTGCTGCTGGCGTGGAAGCCCACGCGCGAGGCCGCACGCGCGGCGACGGCGGCGCTGCCCTGGCTGCGCAAGGCCGCCGCGGTGCACGTGGCCAGCCAGCCCGAGCTCGAGTCCGACCCGCGCGCCGAGATCGCGGCGCTGCAGGACTGGCTGCACCTGCAGGGCGTGAGCGCGCCGCTGCACCTGCACACGCTGGGCATGGGCGATGTCGGCGAGGGCCTGCTCTCGCTGGCGGCCGACACCGCGGCGGACCTGCTGGTGATGGGCTGCTACGGCCACAGCCGCGCGCGCGAGATGGTGCTCGGCGGTGCCACGCGCACCGTGCTGCGCACGATGACGCTGCCGGTGCTCATGGCGCACTGAGCGCACTGGGCGCACGGGGCGCACGGGGCGCGCACGGGGGGCGCACGGGAGCCGGGCAGGGCTCCCGGAGCCCTCGGTGGGTGCGCCCTCAGTTCATCTGTTCGATGCCGGCGATGACCCAGGCCTGGCTCTCGTCGTGTGCCTTGACGAGATGCCAGACCTCGTTGAAGTCCGTCGCCGCGGCGCCCTTTTCCTCGACCACCTGGCCATGGAAGCGCACGCTGACCACCTGGCGCTCGGACTCGTGGGCGACATCCAGCACCTCGGCGTCGACCTTGACCACGTCGGTCTGTTGCGGCGCGCTGCCGCGCTCCTGCAACTCCAGGCGCAACGCGGCGAAGAGCTCGGGCGTGGTGAAGCGGCGCAGGTCGTCGAGGTCGGCGGCGTCGTTGGCCGCCTGCAGGCGGATGAAGATCATCTTGGCGGTGCGCGCGAAGCCCTCGGCGTCGAAGGCCGCCGGGACGAAAGCCCGCGCCACCGACGGTGTCGCGACCGACGTCACGGCGGAGACAGCGGGCATGGCCGCTGGCAGGTCGGGTGCGCTGCGCGCCAGGGGCAGCTCGACGGCGGGCTGAGCGGGCCAGGGCGTGCGCGCGGCCGCGCCCGCCAGCGCCGGCGAGCGAGCGCCGGGGCCGAAGCGGCGCAGCAGGAACATCACGCCGAAGATGGCCACGCCGGCGAGCAAGGCGAAGGTCATCGCCTGCGCCAGGCCCTCGCCGAGGCCCAAGTGGCTCATCAGCGCGGCCAGGCCGAGCCCGGCCGCCAGGCCCGCCAGTGGCCCCATCCACGAGCGCCGGGGCGCCGCCGCGGCGGGTGCGCCGGTGGGGCTCGTCGGCGCGGCCTGTTGCGAGGGCGCTGCAGGCTTGGCCGGCGTGGCGTCGGGCGCCGTGCGCGCGGGCATGCTGCGCTGCACGCCGTAGGAGCGGCCGCTGCCCATGCGCTTGGCCTGAACGTCGGTGGGGGATGCGGCGGCGGCAATGGCCACCACGAGGGTCCCGATCAACCAGAGTTTCATCGTGTCGTTTCCTTGCCCGCAGGCCGGTGAGCGCGCCGCCGTGGCGACGCAGGAGGTGCGCAGTGTGACGCAAGACGACGACATGGGGGCGAATGCCCCGCGGACAAGGCCCGCGCCGGGGCAGAATGGCCCGCATGCCCTCGCGTTTCACACGCTCCCTGCTCGGCCTGGCCCTGGGGGTGTCCGCCGCGGTGCAGGCCGACTACGACCGGGCCTTCGAACGCGAGCTCTTCAAGACGCGCTTCGAGCAGGAGGTGAAGTTCCGCGCCGCCGCGATCCAGGTGGCCTGGGGCGCCGAGGCCTTGTGCCACGCGACCACGCAGGTCGAACCCTTCGTGCTGCTGTCGGTGTACTCGATGCGCCGGCGCCTGGCCGACGCGGACCTGGCGCTCTTCCGCGAGGTCACGGGCATGGACGAGAAGTGGCGCGTCGTCTGGGCCGACGAGGGCGCACCCGACGAGCTGCAACTGCGCGACGTGGTCACGGCGGTGAACGGCAGGCCCCTGCCTGCGGGCAGCACGAAGATGAACGTGGGCGCGCTGTTTCGCGGCGGCTCGGTGATGTCCAACGACGACCAGGGCTTCTGGGACGCGATGCTCGAGGCGCGTCGGGAGGCGGCCTCCGGCAAGCCGCTGCTCATCACCCTCGAAGACGGGCGCAAGCTCGAGGTGGAGACGCAGACGGGCTGCGCCGGCAGCGTCACGGCGAGCGCCTTCGACAACGACCCCGACACCTTCTGGCGCCAGGGCACGGCGCGCGCGAAGATCCCGGCCAACGCCATGATCGAAGCGCGCAACGCGGACGAGTTCCGCTGGCTGGCAGCCTTCGGCACCTACTTCCAGGCGAGCAAGAGCGCCATCGCCGCGGTGCAGCGTGCCGAGGGGGCGAGCACGGGCTTCCTCGTCGGCCAGATCCTCTCCATCGCCTTGCCCGGGGCCGGCATGCTGCTCGCCGCGGCCGAGGCCCAGGCCGAGCGCAGCATCGCCGTGGACGGCATCATCGGCAGCGCCGACCTCTTCGCCAACGAGGTGGTGGCGGCACTCGGCGGTGACGCGGCGGCGGGGCTGCACCTGTCGGAGCGCATGCTCGCGCAGGGCATGAAGGTCGATGCCGTGCTCATGGACGACTTGCGGCGCTCCAACGCTGCCGAGCATGCGCGGCGCATCAAGCGCCTGCAGGCGGCACAGGCCGAGCGTGAACACGCCGAGATGCAGGCGCACGAAGCGGCAGCGCGGGCCGCGCCGCGCGGCCCGACCGAGGATCACGCACCCATCAAGTAGCCCAGCCACTCGTGCAGGGCGATGCGCGTGATCTCGAAGCCGTAGGCGCTGGGCAGCCAGTCCGACAGGCGCCGCGCGCCGCCGGTGGGCAGGCCCATCGGCGCGGCGACGAAGCTCATCTGCACGCCGCTCGCGGCACGCTCGAAGTTGGCCAGCGTGCGCCGCATGTGGTAGCCGTGGGTGACGAGCACGATGCGTTCGATGCCTTGCGGCTTGAGCAGGGCCACGGTCTTCACCGCGTTCTCGTGCGTGTCGCGCGAGTCGGCTTCCTGCCAGCGCAGCGGGCGACCGAATTCGCGCTCGGCCACGCGCGCCGAGATCTCGGCCTCGGTGGGGCCGGGCAGGGCGCCGTGGCCCAGCCCGCCGCTGTAGCCCACGGGCAGCCCGGTCTCGCGCGCGAGCCACAGGCCGTAGCGCAGGCGCTCGATCGAGCGCGCGTGCAGCGCCGACACGCCGTACTCCGGCGCCAGCGGGCGCCGCCCGCCACCGAGGACGATGATGGCGGTCCTGGGTGCGCGCTTGAGGTCGGCGATCTCGGACTCGCTCAGCGCGGGCGGCGGGTGCACCAGCCAGAAGGTCAGCGCATCGGCCACCGCCGCGGTGGTGCCGAGCCAGGTACCGAGCACGCCCAGCAAGACGAGCAGCCAGGCGAGCAGGCGGCGGCGGAACATCAGCCGCGCCCCCACCAGCACGAGCACGAGCAGCGGCAGCGGGGGCAGCAGCAGCGCCGACACGAGCGGCTTCCAGCCTTCGATGCCCAGGGTGAGGAAAAGCTCGTTCATGGTGGCGGGCCGGTGGCGCGCGCCGCGCTCAGCTGAAGGCCTGCAAGCCGGTCTGGGCGCGGCCCAGGATGAGGGCGTGGATGTCGTGCGTGCCCTCGTAGGTGTTCACCGACTCGAGGTTCATGACGTGGCGGATGACGTGGTACTCGTCGTGCACGCCGTTGCCGCCGTGCATGTCGCGCGCCATGCGCGCGATCTCCAGCGCCTTGCCGCAGCTGTTGCGCTTGATCAGGCTGACCATCTCCGGCGCCGCGCGGTGCTCGTCCATCAGGCGGCCCACGCGCAGGCAACCCTGCAGGCCCAGCGTGATCTCGGTCTGCATGTCGGCGAGCTTCTTCTGGATGAGCTGGTTTTGCGCCAGCGGGCGGCCGAACTGCTGCCGGTCGAGCGTGTACTGGCGCGCGGCGTGCCAGCAGAACTCGGCCGCGCCCAGGGCGCCCCAGGCGATGCCATAGCGCGCCTTGTTGAGGCAGCCGAAGGGGCCCTTGAGGCCGCTCACGTTGGGCAGCAGGTTGGCCTCGGGCACGAAGACATCGTCCATCACGATCTCCCCGGTGATGCTGGCGCGCAGGCTCATCTTGCCCTCGATCTTCGGCGCCGAGAGTCCCTGCATGCCCTTGTCGAGGATGAAGCCGCGGATCGCCTCCTGGCCGCCCGCCTTGCCTGCGCCGTCCTCGAGCTTGGCCCAGACGACGAAGACGTCGGCCACCGGGCTGTTGGTGATCCACATCTTGTTGCCGCGCAGCAGGTAGCCGGGGACGCCGTCGCGCGTGGCGGGCCTGGCGCGGCTGAGCATGCTCCCGGGGTCGCTGCCGTGGTTGGGCTCGGTGAGGCCGAAACAGCCTATCCACTCGCCGGTGGCGAGCCGGGGCAGGTACTTCTGGCGCTGGGCCTCGCTGCCGTAGGCATGGATGGGGTGCATGACGAGCGAGCTCTGCACGCTCATGGTGCTGCGGTAGCCGCTGTCCACGCGCTCCACCTCGCGCGCCGCCAGGCCGTAGCAGACGTGGTTCAGGCCGGCGCAGCCGTAGCCCTCGATGGTGCTGCCGAGCAGGCCCAGCGCGCCCATCTCGTTCATCACCTCGCGCTCGAAGGTCTCGTGGCGCGAGGCCATGAGCACGCGCGTCTGCAGCCGCTCCTGGCAATAGCTGTGGGCGGCGTCGCGCACGGCGCGTTCGTCGTCGCTGAGCTGGCTGTCGAAGAAGAAAGGGTCTTCCCAGGTGAACTTGCTGGCCATGTGGGCTTGCTCCGGATAATCCTCACAGTGTAAGGAGTGGCGCTGCAGCGCGGCAGCGACTCGGGCGACAAGGAGTATGAACATGCGCGAACAGGCGATCACCCTGGCGGGCGGCTGTTTCTGGTGCCTGGAGGCGGTGTACGAGCTCGTCGACGGCGTGCTCGCCGTCGAAAGCGGCTACTGCAACGGCCATCTGCCCCACCCGAGCTACGAGCAGGTGTGCAGCGGCGCTACCGGCCACGCCGAGGTGGTGAGGGTGAGCTTCGACGCCGAGCGCATCTCGCTGCGCGAGGTGCTGGAGATCTTCTTCCACATCCACGATCCGACCACCCGCGAGCGCCAGGGCAACGACGTCGGTTCGCAGTACCGCAGCGGCATCTATCTGCACGACCCCGGGCAGGAGGCGGTGGCGCGCGAGGTGCTGGCGCAGGCCGACGAGGCACACGCCGGGCGCGTGGTGACCGAGGTGCTGCCGCTGGCGAACTACTCCCGGGCCGAGGCCTACCACCAGCACTATTTCGCCAACCACCCGGAGCAGGGCTACTGCGCGATGGTCGTCTCGCCCAAGGTGGAGAAGTTCCGCCGCACCTTCCAGGCGCGTTTGCGTTCCTGACCAGCGCGCGGCGCAGCGCGCGGCCTCACAGCGGCGCGAACTGCGAGCGCGGGGCGCGGGTCGGGAAGTGGTGGTTGAGCAGGGCCACGCGGTCCTCGGCCTGTGCCTGGCTGTGGGCCACGGCGACGACGCGGTAGACCTCGGCGCGCAGGTGCCAGAGTTCGCGCAGCGAGGAAGCGTTGGCGATGCGGTCGCGCAGCATCTCGGCGTCTTCGGAGTGCACATCGGCGACGACGTCGAGGAAGTCCTCGCGCACACCGGGCAGGCGGCCGAGCGACGGCGCGGCGTCCTGCGGCGCCGGCGCCATGAGCCAGAAGATGAGGCGCTGCCAGCCACCGTCGGGCGCCGTGCGCAGCGAGGGCGGGCGCACTTCCATGCGCAGGCTGCTCGGCGCCGCGCCCGACACCGAGCGCCGCCCCCAGGGGGACAGGCTCCAGCGCGACGCAACGGGCAGCGATCTCGACATGGATGTGATATCGGACACGGACGGGCAAACCTGAGCGTGATGCTCGCCCAGGCGCATGGTGGCGAAGGCCGGAGAAAGAGGGCCTTCGGTGGCCAGATCCGTGCGTCGCCTGGGCGCAACCCCGGATGGCGCCGGCCGCAGGGGGCGCTACGCTGGCGCTTCGTGTCCAAGCCGGGAGAAGCCAGGTGGCGAAGTGGTTGCAGCGGGTGTCGTGGACGGTGCTGGCGCTGCTCGCCCTGGGGGCGGCCGCCGTGGCCTGGTACTGGCAGGCCGTGCTGCCGCAGGTGCAGGGCGAGATGCGCCTGTCGGGACTGCGCGCCGAACTGCGCATCGAGCGCGACGCGCACGGCATCCCCACGATCCGCGCGGCCAGCGCGCGCGACGCCTACTTCGGCCTGGGCGTGGCGCACGCGCAGGACCGGCTGTGGCAGATGGAGACGCACCGGCGCATCGGCGCGGGCCGCCTGGCCGAGGCCTTCGGCGAAGGGGCGCTGGAGACCGACCGCTTCCTGCGCATCCTGGGCGTGCGGCGCACCGCGGCGGCGCAGTGGCAGCGCCTGCCGGCCGAGTCGCGCGAGGCGCTGCAGGCCTACGCCGACGGCGTCAACGCCGTGCTGCGCGAGCAGCTCGCCGCGCGCCCGCCCGAGTTCGTCATCCTCGGCCTCCAGCCCGAGCCCTGGGACCCCGTCGACAGCCTGGCCTGGGCGATCATGATGGCCTGGGACCTGGGCGGGAACTGGGGCACCGAGCTGCTGCGCCTGCGCCTGGCGCTGCAGATGCCGGTGGCGCGCATCGACCAGATGCTGCCGCCCTACCCGGGCGAGGCGCCGCTGGCCACCGCCGACTACGCCGCGCTGTTCCGCGGCTTGAAGCTCGGCGCCGGCGGCATCGCCACCGCCTGGCAGCGCCTGCCCGACATCGCGCCGCCCTCGGGCATCGAAGGCGTGGGTTCGAACAACTGGGTCGTCGCCGGCAGCCACAGCCGCAGCGGCCACCCGCTGCTCGCCAACGACCCGCACCTCAAGCTCAGCGCGCCGGCACTGTGGTACTTCGCGCGGCTGGAGGCGCCGGGCCTGAAGGTTGCCGGTGCCACGCTGCCGGGCCTGCCCGTGGTGGTGCTGGGGCAGAACGCCGACCTCGCCTGGGGCGTGACCAACACCGGCCCCGACGTGCAGGACCTGTACCTCGAGCAGATTGACCTGAATGACCCCGCGCGCTACCGCACCCCCGAAGGTTGGGCCGCGTTCGAGACCGGCACCGAGCTCATCAAGGTCAAGGGCAAGCCCGACGTGTCGATCACCGTGCGGCGCACGCGCCACGGGCCGGTCATCTCCGACGCCGGCGGGCACGCCGATGTGCTCGGCCCACGCGACCAGCCGGCCTACGCGCTGGCCATGCGCTGGACGGCGCTGGATGAAGGCAACGACCCGATCGCACCGGGCCTGGGCATGCAGCGCGCGCGCAGCGTGGCGGGCTTCATCGCCGCCGCGCAAGCCTGGCCGGTGCCGATGCAGAACATGGTGGTGGCCGACCGCGCCGGCCACATCGGCTACCTGGCCCCGGGGCACGTGCCGCTGCGCAAGCCGGAGAACGATCTCGAGGGCCTCGTGCCCGCACCCGGCTGGGATGCACGCTACGACTGGGATGGCTGGGTGCCGCTGGACCAGACGCCGCGCGAGCTCGACCCCGAGCGTGGCTGGATCGCCACCGCCAACCAGCGCATCACCGCGCCCGGCTACGCCTACTTCATGACCAGCGAATGGGCTGCGCCCTACCGCTTCGAGCGCATCGCGCAGATGCTGCGCAGCCGGCCGCAACACAGCCTGGACGATTTCGCCGCGATGCATGCCGACGTCAAGTCGCTCGCCGCGCCGGTGTTGCTGCCGTGGTTGCTGAAGGCGCAGTCCAGTCATGCGCTGGCCGCCGCGGCGCGCTCGCAGCTGCAGGGCTTCGACGGCACCATGGAGCGCGAGCGCGCCGCGCCGCTGATCTACTGGGCCTGGCAGCGCCAGCTGGCGCGCGGCATCTTCATGGACGACGCCGGCGCGGCGCTGTGGGAACGCAGCCTGGCCACGCGCACTTTCCAGGATGCTCTCGAAGGCGTGCTGCAGCGCGACGACACGGGCTGGTGCGACGACCGTGGCACGCCGGCGGTGGAGACCTGTGCCATGCAAAGCGATGCCGCGTTCACGCGCGCCCTGGACGAGCTGCAGACCACCTGGGGCAGCGACGTGGCGCAGTGGCGCTGGGGCAACTCGCACCAGCTGCGCGCGGAGCACCGGCCCTTCAGCCGTGTGAAGCTGCTCGCCAAGCTCTTCGAGCTGCGCGCGCCGGTGGGTGGCGACACGCACACGGTGAACGTCTCGCGCGTCGGGCTCAAGCCCGATGTCACCACCGGCGAGCTCTACCTCGACGAGCATGGCCCGAGCCTGCGCGCCCTCTACGACGTGGCCGACCCGGCGCAGTCGCGCGTGATCCACTCCAGCGGGCAGAGCGGCATCGTCTTCTCGCCGCTGTACCGCAGCTTCGTCGAGCCCTGGGCCCAGGTGCAGTACGTGCCGCTGTGGCCCCGCGGCACGCCGGCGCAGGCGCTGCTGGTGAAGCCCGCGAACTGAGCCTGCCCAGGCGGAAACGGGTGCGCCGAGGTGCGTGCCGCTAGAGCGCGCCGAACTGCGCCTTGCGCTGCGCCGTGTACTCCCACCACGGCCGC
>DYOR01000114.1 GCA_020720385.1 Rubrivivax sp.
TCACCTTCTTCGCCTGCCGCTGAGCGCCGGCCCGGGCCTGGAGCCGCGGCCTCAGGCTTGCAGCCCGCGCGCTGCGAGACGCAGCGCCCCTTCGGCCGTCCAGGCCCGAGCAGTCGGGCCTGGAGCCGCGGCCTCAGGCATCATCGCTGGCGATGGGTCCGTTCCTGCTCAAGCGCCTCGCCACCTTCTTCATCACCCTGGCCGTGGCTTCGGTGGTGGTGTTTGCGGTGCTCGAGCTGCTGCCGGGCAACGCCGCCCAGGTGATCCTCGGCGACACCGCCACGCCCGAGACGCTGGCCGCGCTCAACACCCGGCTCGGCCTGGACCGGGCGCCACTGGCACGCTACGGTGAATGGGTGGGCGGCCTGCTGCGCCTGGAGACCGCGCGCAGCATCAGCTACGACACGCCCACCGCCGAGCTCATCGGCGAGCGGCTGCGCGTGACCCTGCCGCTGGCGCTGCTGGCGATGACGCTGAGCGTGGTGCTGGCGCTCGCGCTGGGCGTGTACGCCGCCGCGCACCACAACCGCGCCGGCGACGTGGGGGTGATGGCGGCCAGCCAGCTGGGCATCGCCATCCCGAACTTCTGGTTCGCCATCCTCCTCATCCTGGTCTTCGCGGTGAAGCTGCAATGGGTCGGCGCGGGCGGGTTCCCCGGCTGGACCGAGGACGACGGCGGCGGCCCGTGGCAAGGCCTCGGGGCGCTGGCCCTGCCGGCGCTGGCGCTGGCGCTGGTGCAGGCCGCCATCCTCGCGCGCGTGACGCGCTCCGCGGTGCTCGAGGTGATGCGCGAGGACTTCGTGCGCACCGCGCGCGCCAAGGGCCTGTCGCGGCGCCAGGCGCTGTGGCGCCATGTGCTGCGCAACGCCATGATCCCGGTGCTCACGGTGGCCGGGCTGCAGTTCGCCAACCTGCTCACCGGCACCATCGTGGTCGAGAACGTCTTCGTGCTCCCCGGCGTGGGCCGCCTCGTCTTCCAGGCCGTGAGCAACCGCGACCTGGTCGTCGTGCGCGACGTGGTCATGCTGCTGGCGGGCATGGTGGTGGCGGTGAACTTCGTCGTCGACGTGCTCTATGCGCTCATCGACCCGCGGCTGAGGCACGCATGAACACCGGCCTGGCCGCGCGCGCCCTGCGCCACCCGAGCTTCGTCGTCGGCACGCTGCTCACGGCGCTGCTCGCAGCCGCGGCGCTGCTCTCGCTCGTCTGGCAGCCCTACCCGCCCGCCGAGATCGACCTGCCCGCCAAGCTGCAGCCGCCCACCTGGGCGCACTGGCTGGGCACCGACAAGCTCGGCCGCGACCTCTTCAGCCAGTTGCTCGTGGGGGCGCAGAACAGCATCGTCGTGGGGGTCATCGCGGTGGGCATCGGCCTCGTCGCCGGCGTGGCGGCGGGCTGCCTGGCCGCCGCCTCGCGCTCCAACGGCCGCGGCTGGGTGGAAGAGCTCGTCATGCGCGCCAGCGACTTCACCTTCGCCTTCCCCGCCCTGCTCTCGGCGATCATGCTCACCGCCATCTACGGCCCCGGCCTGGTGATGAGCATCGTGGCCATCGGCATCTTCAACATCCCGGTGTTCGCGCGCATCACGCGCGCCTCGGCCAACGCGGTGTGGGCGCGCGATTTCGTCACCGCGGCGCGCGCCGCAGGCAAGGGGCCGCTGGCGATCACGCTGGACCACGTGCTGCCCAACATCACCAGCCCGCTCATCGTGCAGGCCACGATCGCGTTCGCCACCGCCATCCTCGCCGAAGCCGCGCTGTCCTACCTCGGCCTGGGCACGCAGCCGCCACAGCCGAGCTGGGGCCGCATGCTCAATGAGGCTCAGTCGATGATGTTCCAGGCGCCGCTGCTGGCGGTGTACCCGGGGCTGGCGATCATGCTCAGCGTGCTCGGGCTGAACCTCATGGGCGACGGCCTGCGCGACCTGATGGACCCCAAGCTCGCGCGCCGGCGCTAGCTTGCAAGACAGGCTGATGCGGATGAAGATCGATTTCGTTTCCGACGTCGCCTGCCCCTGGTGCGCCGTGGGCCTGAATTCGCTGGAGCGCGCACTCGAGCGCATCGGCGACGGCGTTGCAGTGACGCTGCACTTTCAGCCCTTCGAGCTCAACCCGGGTATGGCCACCGAAGGCGCCGATGCCAGCGCATACCTGCGCACCAAGTACGGCCTGAGCGACGAGCAACTGCAGGGCAACCGCGCCGTCATCCGCGAACGCGGTGCGGCGGTGGGCTTCGAATTCGGCGAGCGCACGCACGTGTGGAACACCTTCGACGCACATCGGCTGCTGCACTGGGCCGCCCTGGAAGGCAGGCAGCGCGAGCTCAAGCACGCGCTGCTGCGTGCCTACCACGGGCATGGCCGCAACCCCGGCGCGGCCGACGTGCTGCTCGAACTGGCCATCGCCGTCGGTCTGGACGCGCGGCGCGCGCGCGAAGTGATCGCCAGCGGCGCCTACGCCGACGCGGTGCGCCAGGCTGAGCGGCACTGGCGCGAGCGGGGCATCAACTCGGTGCCCGCCGTGGTCATCGACGACCAGCACCTGATCCAGGGCGGTCAACCGCCCGAGGTCTTCGAGCGCGTGCTGCGGCAGATCGCCGCGGCCGGCTGACTGGCGCTACATGCCGCGCAACATCGAGATCAAGGCGCGCATCGCGAGCGTCGAGGCGCTGCTGCCGCGCGCGCAGGCCGTGGCCGGCGGCGAGCCGCTGCTCATCGAGCAGGACGACAGCTTCTTCGCCGTGCCCCACGGCCGGCTCAAGCTGCGCCAGTTCGCCGACGGCAGCGCCGAACTCATCCACTACCAGCGCGCCGACACCACCCAGGCCAAGGCGAGCGACTACGTGCGCGTGCCGGTGGCGGATGCGGCCGCGCTGCGCGAGGCGCTGGTGCGCGGCTGCGGCCTGCTCGGCCGCGTGCGCAAGCGCCGCTGGCTGCTGCTGGCCGGCGCCACGCGCATCCACCTCGACCGCGTCGAAGGCCTGGGCGACTTCGTGGAACTCGAGGTCGTGCTGGGCGACGAGCAGACCGATGCCGCGGGCGTGGCCCAAGCCGAGCGACTCATGCACGAACTCGGCCTGGCCAACGCGCCGCGCATCGCCGGGGCCTACCTGGACTTGCTCGCCACCAGCGCGCAGGAGCGAGCAGCACGCGACTGAACGCGCGGGCCCGGTCGCGGCCTCAGGCGCGACTCAATTCCGGCGGAATCTCCGCGGCGAGGAAGTCGTAGACGCGCCGCACGACGCGATTGCCGCGGATCTCGCGGTGCACCGCCAACCAGCACGGCAAAGGCGGGATCTTCAGCATCGGCAGCAGCGGCCGCACGCCCGGCCAGTGGGCGAGGTTGTAGGCGGCGACGAAGCCGATCCCGGCGCCCGCGCGCACGAGCTGGCCGTAGGCCAGGTGGTCATCGGTGCGCAGCGCAAACTGCTCGCGCGTGATCTCCAGGCCCAGGGCAGCGCAGCCGCGCACGATGGTCTCGTCGCGGTCGTAGCCCAGCAGCGCGTGCTGCAGCAGGTCGGCAGGCTGGCGCGGCGTGCCCGCGCGGGCCAGGTAGCTCTCGTGCGCCGCGGCGACGATGGGGATGTCGCCGAGCTTGCGCGCGACCAGCGAGCCCTGCGTCGGGCGCACCATGCGCACGGCGATGTCGGCCTCGCGGCGCAGCAGGTTGCTCAGGGCGTTGGAGGCCACGAGCTCGACCTGGACGCCGGGTTCCTCCTGGCGCAGCCGCGCCAGCACCGGCGGCAGCAACCAGGCCGCGGCGACCTGGCTGGTGGTGATGCGCACCGTGCCCGTGGTGGCCTCGCGCCGGCGCGCCAGCGTGCGCCCGAGCCGCTCGGCGCCGTCGTGCATGCGCCGCGCCGCGTCGGCGATGGCCAGCGCCGCCGCGGTGGGCGCCACGCCGCGGCCGGTGCGTTCGAACAACGGCGCACCCAGCTGCGCCTCGAGCTCGGCGACGTGCCGGCTCAGCGTGGGTTGTTGCGCGCCCAGGGCGCGCGCCGCGCCCGTCAGGCTGCCCGCATCGAGTACCGCGAGGAAACTCCTCACCAGGGTCCAGTCGAAGGCGTCCGTCACCATGCAGAAATGTATAGCTTGAATGCAAGCTCCACCATTGTCGAATGACCTGATGCAGACCAGACTGCCCGGCATCGCATCGCCGCCAGGAGCCCACCTTGACCCGCCCCACCGTCCTCGTCCTCGGCGCCAACGGCCGTTTCGGCGCCGCCGCCGTGCAGGCCTTCGCCCACGCCGGCTGGCGCGTGCTGGCGCAGCGGCGGCGCACCCCGGCCGAGCCGCTGCCCCAGGGCGCGCAGGCCCTGCACATCGCCCTGACCGAAACCGCAGCCCTGGCCGCAGGCGCCACCGGCGCGCGCGTCGTCGTGCACGCGCTGAACCCGCTCTACACGCGCTGGGACACCGAGGCGCTGCCCCTGGCGCGCCTGGGCATGGACCTGGCCGAACACCTGGGCGCGCGCTTCATGCTGCCGGGCAACGTCTACAACTTCGGCCAGGGCATGCCGGCGCTGCTGCGCGAGGACACGCCGCAACGGCCCGACCGCGCCAAGGGTCGATTGCGCTGCGCCCTGGAAACCGAGATCCGGGAACGCTGCGACCAGGGTCGAATGCAGGCCGCCGTGTTGCGCGCCGGCGACTTCTACGGTGCCGGCCGCGGCAGCTGGTTCGACCAGGTCATCGTCAAGTCCATTGCCGCAGGCCGCCTGGTCTACCCCGGGCCGCTGGACGTGCCCCATGCATGGGCCTACCTGCCCGACCTGGCGCGGGCCTTCGTCGCCCTGGCTTCGCGGGGAGCCGACCCGGCGGCACCGGTCTTCGAGACGCTGCACTTCGCGGGCCACACCCTGCGCGGCGCGGAGCTTCTGGGGGCGATCGAAAGCGCAGCCACCGGGCTCGGCCTGCGCCCGAACCGGGGGTTCGAGATCGGCACCATGCCCTGGGCCCTCATCCGCGCCGGCGGCCTGGTCTACCCGATGTGGCGCGAGCTCTGGCGCATGAGTTATTTGTGGCGCGTGCCGCATGCGCTGGACGGTGCGGCGCTGGAGCGTGCCGTGGGCCCGCTGCCGGCCACGCCGCTGGCCGCCGCCATGCGCCAGGCCCTGCTGGACCTGGGCCTGGCCGCGCCGGTGGCGCTGGCGCCAGGCCGCGCTTGAGCGCAGCGCCGGGAGGCCGGCGCGAAACCCGATTTGAAACGCGGGCCCGTCGCTCCGCTATCGTCCGGCTCACCCAGGACTTCGGCACCCACGCTTGTCCGCATTGCTCACCGTCACCGACCTGCGGGTCAGCTTGCAGACCGCCCGCGGCCCGGCGCGGGCGCTGCGCGGCGTGTCCTTCGCTCTCGGGCGTGGGGAGACGGTGGGGTTGATCGGGGAATCGGGCTGCGGCAAGTCCATCACCGCCCTGGCCCTGATGGGCCTGCTGCCCGAAGGCGCACAGGTGCAGGGCTCGATGCGTTTCGAGGGGCAGGAACTCGTCGGCCTGGACGAGGCGGCGCTGTGCCGGCTGCGTGGCGACCGCATCGGCATGGTCTTCCAGGAGCCGATGACGGCGCTCAACCCGCTGCACCCGGTGGGCCGGCAGATCGCCGAGTCGCTGCGCCTGCACAAGGGCCTGCCCCGTGCCGCGGCGCGCGCCGAGGCCCTGCGGCTGCTCGAGCGCGTGCAGCTGCCGCAGGCGCGCGAGCGGCTCGATGCCTACCCGCACCAGCTCAGCGGCGGCCAGCGCCAGCGCGTGGTCATCGCCATCGCCCTGGCCTGCGGGCCCGCTTTGCTGGTCGCCGACGAGCCCACCACGGCGCTCGACGTGACCGTGCAGCGCGAGGTGCTCGAGCTCATCCTCGAACTGGTGCGCGAGGACGGCATGGGCCTGCTGCTCATCAGCCACGATCTCGGCGTGATGGCCGACACGGTGCAGCGCGTGCTCGTGATGTACGGCGGCACGGTGGTCGAGAGCGGCCCCACGGCGGCCGTGTTCGCACGCCTGGCCCACCCCTACACACGTGGCCTGTTCGCGGCGCGACCGCGCCTGGGCCTGAAGCGCGGCACGCGGCTGGCGACGATTGCCGGGCGCGTGCCCGAGCTCCAGGACATGCCCGCCGGCTGCCCATTCGCCGCGCGCTGCGAACTCGCCATCGACGCCTGCCGCGTGGCCTTGCCGGTGAACGTGAGCGTCGGGCTCGGCCACGAGGCGCGCTGCCTGCGGGTGCTGCAATGAGCACGCCGGGCCGCCGTCGTCCGAAGGCCGACGGCCTTCGAGCCGTCCAAGTCCGCGCAGGCGGACTTGGAGCCGCGGCGCTCAGCCCCGAGTGCTCATGCCCCCGCCTGGCGGGGCTGGCCGCAGGCCATGGGGTGCCCTGATGAGCATGCCGCTGCTCGAGGTGCGGAACCTGGCCAAGCGCTACCGGCTGCCGCGCGAGCACCTGCTCGCCGCGGCGCCCGAGGTGCGCGCGCTGGCCGGCGTGAGCTTCACGCTGCACGCCGGCAAGAGCCTGGGCATCGTCGGCGAATCGGGTTCGGGCAAGAGCACGCTGGCGCGGCTGGTGATGGCACTGGAAGCGCCGAGCGCGGGCCAGGTGCGCTTCGATGGCCAGGACCTGCACCGCCTGCCGCCAGCCGCGCTGCGCCGCGCCCGCGCGCAGTTGCAGATGGTGTTCCAGGACCCCTACGGCTCGCTCGACCCGCGCCGCACCGTGCTGCAGACGGTGGCCGAGCCGCTGGCCCTGTTGCGCGGCGCCGGCCGCGCCGAGCAACGCGAGAAGGCCGCCGAGGTGCTCGACGCGGTGGGCCTGCGGGCGACGGATCTGGCCAAGTACCCGCACGAATTCAGCGGCGGCCAGCGCCAGCGCATCGCCATCGCCCGCGCACTCATCACGCGGCCCCGGCTGATCGTCGCCGACGAGCCGGTGAGCGCCCTGGACGTCTCCGTGCAGGCGCAGGTGCTCAACCTGATGCAGGACCTGCAGGATGCCTTCGGCGTGACCTACCTCTTCATCAGCCACGACCTGGCGGTGGTGGACCTGGTGTGCGACGAGGTCATCGTGCTGCAGCACGGCCTCATCGTCGAGCAGGGCGACCCGGACACCCTGTTCCAGCAGCCGCAGCACCCCTACACCCAGCGCCTGCTCGCCGCCGTCCCGGGCGGGCCTGCCCCACGGAGCACCGCGCGATGAGCGAAGTCCACGAACTCAGTGCCACGCAGCTTGTCCGGGGCTACCGCGACGGCACGCTCTCGCCGCTGGAGGTGGCGCGCGCGCTGATCGCCCACCTGGAGCGCTGGGAGCCGCAGCTGCATGCCACCTGGGCCTTCGATGCCGAGCCTGCGCTGGCCATGGCGCGGCTCTCCGAGGCGCGCTGGCTGCGGCATGAGCCGCTGGGCGCACTCGACGGCGTGCCCGTCACGCTCAAGGAGAACATCGCCACGCGCGGCGTGGCGCTGCCCCTGGGCACCGCCGCCACCACGCTTGTCCCGGCGGCCGAGGATGCCCCGCCCGCTGCGCGGCTGCGCGCGGCCGGCGCGGTGTTCCTGGCCAAGACCACGATGCCCGATTACGGCATGCTGAGCTCGGGGCTGTCGAGCTTGCACGCGCTCACGCGCAACCCCTGGGATCTGAGCAAGAACCCGGGTGGCAGCAGCGCCGGGGCCGGCGCCGCCGCCGCCGCGGGCTACGCACCGCTGCACCTGGGCACGGACATCGGCGGCTCGATCCGCCTGCCCGCAGCCTGGTGCGGCGTGGTCGGCTTCAAGCCGAGCAACGGCCGCGTGCCCATCCAGCCGCCCTACATCGGCCGCGTGGCCGGGCCGCTGACACGCAGCGTCACCGACGCCGCCCTCGTCATGGCCGCGCTCAGCCAGCCCGACTGGCGCGACGCCACCAGCCTGCCCGCGCAGGCCCTGCCCTGGGGCGAGGTCGAAGGCACGTCCGTGGCGCAGGCGCGCGGCCTGAGGATAGGCCTGCTGCTCGATGCCGGCTGGGGCCTGCCGCCGGACGCGGAGATCGTTGCCGCGCTGCGCGACGCCGCGCAGCGCCTGCAGGCCGCCGGCGCCGTGGTCGAGCCCATGCCCGCCTTCACCACGCGCGAGATGGCCGACGGCATCGACCTCTTCTGGCGCATGCGTTCGTGGCTCGACATCTCGGCCCTGCCGGCGCACAGGCGGGCGCTGGTGCTGCCCTTCATCCGCCAGTGGGTGGCGCCGGCCGAGCACTACGGGGCCGCGCAGCTCTTCCACGGCTACAGCCAGTTCGCCGCGCTGCGCGACGCCACGGTGGCGGCGTGCCACGCGTTCGACTTCATCGTCTCGCCGGTGGCGCCCTGCGTGGCCTTCGCCGCCGAGTGGGCCATGCCCACCAACGACCCGCAGCGCGCCATGGAGCACATCGCCTTCACGCTGCCCTTCAACATGAGCGAGCAGCCCGCCGTCAGCGTGCCTTGCGGCCACAGCGCTGCGGGCCTGCCCATCGCGCTGCAGATCGTCGGGCAGCGCCACGACGACATCGGCACGCTGCGCCTGGCGCGCGCCTGGGAGCAGCTGCGCGCACCCTTGCGCGCCTGGCCGCAGCCCCCGCGCTGAGCCGATCGACGTGGCGCCCCGAGGTCCGGGGGCCACGCGCCGCCGGCCAAAGCCCGCGCCTGCCCTGCGGCTGGGGCGGCACGCGAGAAGGCTACATTTCGGGCCATGTCACACCCCGATCCCCGCGGCAACCCGTGCAGCAGCCACACCCGTGCGGCGCTGGCCGCGGCCGAGCAGGCGCTGTGGCGCATGATGTCGTTCTACGACACGCCCCTGGCCGACCTGGACGCGGCCATCGCCGCCGACCCCGGCTGGGTGCTGCCCCACGTGATGAAGGCCGGCTTCCTGCTCAGCCTGACCGAGCCCGCGCAGCGGGCATCGGCCGATGCCCATTTGGCACAGGCACGCGAGCTGTCGGGCCACGCCACGGCGCGCGAGCGCGCCCACCTGCAGGCCGTGCAGATGCTCCTCGAGGGCCGCTGGCATGCGGCCTGCCGCACCTGGGACGAGTTGCTCATCGAGCACCCGCACGACGCCCTGGCGCTGCAGTGGGCGCAGCTGTGGGACTTCTACCGCGGCGACGCCGTCGGCCTGCGCCAGCGGCCCGCACGCGTGCTGCCCCTGTGGGACGAGGGCGACCCGCTCTTCCCCCATGTGCTCGCGCTGCATGCCTTCGGCCTGGAGGAGTGCCACCTCTACCCGCAGGCCGAGGAGAGCGGGCGGCGCGCCCTGGCCATCGATCCGCGCGTGCCCTGGGCGGTGCACGCGGTGGCCCACGTGATGGAGATGCAGGGGCGCTGCGAAGACGGCTCGGCCTGGCTGCGCCAGCACCACGCGGCGTGGGCCGAGGGCAACGGCTTTGCGGCCCACCTGTGGTGGCACAAGAGCCTGTTCCGCCTGGAGGCGATGGACCTCGCCGGCGTGATGCGCCTGGTCGACGCGCACCTCAGCGGCGCGGCGCTGCAGATCACGCTGCAGCGGGTGGATGCCGCGGCCATGCTGTGGCGCCTGCACCTGCTGGGCGAGGACATCACCGCGGCCAGCGCGGCCCTGCTCGCCGGGTGGAGCCTGGACCAGGACTGCGCGGGCCACTACGCCTTCAACGACGTGCACTGCGTGATGGCCATGCTCGGCGCCGGCGAGCAGCACCGCGCCGAGGCCTGGGTGGCACGCTGCGCCGAACGCGCGCTGGGCGCCGAGGACGCACGCCGTGCCAACCACCAGGTCGCGCGCGAGGTCGGCCTGCCGCTCATGCGCGGCCTGCTCGCCCTGGGCCGCGGCGACGCCGACGGCGCGGTGGAGCAGATCTACGCCGTGCGCAGCGAGGCCCACCGGCTGGGGGGCAGCCACGCCCAGCGCGACCTCATCGACCAGACGCTGCTCGCCGCTGCGGTGAGCGGCAGCCGTCGCGCGCTGGGCCGCGCGCTGGTCAACGAACGCATCATGGCCAAGCCCATGACGCCGCTCACGCGGCACTGGCTGGACAAGCTCGCCCAGCCCGCGCAGGCGCGCGCCTGAGGCCGCGGCGCGGCGCCCGGCCTAGTGCAGTGTTCCACGCTATGCGGCACATAAAACCGCGTCTTTGCCGCCCTG
>DYOR01000115.1:0-5454 GCA_020720385.1 Rubrivivax sp.
CCATCCGGACATAGAGAATTCCCGTGTTCCGAAAGACGCGGTGAAAGGCCTGCATTGAGTACTCGATCCTTGTGCCTGGATGCGCCCGCTCGGCCAGAGGCCGCATGCTCAGTCGCCTGCCCTTTCTACCGACGCAGCCCAAGGGGCCCGGAAAGGCTATAGGCGAAATGTGTCAGTCATGACCCCGGCAGTTCCTTCTGCGAGGCGCAGGATAGCGGCCAGCGTTGACTTGACTCGACGGCAGGTGTCGCATCGTGACCAATTGGATCGTGGTCGCAGCATGCATGTCACATTCCTTTGATAAAAGTCTGTCGGCCCGCTGTCAGCGTGGCGTTGAAGGATCTCATGTCTTCGGTCGACGGCCACCCCACCCGAAAGCTCCTGTCCATCGTCATCCCCTGCTACAACGAACAGGAGGTGTTGGCGGAGACCTGGCGGCGGCTCGAGCGATTGCGCGCCGAGCTCGGTGAGTTGGATGTGGAGTTCATCTTCGTCGACGATGGCAGCCACGACCGTACACGCCAGATCCTCAAGGAGTTGGCCGCGAGCGATGCCGGGATCCGCATCGTCGGGTTCGCCCGCAACTTCGGCCACCAGATCGCCGTCACGGCGGGTGTCGACGCGGCTCGTGGCGATGCCGTCGTGCTGATCGACGCCGACCTGCAAGATCCGCCCGAGGTCGTCAAGCAGATGGTCGAACGCTGGTGCGAGGGTTACGACGTGGTTTACGGCACGCGCACCGATCGCCCGGGCGAGTCGGCCTTCAAGCTGGCCACCGCGCGAGGGTTCTACCGGTTGCTGAACCGGTTGTCGGACATTCCGATCCCGCTCGACACTGGGGACTTCCGGCTGATGAGCCGAGACGTCGTCGACACGCTGCGTGCCATGCCCGAGCGCGATCGCTTCGTGCGCGGCATGGTCAGCTGGGTGGGCTTCCGCCAGGTCGCGCTGCCGTATCAGCGGGCGAAGCGCTTCGCGGGCGAGAGCAAGTACCCGTTGAGGAAGATGCTGCGCTTTGCCACCGACGGCATCCTGTCGTTCTCGACGCGGCCCCTGCAGATGTCGGTGGCCATGGGCATGGCGTGTGCGGGCATCGCGTTGCTGGGCATCTTCTACGCGTTGGCGCTGCGCCTGTTCACCAGCATCTGGGTCGAAGGCTGGACGGCGTTGATGATCGCCGTGCTCTTCATTGGCGGCATTCAACTCATCAGCGTCGGCATTCTTGGGGAGTACGTGGGACGCATCTACAACGAGGTCAAGCATCGTCCGCTGTATGTGGTGCAGGAGTACCTTGGCTTCGATGGCCACGGTCCGACGCTCTCTCGCAGCCCGGTCGTGAACGGCCGATGACACGACACCTGGATCCACGCCGCGTGTGGCGGCTGGTGCTTGGCGCGCTGGTGGCCGCCATGTTCCTGTGGCTGCTGCTGCGCCACGTGACCATGGAGGACATTGTGAACGCCATGCGCGGCGCCGATGCACTGCGCATCGCAGCGGCCGTCGCGGTGTTTGCAGTCGGCTACGCCTGCCGCATCGAGCGCTGGCGGCTGATGCTGCGGCACGAGAACGGCGGACTTAGCTGGTCGGACTGCGCTGGTCCGCTGGTGGCGAGCATCGCCGCGAACAACGTGCTGCCGTTGCGCGCCGGCGACCTGCTGCGCGTCCTGTCTTTCAACCGCACCTTGGGCGTCAGCACGGCCACCTCGGTGGCGACGCTGGTGGTGGAGCGCCTGCTCGACCTGCTCATGATCATCGCCTTCTTCGGCATCGCGCTGGCCGTGTTCGGCGCACGACACCTCGACCTGCTCGGGCTCGGCGGTTACGCGCTCGCGGGCATCGCCGCCGGCATCTGCGGCGCCTTGCTCTTCCCGCGCGTGCTGGCGCCCTGGGTGCGGGCCTTCGGCCGCCGCGTGGCCTCCGCCTGGCCTCGTGTGGGCGGCAGGCTGAGCGAGGCGCTCGGACGCGCGATGGACTCACTGGAGGTCATCGCCAGCGGCCGGACGATGCCGCTGCTCATGCTGTGGTCACTGCTCGCGTGGTGCGCCGAGGGCAGTGTGTTTTGGCTCGCCGCGACGGCGATGCCCTCGCTGGCCGTACCGCAGGGGTCGTGGCTCGCGTTCCCGATCGGTACGCTGGCGACGGTAATCCCGAGCACGCCAGGCTATGTCGGCACGTTCGACTATTTCGTTGTGCAGCCGATGTCGGTGCTCGGCAATGCGCACGATGCCGCGACTGCCTACGCACTACTGGTGCACCTGCTGATCTGGCTGCCGCCGACGGCGGTCGGCGGGCTGTACTTCCTCACCAGGGCCCTCGCGCGGGACAAGACGAATTCGGCGCTGCCGTCATGAACATCGCACATCGCACCGAAGTCACCATCGTCGGTGGCGGATTTACCGGGCTGGCGGCCGCCTACGAACTCGCACGCCACGGCGTGCAAGTGGCCGTAGTCGAGTGCGAGGCCGAGCCGGGCGGCCTGGCCAGCGCTTTCGACGTGGGCGGCGAGCGCCTCGATCGCTTCTACCACCACTGGTTCACGAGCGACCGCGAGATCATGGATCTCATCGGCGAACTCGGCTTGACCGACCGCGTGCAAGTCAGCCCGACCAATACGGGCATCTTCTACGCCAACAGCTTCTTCAGGCTGTCGACGCCGTGGGATCTGCTCAAGTTCAAGCCGCTCGGTCTGGCTGACCGCCTGCGGCTCGGTCTGCTCGCCCTGCGTGCACGCCGCGTGGGCGACTGGCAGCAACTCGAGTCGCTCAGCGCGCGCGAGTGGCTCATCGCACTCGGCGGCGAGAACGTCTTCCGCGTGGTGTGGGAACCGCTGCTGAAGGGCAAGTTCGGCCCCCACGCCGATGACGTCTCGGCGGTGTGGTTCTGGAACAAGCTCAAGCTGCGCGGCGGCAGCCGCGGGCGCGGCGGCGAGGAACGTCTGGCCTACCTGCGCGGCGGTTTCGTGGCGCTGGCCGACGCGCTGGTCGCACAGATTCGCGCGTTGGGCGGCCGCGTGGATCTGGGCGCTCGCGTCGAGCGCATTCACCCCGAGAACGGTACCTGGCATGCGTTCACGTCGATCGGCACGATCGCCTCACGGCGCGTCATCGCCACGCCGGCACTGCCACTCGTGGCACGCCTGATCAGCGACTGGGCACCGCCCTCGTACCTCGAGCAGCTGCGCGCCATCCGCTACATCGGCAACGTCTGCATGGTGCTCGTGCTCGATCGGCCGCTGTCGCAGACGTACTGGCTCAACGTCAACGACCCGTCGTTCCCGTTCGTCGGAGTCATAGAGCACACCAACTTCGAGCGCCCGGAGAGCTACGGGGGGCAACACATCGTTTACCTCTCCAAGTACCTACCGACAGACGACCTCCTGTACGCGCTCGATGCCGACGCCTTCCTCGACTACGCGCTGCCCTACTTGCGGCGGATGTTTCCGACGCTGCAACGTTCGTGGGTCCGACAGCATCATCTATGGCGCGCCGAGTGGTCACAGCCGGTGGTCGTGAAGCACTATGGCCGGCTCATTCCGCCCACCGATGGGCCGGAGGAGGGTTTTCATCTCGCGTCGATGGCGCAGATCTATCCCGAAGACCGTGGCACCAACTATGCCGTGCGCGAAGGGCGCAAGGTGGGCCGGCACGTGTTTACGCGACTGCAACAGCATGGACGCTGAAGGGTCCTACAGCGCTACGGCAGGGCTGAGGAAGGCTGCTCTGGTCGTGATGGTGTTGCTGACCATCGCGGCTTGGTCGCGCTTCGCGCTGAACCTCGACCACCCGTTCCTCTGGTACGACGAGGCGGGTCAGTTCTGGATCGCCAAGGGCCTGAATCACGACTCGGCGCCGCTTGCGCCCGAGGGCGGCCTGGCCGAGGTGATCGCCAACAACCGCTCGTACAACCTCGATCCGGGCGGCTTCGGCGTGCTGCTGCACTTCTGGACCAAGGTCACGACCCACCACGTGTGGCTGCGCCTGCTCCCGCTCGCTCTCTTCGCGTCGGCAGTGGCGGCGCTGGTGGCGCTGACGGCGGCGTTGACGCGCAACTTGCCAGCAGCGCTTGCCTTCGGCTTGCTGCCCCTGTTCTCGCCGGTTACCTCGCGCATGGCTTTCGAGATCCGCGCCTATAGCCTTGAGATGCTGGGTGCCATCGCGTGCGTGGTCATCGTCTACGCCCTGCGCCGGAACCTGAGTGCGGGCCGCCTGTTGCTCGCCACGCTCGCTTTGAGTGTGTTCCTGACCTCGCGCTACTCGATGGTGGTGCCGGTGTTCGTGACGGGGCTGTGCGTCGCATGGCTGATCTTGCGTAGCGACAAATCGCAGGTCGAGCGCGCCCGATGGCTCGCCATGTTCGCTTTGCCGCTCTTGGTCACGGTCGCGGCCATCTACCTGGGTTCGATGCGCTACCAGAACGCCACGGCTCAGCCGCTCGAATACCTGCCTTACCTGCGCACCAATCCCCGCATCCTGCTCGAGCGCAGCAACGCGCTGTTCACGATCGGCCTTACCGTGCTTGCCGTGCTGGTAGCGCGACGAGGTGCCTTTCCGCGATTGGCGCGCTATCAGCCGATGTTCGTCGTCGTGTTGGCGAGCATGAGCTTGTTCGTGCTGCTGTCAGTCGCTGGATACCACCCCTGGGCGCCGATGCAGAACAAGAGCATCTCGGTACACGTGCTGGCCATGCTCTGCGTCGCTGTCCTCGGCGCCGCGCTGCTGCAGGCCGCAGGCCCGCGCGGCACGGCATTGACCGCCATTGCAACCATGTTGCTCGTGGCGGCGTTGTGGCCGCGTCTGCTCTTCTACGGCCCCGAACGGCCCAGCTCCTACGTCTTCTACCAAGACGCTCGCGTCCCGAAAAACGCGCGTATCTTCGTCGACAAATGGGAGTCACCCTCCACGCGCTACCTGTTCGAGTACGGCGATGGACCCTTTCGCTCGAAGTACCGCTACCCGCAGAACTTCAAATTCGAGAAGGGCCTTCCACACACCAAGCGCTGGACGCCGGAGTGGGACCGGGTCGACAGGCACATGAACGAATTGCTGGAATACGACCTGTTGGTCGCGCCCGACTTGGCATCGAAGGGCAACAATGACGAATGGATGTTGCTCCCGGGAACAACTGACTTCTATGTGAAGAAGTCATCGTTGCCCGGCGGACAGGCACCGCCTTGAAGTTTCTGATCCATGGCCGACCTTCCGTGTCAATGCGCACAGGGATGATGAACGCTAGAGACCGCAACAGCGCGTCGACCGGCAAGCTTATGGCGTGCACGAACTTGTTTGCTTGCGCGCTACCGCCAGCAGGGTTCAGCCCCAGCGGTACGTGCAAGCCCTGCCGGCCGAGCTCGCCGATCGCTTCCAGCCGACGCAAGCCGCGTACCAGCCGCCGCAGCAGGCTGACATAGAAGCCCAGCCGATGTAGCCACGGAAGGGGTGTGGCTGCGCCGTATTC
>DYOR01000115.1:5554-10026 GCA_020720385.1 Rubrivivax sp.
TGACATAGAAGCCCAGCCGATGTAGCCACGGAAGGGGTGTGGCTGCGCCGTATTCATAGGGCAAGAAGTCGATGCTTTCGAAGCCTTGGTTGCGCAGGACGAACGCCAGGCTGTGTTCGGTGAAGCAGCACTGGTGTGTCCAGTCCATGTAGCGCCAGCGGGTGGCGAAGGTCGAACTGGCATTGGGCACACTGATGACCAGGGGCGCATTCGCCTTCAGCAAGCGGCTCAGGGCCGAGGCGAAGCGCATCTGCTCGCCGACCGGAATGTGTTCAAGCACGTCCATCAGGAAGATGCCATCGACCGAAGACGGCTCGGCGTCGGCAAGGCGGTGCAGGTGATCGGCGTCAACCAGTTCGCATGGCAGCCCGCGCCGGGTGGCCACGGCGATCTGCTGCGAACTGAGGTCGAAGCCGCGGATGTCGGCGAAGCCCGCTTGCTGCAATGCATGGACCAGCAGACCGGTGCCGCAGCCGATGTCGAGCAGACGTGCCGTCTTGTCGAGTTGCGACAGCACCGGCCGCAGCAGCCGGGTATAGAACGCCGCGTTCTCGGCGTAATGAGCGTCACTGTCGTCGTGGCAGTTGGCGTACTGGATCGAATAGTCGATGTCCAGCGGAGCCCTTCAACCCAGCAGCGCCAGCCGCAGGCGTCTGAGGACCCGCAGCGCTCGCGCCACCTGGCTGTACAGGACCTTGAGGTTGGCATGATCGTAGTGCGCGTCGGTGCGCAACTCGTCCGGCCAGCGCAGCGTGTCGGGCAGGCGCCCGGTGGGTCGCTGGGCCACATGCGAGTCGACGGTGGTGTGAGTGGCGTCGGCGCCGAACCCGATGTTGCTGATCAGGTTGACCCGCGGCAGCACCGAAAAGCCCTCAGGCGCCATCGCCGTCAGCACCCAGCGGGCGCCCCAGGCATCGACGTTGCCATAGTGGATGCTCTCGATGGCCTTGCGCACGTTGGCACCTTGAGAACCGTACCAGTCACCCAAAGGCAGTTCACGCAAACGCGGCAGGTTGCGCATTTCGGAGTCGAACTGAAGCCAGGCGCGCCGCCACGTGGCCCAGCCCCAGATCGGAAAAAGGCGCGAAAACAAGGCGTCTTCGGGGCCCGGCCCGTCCAACAGCACGTGGCCTCCGATGTGCATCACCTGAGGTACGCCGCGCCATCGCGCCAGAGCGCCGTCGCAGAAGCGAAAGAAGTCGGGTCCAGGTAGGCAGTCGTCTTCCAGGATGATGCCTTCCTCTTCGTGTTCGAAGAACCAGGTGATGGCGCCGCTGACCGCACGACGACAGCCAAGGTTCTCTTCGCGAAACAGCGTGCGCACCTGGCAAGGCCAGTCCACCTGCAAGACGATCTGTCGCACTTGGGCGCAGCGCTCGGCTTCACCTGGCTTGGTCGCTCGCGGCCCATCTGCAGCCAGGTAAAGCCGCGGTGGCCTGGCGGCCCGTACGGCCTCGAACACGCGACGCGTCGGGTCGGGCCGGTTGAAGACCAGGAACAACAGGGCGGAGTTCACGTCTGAAAGCCGTTCAGCAAATTGGGCGAATGCGGGGTCGGCAAGCCTAGAGCGGGTACGCCGGGTTCAGCCCCATGCGACCCGCATTGCCGTCGCGGACGGCCTGCCATAGCACGCGCAGCCTGTGCCATTTGCGACGTAGAACGCCGATTCCCAGTAGCAGCACCAGGAAGACCCACTGGTTCAAGCGAAACAGCGACCAGCGGGTGACGAGATACTGCCTGGCAAAGTGCACGCCATTTCGTACCCCGTAGTAAACACTGGCGTCGCTGCGGCCGTCGAAGACGGAGTGGTAGAGCAGGGCCTTGCGGCGCGGCAGGTAGAACGAAGCCTCGAGGTCGGTGACCACGCTGTCGCGCACCAGCCAGATCACGCCGCCCTGCCGCACGAACGCATGCGTGTAGAAGAAGTCGTCCATGTACAGCACATAGCGCGGGTCGGGCAAACCCAGGCGTGCCAAGAGACTACGGTGGCAATACAGGCCGCCATAGGCACACGCACTCAGCTTGCCGGCTGCGGGAATGGGCTCCGAACCCACAAGCGGGGGCGACAAGCGCTCGCGCAACTTGGCTCCCAATTGCCCGACGTGAAATCCGGCAAAAGAGTTCTTCGGTGGCAGCACCAGATCGGGGCTTCTTCGAGTGATGGCCGCCATGAAGTTGGGGCGGTCACGGCGCAGCGACGACAGGGCCACTTGGTCGGGTTGTCGTTCCTCCGCCGCGCCGGCCCAAAAGTCCTGCAAGGCCCGCAGTGCGCCGGGCTCGGGGCGGTTGTCGTCGTCGAGCACCCAAAACCAGTCATGCGGCGTGCCCTGAGCAAGTTCGAGGCCTTTGCGAAAAGCCGGGGCAGAACCTTGGTTACGGTCGAATCTGAAGACGGTCACCCTGGGCTCAGATCGGCTCAGGGCGCTGATCTGGTCACTGCTACTGGCCAGGGACCCGTTGTCGACAACGATGACTTGCTCTACGCCTTGTGCAAGAACGGTCTCAATCACTTGGGAGAGGAGTCCAAAGCGATCAGCGTAGGTCGCAACCACCACACATACCGTGTTGACAGATGGCATCAGCCGCCATCCACCAATTGGGTCGCGCCGAAGAGGCCGAAGGCTGGCGGTCGATTTCGACCCAGCCGCGTGACTCCTATGGAACGACTATGCATACTGGTTCTCCGGCAGACGCTGCACGGTGAACGCATTCAGTCGAAGCGCTTCCAGCATCGCTTGCGGTGGCGAACCCTTGAACAGGACCGCGCCGGCCAAGCCGTAGGCCAGGAGGGAAAGGCGACACAGCATGTCTTGAGCACCGATGCCCAGGCGCGTGATGGCGTAACCCCGGTTCCATCCTGTGGCGGCGTCGCCGCCAAGCCCGGGCATGTAGAAGTCATTGAAGCGCTTGTAGGCGATCACGGGCTCACCCACGGCAGTCATCAGTTTGGCTGCTTCGCGGATGTCGCCAGTTATCCACCGACGCAGGCGCACTGAATCGCGACGGCATGGCAACCGCATCCGCGGCTTGCTCCTGCCGGCGGTAACTGGCTTCGATCTGGTCATGCATCGGCTGGACGGGGTAGAAAGCTTGGGCTGGTGACAGGGCGGTTGCGATAGTCGACTAGCTTGCCGGGCAACGACAGCAATCGTTCGAAGTCGGGCTCAGGCACGATGGCCGGAAAGGCACGGGTCTGGAAGCGGCGGTCGAGGCGGGCCATGGAAGGGAGATTCTCGAACGCTTTCGTGACAGATCATCGGTTCTGGGCCGGCCCGTCGCGGAGGGCACGCCGGTACACCGCGGCGGTTTCTTCGGCGCAGCGTTGCCAGGAGAACATCGCTGCCCGCTGCCCGCTGCCCGGACTTGGCGGCCAGCTCGGCATGACGCCCGTCGTCGAGCGCGATCGCCTCGATGGCCGTTCGCATGGAATCGACGTCCAGCGGATCGAAGTAGGCGGCGGCCGCCCCGGCAATCTCGGGGAACGACGAGGCCTGGCTGCAGGCGATGGGGCAGGATTGGACCATCGCCTCGGTCAGCGGCATGCCAAAGCCTTCGTACTCCGACGGGAAGACAAACAACCGGGCATGGCGGTAGCAGCTGGCCAGCAGATCGTCGTCGCCTTCGATCTGCACGACGCTGTCCTGAGCCAGACCTGCTTTGGCGACCAGCGCCCGCTCGTCCGGCGTCAGCGGGCCGCCGCCGAAGCACGCGAGCTGGAAGGCCTCGGCCAGCCGCCGCGAGGCGCCCAAGGCCCGGATCAGACGGGCGAAGTTCTTGTAGCCGCCACGGGTGCCGACGAATAGGAGGGGCGCACCAGGACCGGCGGCCGCGGCCAGGGGCGCGTTGTTCGGTCGACGCCGTGCCAGACCACGCTGGCTTTGAGCTCGAACTCAGGGTAGTGCTGCAGCAGGTCGTGCAGGGTGGTCACTACGGTTGACCCCTGCGGGTGCGATTTGGCCGGCAGCATGTATCCGGTCTCGTGGACGATGTCGGGCCGGCTGAGGGCCGCAGCCAGCCGGAAGAATGGCTCCGCGACGAGCGCGCGGAAGCGGACGCCCCGGCGAGGCCAATCCAGCGCAAAGCTCTGGCGATGCAGCGCGTCGCCAGGTCGGATGTAGCGGTTGATGTAGGCCGGCGCCACCAGTTGCGCCTTGATGCCCGGCAGCCGGGCGAATTCGCGCAGCAGGACGATCCCGTGGCGCGAGGCCCCGCCGCAGCGTTGGATCGCCATGACCTGCTGATCGAAGAGCAACCGCAGTAAGCGCGCATCGACGTCTGGCGTGCGAAAGGACTTGTCATCCATGAGAAGGGGCCGCGGCGTCTAGCCGCGCCGCGCCAATCGGCTCTTGCCGAGCTGGCAGGCGGCCCGCGCCAGAAACTCGACGTTGGTAAAGAGGTACCGCCGCCACAGCCGTCGCGGCTCGCTGCACAGGCGATGCAGCCACTCCAGCCCGCGGTTCTGCATCCACACC
>DYOR01000014.1:0-40417 GCA_020720385.1 Rubrivivax sp.
CGGCGTCGGCCCCGGGGCGGCGCCGGGCGGCCACCGCGGCGCACGGGGCCGTGCGAGTCCACCGCACGCGGCCGCGTGACGTCGGCAATGAGCATGAGCGCGCGCACCGTGTCCTGCACCGCCTCGGCCAGGTCGGCCGGGGGCTCCAGGGTGTCGATCACCGCCAGCAGGGTGTCGGCATCTTCCAGGTCCTCGGGGTCGAAGTGCATGAAGAGCAGGGCCAGGGGCTCGACCAGCTCCGGATTGTCGAGTGCCATCAGCGCCGGGAAGGCGTCCATCGCCGCGGCAAACCCGGCCACCCAGGGCAGCACGCCCTCGGCCGGCGTGGCCTCGTCGTCGAGTTGGTAGATCCAGGGGTCGAACCATTGGCGCTGGGCGATGGCGCGGTCGAGTTCGGCATGGCGGCGCCGCACCAGCGCCTGCAGCTCCTCGAGCGCCGCGCCCGCGGGCGCGGGCCGGCCTTCGATGTCGGTGACCAGCGCCAGCCACTCTGCCGGCGCGGGGCGCTGCGGCTGCAGCAGCACGCCGCAGAGGAATCCGTCGAGCGCACTCAGGTCCAGGGGTTGCAGGGGCGGCGGCAGCGCGTCGAGCAGCGACTCGAGCTGCTGCAACTCGGTGTCCGAAAGGGAGGCGGCGGGCGGTGTCGGTTGGGTCAAGGAGAAAATCCCTCAGGGAGCGGGAGCGGTTGATTGTCCGGCATAGACTGCCGCATCGAACCCAAGGAGCAATGTCATGGGCGCACCCAAGGCCTACGTTCAAACCGGTGACATCGGCCACTGGATAGGCGGTGCCGCGTTCGGCGGCAGCGGCGCACGCAAGCAGACCGTCTGGAATCCAACCCAGGGCACAGCGGCCTGCCAGGTGCTGCTGGCCAGCGTGGAGGACGTGAACGCCGCGGTGGCCGCGGCCACCGCGGCGCAGCCGGCCTGGGGCGACACGCCGCCGATCCGCCGCGCCCGCGTGCTCAACGCCTTCCTCGGCCTGCTCAACGAGCACAAGGACCGGCTCGCGGCAATGATCACCGCCGAGCACGGCAAGGTTTTCACCGATGCCCAGGGCGAGGTCATGCGCGGCATCGACATCGTCGAGTTCGCCTGCGGCGTCCCGCAGCTGCTCAAGGGCGACTACACCGACCAGGTGAGCACGGGCATCGACAACTGGGTGCTGCGCCAGCCCCTGGGCGTGGTCGCCGGCGTCACGCCGTTCAACTTCCCGTGCATGGTGCCGATGTGGATGTTCCCGCTGGCGCTGGCCTGCGGCAACGCCTTCATCCTCAAGCCCAGCGAGCGCGATCCGTCGCCCTCGCTGCTCATGGCCGAGTTGCTGAAGCAAGCGGGGCTGCCCGACGGCGTGTTCAGCGTGGTGCAGGGCGACAAGGTGGCGGTGGACGCGCTGCTCACCCACCCCGACGTGAAGGCGCTCTCCTTCGTCGGCTCCACGCCCATCGCGCAGTACATCTACGAGACCGGCGCGCACCATGGCAAGCGCGTGCAGGCCCTGGGCGGCGCCAAGAACCACATGGTGGTGATGCCCGATGCCGATCTGGACCAGGCCGTCGATGCCCTTATCGGCAGCGCCTACGGCTCGGCGGGCGAACGCTGCATGGCCATCAGCGTGGCGGTGCTGGTGGGCGACGTGGCAGAGCGCATCGTCCCACGGCTGGCCGAGCGCACGCGCGCGCTGAAGATCAAGAACGGCATGGAGCTCGACGCCGAGATGGGCCCCATCGTCACGCGCGAGGCGCGCGAGCGCATCGAGAAATACATCGGCATCGGCGTCGAGGAAGGAGCCACGCTGGTGGTCGACGGCCGCGGCCACAAGGTGCCGGGTTTCGAGCAGGGCTTCTTCACCGGCGGCTCCTTGTTCGACCACGTGCTGCCTTCGATGCGCATCTACAAGGAAGAGATCTTCGGCCCCGTGCTGGTGTGCGTGCGCGTTGCCGACCTTGCACAGGCGCTGGCGCTGGTCAACGCGCACGAGTTCGGCAACGGCGTCGCCTGCTTCACCAGCGACGGCGGCGTGGCGCGCGAGTTCGCGCGGCGCGTGCAGGTGGGCATGGTGGGCATCAACGTGCCCATCCCCGTGCCCATGGCCTGGCATGGTTTCGGCGGCTGGAAGAAGAGCTTGTTCGGCGACACGCACGCCTACGGCGAGGAAGGCGTGCGCTTCTACACGAAGCAAAAGAGCGTCATGCAGCGCTGGAGTGGCAGCATCGGCAGGGGCGCCGAGTTCGCCATGCCCACCGTCAGGTGAGGTGTGCGCAGCCGGGAGTGTGGAGCAACGGAGGCAGCATGACCCACCTGATTCCCGATTGCGAAGCCGGTTACGCGCGCCGTTGCTTACTGCTCGCGACGGCCGCCTGCGTGATGGCCGGCGTGTGGCCGCCGCAAAGCGCGCAGGCTGCCGTCAGCGACATCGGCGACGCCATCAACAAGGCCGGCCGCCAGCGCATGCTCTCGCAGCGCATGGCCAAGGCCTACTGCCAACTGGGGCTGGGGCTGGTGCCCGAGCAGTCGCGGAAGATCCTCACCGTCTCGCAGCAGCTGTTTGCCAGCCAGTTGGTCGAGCTGACGGCTTTTGCGCCCACGCCCGACATCCGCCAGACTTATGACGAACTGGGCCGTCTGTGGCAGCCCTACCGCACCCTGCTCGAAGGCAAGCCCGGGCGCGACGAAGCACGGCGCGTCGCTGCGCTGAGCGAAGACGTGTTGCGCTCGGCGCACCTGGCCACCACGCAGCTCGAGCTGCACGCCGGCACCAGCGTGGGCCGGCTCATCAACATCGCGGGGCGCCAGCGCATGCTCTCGCAGCGCATGGCCAAGTTCTACATGCTGCGCCAATGGGGCATCAGCAGCGCGGAGATGGACAACGAGGCCCAGATCGCGCAGCGCGAATTCACCAGCGCGCTGGCCGCCCTGGAAGCCGCACCGGAGAATACCGCCGCCGTCAAGGACGACCTCGAACTGGCACGCGCGCAATGGGTGTTCTTCGGCCAGGCACTCCGTCAGCAGGGCGCCGCAGGCGCACTCAACCCCGTGCATGCCACCGACGTGGCCACCACCAGCGAGCGGCTGCTCGAAGTGATGGACCGCGTGACCGGGCGCTATGCGGCGCTGAGCGCGGCGACGGCTCCGGCGCCCGCGCGCAAGCGGTGAGTACCGCGCCGCCTGCCCCGTGGCCTGCGGCGCCGCGGGTGGGTCGCGCTGGATGCGCCGGCGTGAGTCGGCGCTGCACCCGGTGCAAACGCCTCAGCGGCGATCAAGGTCGCCGCGCGCGCTGGTGGGCGCGCTGGCGGGACGCGCGCACCTAAACTACGCGATCCATGCGCTGGCCACTTGTGTTCCTCGTTCTGTGCGCTTCAGCTGCGCACGCCCAGAGCTGGCACGAGCCGGCGACCGGCATGACCTTCCTGCGCGTTCCCGGCGGCTGCTTCGCCATGGGCGACACCTTGGGCGGGGGCGAGCACAACGAATACCCGGTGCATGAGGTGTGTCTCGGGGACACCTGGATCGGCAAGTTCGAGGTCACGCAGGGCGAATGGCGCGCGCTCATGGAGCAAAACCCGTCGGCGTATGTGGGGAGCGACCGGCTGCCCGTCGACAGCGTGAACCAGGCCGACATCGCCGCGTTTGTCCGGCGCCTGGGCGAGCGCAATCCAGGACACCTGTTTCGCCTGCCCACCGAAGCCGAATGGGAATTCTCTTGCCGCGCCGGCGGACGCTCGACCCCATTCAGCGGCGAGCCGCCGCCGCAAGGTGCAAACACTGCCGAATACGCCAACCAGCATGGCGAGGGCACGACCCCGGTGGGCCGTTTCGCGCCGAATGCGCTGGGACTCCACGACATGAGCGGCAACCTCTGGGAGTGGGTCAGCGACGTCTATGCCAGCGACGCCTATGCCCACCATGCACGCGACAGCCCTCACTATCAGGCTGCCGGGCCCGCCCGCCTCTTGCGCGGGGGCGCGTGGAGCCACGATGCCCTCTTTGCCCGGTGCAGCAAGCGCCACATGCATTGCCGACCGACCGCGCGCTTCGACTTCGTCGGGTTCCGGCTGGTGATGGAAATGGCGCGCTAGCGAGCGGTGCAAACACCGACCGACGACCCCGCCGCTGGGCCGCATCTCTGCGGGGCCCATGCTCAGCGGCAGCTGTGCCCGTTCATGGCGCGCCCGCGCCCTCAAGCCGCCGCGGTCTCCCAGTCCAGGATCACCTTGCCCGATTGCCCGGAGAGCATCGCGGCAAAGCCCTGCTCGAAATCCTGCGCCGCAAAGCGATGGGTCAGGATGGGCGAGAGGTCCAGGCCGCTTTGCAGCATCGCCACCATCTTGTACCAGGTCTCGAACATCTCGCGGCCGTAGACGCCCTTGATCTCCAGCCCCTTGAAGATGACCTGGTTCCAGTCGATGGCGGTGTTCGAGGGCGGAATGCCCAGCAGCGCCACCTTGCCGCCATGGTTCATGCTCTGCAGCAGGCTCTGGAACGCCGTGGGCACGCCCGACATCTCCATGCCCACGTCGAAGCCCTCGACCATGTCCAGCTCGGCCATCACCTGCTGCAGCGACGTGTGCGTGACGTTGACGGCGCGCGTCGCGCCCATCTTCAGCGCCAGGCCGAGCCGGTAGTCGTTGACGTCGGTGATGACCACGTGGCGCGCGCCGACATGGCGCGCGATGGCCGCGGCCATGATGCCGATCGGGCCGGCGCCGGTGATGAGCACGTCCTCGCCCACCAGGTTGAACGACAGCGCGGTGTGGGTGGCGTTGCCGTAGGGGTCGAAGATGGCGGCCAGGTCGTCGCTGATGCCGCTCGGGATCTTGAAGGCGTTGAAGGCCGGGATCACCAGGTACTCGGCAAAGCAGCCCGGGCGGTTGACGCCCACGCCGACGGTGTTGCGGCACAGATGGCGGCGCCCGGCGCGGCAGTTGCGGCAGTGGCCGCAGGTGATGTGGCCTTCGCCGGAAACGCGGTCGCCGAGCTGGAAGCCGCGCACCTCCTGGCCGATCTCGACGACTTCGCCGACATATTCGTGGCCCACATGCATGGGCACCGGAATGGTCTTGCTGGCCCACTCGTCCCAGTTCCAGATGTGGATGTCCGTGCCGCAGATGGCGGTCTTCTTGATGCGGATCATCACGTCGTTGTGGCCGACCGTCGGTTTGGCCACGCGGGTCATGCTCAGGCCCGGGGCGCGTTCCAGCTTGGCAAGTGCTCTCATGGGGGTTCGGTTTTGCAGTGCAGTGTCTGGAGCTTAAGCCTGCCGCTCAGGCGATCGCCCCCAGGGCCCGGCCCACCTTGGTGAAGGCGCCCACCGCCTGGTCGATCTGCGCCGGGGCGTGCGCCGCCGACATCTGCGTGCGGATGCGCGCCTTGCCGCGTGGCACGACCGGAAAGCTGAAACCGATGACGTAGATGCCTTCGAGCAGCAAGGCGTCGGCCATGCGCGTGGCCAGCTGCGCATCCCCCAGCATCACCGGCACGATGGCGTGCTCACCGGGGACCAGGGCGAAACCGGCCTGGGCCATGGCGTGGCGGAAACGCGCGGCGTTGGCCTGCACGCGCTGGCGCAAGGCCGCACCTTCGGCCGAGCGCAGCAGTTGCAGCACGGCCAGCGAAGCGGCGACGATGGACGGTGCCAGCGAGTTCGAGAACAGGTAGGGGCGCGAGCGCTGGCGCAGCAGATCCACCACCTCGCGGCGGCCGGCCACGTAGCCGCCGCTGGCCCCGCCCAGCGCCTTGCCCAGGGTGCCGGTGTAGATGTCGATGCGCTCGCTCACGCCGCAGTGTTCGGGCGTGCCGCGGCCCTGTGCGCCGACGAAGCCCACGGCATGCGAATCGTCCACCATCACGCGGGCGTCGTAGCGCTCGGCCAGCGCGCAGATGCCCTGCAGGTTGGCGATGATGCCGTCCATCGAAAACACGCCATCGGTGGCAATCAGCTTGAAGCGCGCGCCGGCGGCGTCGGCGGCCTGCAGTTGCGCTTCCAGATCGGCCATGTCGTTGTTGCGGTAGCGATAGCGCTGGGCCTTGCACAGGCGCACGCCGTCGATGATGCTGGCGTGGTTGAGCTCGTCGCTGATGACGGCGTCCTCTTCGCCCAGCAGCGTCTCGAACAGGCCGCCGTTGGCGTCGAAGCACGACGAGTACAGGATGCAGTCCTGCGTCCCCAGAAAATCCGCCAGCGCCATTTCCAGCGCCCGGTGGGGGGTCTGCGTGCCGCAGATGAAGCGCACCGAGGCCATGCCGAAGCCGAACCCGTCCAGGCCCTGCTTGGCGGCGCCGATGAGCCGCGCGTCATCGGCCAGGCCGAGGTAGTTGTTGGCGCAGAAGTTGATCACCTCCGCCCCGGAATCCAGTCTCAGCGTCGCGCCTTGTGGCGTGGCGATCAGGCGCTCTCGCTTGTAGAAGCCGTCGCTGCGGATCTGCGCCAGGGTTGAATCCAGGTGTTGGTAGAACGAATCACTCATCGACACTCCTGCAACGCATCTTGTGGGCTGGGGTCACGGGCGCGCTGGGCATGCGTGCGCCGCGGGCGCCAAGCGGAAATTATCGGCCCCGGGGCCGCCTGACCTGGCTATACAAGCGCAACGGTGAAGTCATGAGTGCGTGGCGGCAGGGCCTGCTTCACCCGCGACGGCGGCGTACCGCCATGCGTGCGACCCCGCTCTGCCCTCGGTGCCCCGTTGCGTCTTCACGCCGCCGCATCGTAGGCCTGCTTCAGCCAGCCCACCACGGTCGCGTCGAGGTCGGCCTTGGCCGTGATGCGCGTGGTGGCATTGCACATGCTGCCGGGCGGCTGCACTTTCAGCCGCACATCCGGCGCGAGGTTCCTGGCATTCAGGCCAATCTCGACGCTGTCCTTGGTGGCGGGCCCCACGGTCGCGAATTGCTTCCTTCTGCGCAGGCTGATGTAGGTTTTCTTCGGCGCCTCCTCGAAGGAGCCAAAGCTCCGCACGACGGCCATCACGGCCTCGTGAATCGGGCGCAAGCCAAGCTTGGCACCACTGTAGATCGCATCGAGGGGGTCGCCGTCTCCACCCGTGGCGACGGCCACCGCCACGCCGCCACCCAGCTCGGGCAGCGGTTTGTCGACGAAGTGGACCACCGTGTTGGCGTCGCCGTGGCCGAGCTTGAACTGCTCCATCAGCCAAGTGCGCTTCTCACCGAACTTGACCGCGCCGCTCGCAGCCAATGCGGCATGCAGCTCGGCGATGGTCCTGCCGGTCTTGGCCTGGATGTTCTTCAGCTGCGAGATCGTCGCGGTTTGCGGGTCGGCCATCGGTGCCTCCTGACGAATCGAATGGGAAATTGCACAAACCCAATGGGAGACCTTCGGTGGAACCTCGGGCTCGGGGTGGGCTACTCCTGTCGCTGCATGCGCACGCGCCAGGCTTCGGTCCAACCCTGCGGCGTCTTGACTTCCGTGAGCACCAGGTAGGTGGCGTCGCCATCGCGACGCCACGTGCTGCGGTAGGTCCGTTGCTGCTTGCCGTCGCTGTAGCTCTCCTCTGGGAATACCAGTGCGCCATCCTGCACCGTCATCGTGCCGCGACTGTGGCCGCCGAGGACATTGATGTAGAGGTAATGAACCGCTTTCGATGCCGCATCGAAGTAGTAGATCGTCTCCCCGCCGTAGGGCGCCGAACCGCCGACAACGGTGTGCCGGTCGCGCAGGAACTGACGGTCGTAGACCCATTCGAAACAGTGTTCGTCGACCTGCTTGCCATCCGGAAAGGCCCCTTTCCAGCAGCTGCCCGCAAGAAAGGCCTGTGCCTGGAAGTGGGCAAGCGGTGTCCGGGGCTGCGCGAGCGCGATCACGGGCAGCATGGCGAGAATCAGCAGGGAGCCACGCATCGACTATGTCCTCTTGGGTTTGCGGGAAGCGGGGACCGCGCGCGCTTCGTCAAGCAGGCGGTCGAAGTAAGCGCGGAGCTGGCCGACCGCCGTGTCGAACAGAGCGACATCGCGATACGTTCGGGCGAGCATCACGCCGCCCTCCATCGTCGTCAGAACGAAGCTGGCGAGCGCACGCCGATCCAGACGGTGGGGCAGTCGAGGGCCGGCATCCACGAGGCAGCGCTCGATGGCAGCGACCCAGGCGGAAAAGTTGGCCATGAGCCGCGAGCGCACGGGCGGGTCCGGCTCGTGCAGCTCGAGCGCGAGGCTGCCGATCGGGCAGCCATAGGTGCACTCCGTCTGGACGATCAACTCGCGGTACTTCGCGAGCAGTGCGAACACGCGCTCAACGGGATCCGCAATGTCCTTCCATACGGGCGTGAGCAGCATGGCATCGATGCCGTCGTGATAGAGGTCGAGTACGGCAAGCAGGACATCCTGCTTTCCAGGAAAGACGTGATAGAGACTGCCGCTGTGCAGGCCCGCGCGCTTGAGCAGGTCGGCGATGCTGGTGGACTGGTAACCCTTTTCCCAGAACAGCTCCATCGCCGCAAAGAGGATGCGCGATCGGGTCTCCGGAAGACTGACTTGATCGATCATTCAAGGCAATGTACCCAGTCTTGATCGGTTGATCAAGTCTGTCCGGGCCTGTCGCGCCACCGTCCGCTACGGTCACCCGACCAGGCGCGGTCAGCGCGGCGTGCCGCGCTACAGCTTCTCGGTCTCGCCGGCGCGTGGCTGCCACTTCATGAGGCGTTTCTCGACGCGCCCCACGGCGGCGTCGAGCACCAGCGCGAAGGCGGTGAGCACGAGGATGCCGGCCATCACCGTGTTCATGTCGAAGGTGCCTTCGGCCTGCAGGATGAGGTAGCCCACGCCCGAGGCGCTGCCCAGGTATTCGCCCACCACGGCGCCGACGAAGGCCAGGCCCACGCTGGTGTGCAGGCTGGAGAAAACCCAGCTCGTGGCGCTGGGCAGGTAGACGTGGCGCAGCAGCTGGCGGGGGCTCGCGCCGAGCATGCGCGCATTGGCCAGCACCACCGGGCTGACTTCCTTCACCCCCTGGTAGACGTTGAAGAAGACGATGAAGAACACCAGCGTCACGCCCAGCGCCACCTTGCTGCCTATGCCCAGGCCGAACCACACGGCGAAGATCGGCGCCAGGATGATGCGCGGCATGCTGTTGAGCGCCTTGACGTAGGGCTCGAGGATGGCGCTGGCCATCGGCGCCAGCGCCAGCCACAACCCGCCGGCCAGCCCGAGCACCGAGCCGGTGACGAAGGCCAGCACCGTCTCCACCAGCGTCACCGCCAGGTGGCGGTAGATGTCGGCATCGCTGACGAACCAGGTCCACACGCGCGCGAGCACCTTCAGCGGCTCGCCGAAGAAGAAGGCCGCCTGGCGGTCGTTGTCGAACATGAAGTTCGGCACCAGCCCGGGCGTGGTCATGAGGTACCAGAAGGCGAACACGGCCAAGAGCAGGGCCGCCTGCCACAGGCGCAGGGTGCCGGCGCGCGGCTTGATCAGGGACCACATCAGGCGGCCTTCACTTGCAGTTGCTGGGCGTAGCCCTCGAGCACCTCTTCGCGCAGCACGGCCCAGATGGCGGCGTGCAGTTCGATGAAGCGCGCCGTGGTCTTGATCTCGGCGACGTCGCGCGGGCGCGGGATGTCGATGGTGAATTCGCCGATGGGGTGGCTCGCCGGGCCGGCCGAGAGCACCACCAGGCGGTCGCTCATGGCGATGGCCTCGTCGAGGTCGTGGGTGATGAAGAGCACGGCTTTCCGTTTGGCCTGCCAGAGCTCCAGCACCTCGTTTTCCATGAGCTGGCGCGTCTGGATGTCCAGGGCCGAGAAGGGCTCGTCCATGAGGATGATGTCGGGGTCCAGCGCCAGCGTCTGTGCCAGCGACGTGCGCTTGCGCATGCCGCCGGAGAGCTGGTGCGGGTAGCGGTCGCCGAAGGCGGCGAGGCCGACGCGGCGCAGCCACTCCTGCGCGCGCGCCTGGGCGTCGCCGGCGCCGCGGAACTCCAGCCCGGCCATGACGTTGCCCAGCGCGGTGCGCCAGGGCATCAGGCTCTCGCTCTGGAACATGTAGCCCGCGCGCGCGTTGATGCCCACCAGCGGCTCGCCGAAGACATGCACGCTGCCCGTGCTCGGCACGAGCAGGCCGGCGGCGACGTTGAGCAAGGTGCTCTTGCCGCAGCCCGTGGGGCCGACGACGGAGACGAACTCGCCCGCGCCGACGCTGAGCGAGACGTCGCGCACGGCGGTGTAGCGCTGGCCGGGGTCGCCCTTGCTGACGAAGGTGCACGACACGCCCTGCAGCGACAGTGCCTGTGAATTCATGCCTGAGCTTTCGTCGCGCAGCCTGCGCCGTTCGCTGTGTGCGGGCCCGGCGGGCCGGGCCGCGCCCTCAACCCCTGGGGTACTTGGCGTTGGCCTTCTTCACGAAGTCGTTGGTGTACACGGCGCCCAGGTCGAGTTTGGCCTTGGCGATCTCGGCGTCGATGCTGGCCAGCGCGCGCCAGGCCGTCTGCGCACCCTGCTCGGGGAACATGCCGTCGGGGCTGAGCGCGCCCTTGGCAGCGAGGAAGGCGTCGATGTAGACCGCGCGGTCGCCGAGCAGGAAGCTCTCCGGCACGGCGGCGATGATGTCGCGCGGCCCGGCGCTCTGGATCCACTTGTCGGCGCGCACGATGGCATTGGCCATGGCCTGCGCCGTGGCCGGGTTCTTGTCGATGAACGATTGCGGGGCATACAGGCAGGCCGCGGGCATGGGGCCGCCGAAGATCTTGTCGGCCTCGGCCAGCACGCGCGTGTCGGCAACCACCTTGAGGTCGCCGCTGCGCTGCAGCATGGTGATCACCGGGTCGAGGTTGCTCAGCGCGTCGATCTGGCCCGAGCGCATCGCCGCCACCGCGCCCTGCGCCACGCCCACGCCAATCACCGAGACGTCACTCGGCTTGAGCCCCGCCTTGGCGAGGACGAAGTTGAGCATCACGTTGGTCGACGAGCCGGGCGCGCTCACGCCGACCTTCTTGCCTTTGAGATCCGCCACGCTCTTGAAATCGGGCATGGTCTTGGGGTTGATGCCGAGCACGATCTGCGGCGCGCGGCCCTGCAGGGCGAAAGCGCGCATGCGCTGGCCCTTGAACTGCATGTTCACGGTGTGCTCGAAGGCGCCGCTGACGACATCGGCGCTGCCGCCGACCACGGCCTTCAGCGCCTGCGAGCCGCCGGCGAAGTCGACGATGTTCAGCTCCAGCCCCTCGGCCTTGAAGTAGCCGCGGCGCTCGGCGATCGTCAGCGGCAGGTAGTAGAGCAGGTTCTTGCCGCCCACGGCGATGGTGGCGTTGGGCTTTTCCAGCGCCTGGGCGCGGACGATGGCCGGTGCGGCGAGCAGGGTTGCGCTGCCGGCAAGCAGGAGGTGGCGTCTTTGCATGGGGAGGGTCTCCGGACAAGGGGCGCAGCCACTCTAGCCGACGCGCCGGCGTTCTAACATTGGGGAATGAACCGAACCCTGCTCATCACCGGCGCCAGCCGCGGCATCGGCGCGGCCACGGCACGTGCGGCCGCCGCGCGTGGCTGGGACGTGGCCATCAACTACACCCACGCCGCCGACGCGGCACAGGCCGTCGCCGCCGAGGTGCGCGCGCTGGGGCGGCGCGCCCTGGTGCTGCAGGCCGACGTGGCCGACGAGGCGCAGGTGCTGGCGCTGTTCGCCGCGCTGGATCGCGAATGGGGCCCCCTCGCGGGCCTGGTGAACAACGCCGGCGTGGTGGACGTGGCGGCGCGGCTCGACGAGATGAGCGCCGCGCGCATCCAGCGCATGTTTGCCATCAACGTCTTCGGCACGCTGTGGTGCGCGCGCGAGGCCGTGCGCCGCATGAGCACGCGCCACGGCGGCGCGGGCGGCGCCATCGTCAACCTCTCCTCGGTGGCCGCGCGCCTGGGTGCGCCGGGGCAGTACCTGGACTACGCCGCGGCCAAGGGGGCGATCGACACCTTCACCCTGGGCCTGGCGCGCGAGGTGGCCACCGAGGGCGTGCGCGTGAATGCAGTGCGGCCGGGCATCATCGAGACCGAGATTCACGCCAGCGGCGGCCAGCCTGGGCGCGCGCAGCAGATGGCCCCCAGCGTGCCCATGCAGCGCGCCGGCACGGCCGACGAAGTGGCCGCGGCCATCGTCTGGCTGCTCTCCGACGAGGCCAGCTACACCACCGGCACCACCATCGACGTCAGCGGCGGGCGCTAGGCCCGCGCTGGCGTCGCGGCGCTCACTTGGCGTGGCCCCTGAGCGTGGCGAGCAAGGTCCTGGCCGCGTTGCGCTCCTCGCCCTTGGCCACGGCGGCATAGGCCGTCAGCACGAGCTCGGCCTGGTCGGCCACGGTGCCCCAGAGCTGGCGGCCCGAGACGCGGCCGTGCAGCTCGGCATAGGCCTCCTGCAGCGCGCCCAGCCTGGCCGCCAGGGTGCTCGAGGCGATGCCGTCGTAGGACTCGAGCTCCACCTGGCCGGCGTAGCACCAGAAGTCGGGGGCGGTGTGCGATTTGGCCTGCAGGCTGCGGCGCACGGCGTCACTGGCTTCGGCGTCGAGGCCGACCCAGCCGCGCTGGCCGACGTGGACCACCAGCTCCAGCGCCATGCGGTTGAGCGCCGGGTAGTAGAGCTCGGGTGACTGCTCGGCCGTGGCCAGCCTCTCGGCGCTGAGGTAGCTCTCGGTGGCCATCTTCAGCGCCACCTTGTGCGCCGCGAGGTTGCCGCTCTTGCGCTCGAGCAGGGCCAGGCGCTTCCACGCCGAGCCGCACAGGCAGTGCCGCTCCATCGTCGGCTGCAGCCCGGTGAGCGTCTGCAGGTCGCGCAGCGCGCGCGCGATGTCCTCGCGCGCCGCGGGCAGCGCCGCCTTGTCGGTGACCCGGTCGGCGCGCTCCCAGCCGCGGCGTGCGAGCAGGTTGCCCAGCTGCTCGTGCGTCTTGAGCGAGGCGCTGGCATCGTTGCAGCGCAGGGCGCGCTCGTACCAGGCGATGGCCGCGTCGCGGTCGCCGGCCTCGGCGTAGGCCACGCCGAAGGCCTCGGCCACCGCCCCGATCTCGCCCCACAAGGCGCTGAAGCGCGCCTCCAGGTGGCGCACCTTTTCCAGCTGCTCGGCCGGGTCGGCGCGCATCCACTTGGACTTCACCGCCACTTCCTCGAGTGCCAGCGTCAGCGCCAGCGCCGAGGCGATGCCCTCGTATTCCTCGCGCGGCGCGATGGGCGTGGCGGCGGCGTCGGCGGCGCTGCGGCGGTAGCTCCAGTTGGGGTCGCCGTAGCACTGGTAGGCGGCCCAGGTGTTGCTGGCCTTGTCTTCCAGCCAGGCCGCCTCGCGGGCGATGGCCACCGCGGTGATGAAGGGCTTGTGGTCGAGGATCTCGCGGTAGAAGGTGGTGGCGAAGACCTTGGCCGGTGCGTCATCCACGGCCCAGCCCGCGGCGATGACGCAGCGCACGCCGATCTCGATGAGCGAGTCGGCCACGCCCCAGGCGAACTCGGCGCGGTTGATGGTGCGCAAGGCCTGCTGGCTGTCGCGCGCGGCGAGGTGGCAGCAGTTCACGAACACCAGTTCGGGCACCGTGCGCATGCTCTTGATCTCGTCGGAACCCAGGAAGGTGTCGTCCGAGAGCACCACGCCGCCCTTGCTCAGGAGCTGGCCCTTGTCGTCCTTGCGCACGGGCTCGCCGTGGCCGGCCACGTGGATGATGCGGTAGCGGCGCTCGAACAGGGCGTTGATGATGCTGGTGGCGTCGTTGCCGTCGATGAGCGCGTTGACGCGCTGTGCGCCCAGGCCGCCGGCGCCGCCCAGCGCCTTGACCACGGCCTCGGCCTCCGCGCGCGCGCCGGGCAGCGGCGGGTAGATGGCCGCGTCGACCTGCGGCTCGCCGATCACCAGCACGGCGTCGTCGATGTGCGCGTCCTGCACCTGCTGGCGGTAGTGCTCCTGGCGCAGCTTGCGCAGCAACTGGGCGCGTATGGCCCAGGGGCGGTCCTCGCTGCGCGAGGGGTCGTCGCCGCGCGTGTCGAGCAGCTCCCAGGGGATCACGGCGGTCTTGTCGTCGAGCTCGAGCAGCACGCGGCCGGTGCCGGCGAGGAAGGGCTCCACCTCGGTCGGCACGAGCAGCTGAAAGAGGGTGCGGCCGAGCTGGGTGTCGCGGCTGCTGGCGGTGGAGGCACGCGCCACGAGTTCGCGCAGCAACTTGCCCTGCGTGCTCTGCGCGCGCACCTCGGTGCGCGCGCGCTTGGTGTCGAGGGCGAACTCGATGTTGTCCTCGCCGGGGCAGGTGGCGCGGATGAAGTCGTAGTCGGCGCCGCGGTAGCCGCTGTCGACCTGGCGGCGCAAGGGGCCCACACCACTGCGGATGCTGGCGCTGATCTCGAAGCGCCCGGGCGCGGCCGTGGCCAGCACCTGCAGCCCGTGCCAGGCGTCGGAGGCGCGCTCCAGGTAGAGCTCCACCAGGGTGAGATGGCTCACCAGCGGCCAGCCGCTGGCGCGCATGCGGTCGTTGGCCTCGCGCACGCCCAGCGCGATGGCACGCGCGGCGTTGCTGCAGTTCATGCCCACGCCGCCACTGCCCATGAGGGTGGCGGCGAGCTCGATCTCCGCCGGCGCGCCCACGGCGCTTTCGGCCATGCGCTGCGCCCAGGCGATGACGCCCTGGCGCACGGTGTGCGTCAGGCCCTGCTCGTCGAGCTTGCCCTCCTCGCCCAGGCCCGCCACCACGGCGCTGGCGGGCTGCGGCGCGCGCCAGGGGTTCTCCGGGTCGGCGCTGGAGTTGACGAAGATCTGGTGCGTGCCCGGCTGGTCGGGGTACAGGCCGGCATCGAGCGAGGCCTTCATCGCCCCGCCGATGAGCCGGTTGACCACCGCCTCGGTGCCGGTGAGGCTGAGCGAGCGCGAGTGGCCCACCATGAGGTGCTGGCCGACGAAGCTCAGGTTGCCGTTGAGCACGCTCACGCGCAGCGCCGCACCGGCGCGGCCGGCCGGTGCCTCGGCCAGGGTGCGGCGGCCGGCGAAGACCGAGCGTTCGTTGTCGGCCGGCACCGCCGCGTGCCTTTCGCGCGAGGGCCGGCTGCGCACGTGCACCAGCGGCGCGCCGGCGCCGCGCGCCGCACCGCGCGCGGCACCTTCGGTGACCAGCCGCTCCAGCGCCGCGGTGTCGCCGCGCGCGAGCAGCTCGACGAAGGCGTCGAAGGCCCCGCCGGCATCGGGCAGGCCGCCGTGTTCGCAGTCGAGCTTCCAGGTGCGCACGCCGGGCAGCAGGGCGCACTCGAGCGGCACGCGGCCGTCGCCGCCGTCGGTGGCGTCGAGGTAGGCGAAGCCGTCGGCGCCCCATTCGAAGCCGTCGGGCGTGAACTTGGCGCGCCCCACCACGAGCGCGACCTTGTCGGCCCAGGCGGGCAGGTCGTGCTCGCGCTGGGCATCCAGCCGCTGGCGCAGCGCGCGCGCCTGGTCGAGCACCGGCTGCGGCGGCACGCCCCACTCGTAGGCGGCGTCGGCGCCATCGCCGGCGTAGCGGTGCCACCAGTTGGCTTCCTGCACGCGCTTGAGGTCGTCGGTGGCGAGCTTGGCCCAGGTCTCGGCGCGGTCCAGCGCGAGCGCCGGGTCGAGCAGGCTGGCCTGCAGCTGCAGGAAGCCGGGCATCTCGGCCATGAGCTGGCGCGCCTGGCGGTCGCGCAGCGGCGAGCCGAAAGCGGCCAGCGCGTTGCCGAAGGTGTCGTCGCCCGAGAGCACCTGCATCGGCGCCCACGAGCCGCCGTTGGGCGTGCCCAGCATGAGCAGCCGCGCGCCTTCGCGTTTCATCAGGCGCTCGAAGGTCTTGGGCCGCTCGAGCTGCATGGTGCGCGCGAGCACCCCGCCCATGCTGTGGGCGAGCAGGCGCACGGGCTGGCCGCTGGCGTTGCGCGCGTCGAGCGCCTGGTCCACGGCGTCGGCCAGCCGGCGCGCTTCTTGCTCGATCGGGCGGCGCCAGTCGAAGGCGAAAGGGACCACCTCGTGCGTCTCGGCCAGGTGGTCCATGAGGTCGTCGTAGACCAGGCCGATGGGCCCGTCGGGGGCCACGCCGTCGGGCGCACCGGTGTACTTGAGCTTGCCCAGGCCGCCGATGAGGCGCAGGCTGAGCCAGATGCGCTTGTCACCGGCCTTGAGGTTGCTGCCCAGGATGCCCGGCAGCACGAACACGGCGGGCTTGTCGCTCGCCGGCCGCCCGTCCCCGGCGTTGCGCCGCGCGGCGCGCAGCCCGCCTGCGTCCTGCCCCGCCCAGGACAAGGGCCCGATGGTGAGGAAGCCCGCCGGCGTGGCCTGCGTCAGGCCGCCGACCACGGCCTGCACCGTGCGCTCGTTGGCGAAGTAGTTGAAGTGCGTGACCTTGCCGCCCTGGTCGAGCAGGAAGCTGGCACCGCCTTCGCGCGGGCTGCCGCCGTACATGCTGCGCGTCTGCACGACGATGTCGTTGTCGGTCCAGTAGTAGGCGTCGGCGAGCAGCGTCTTCAGCCAGCTGCCCACGCTGTCGCCCTGCAGGTCGCCGGCGACCACGCGCAGTTCGCCCGGGATGGCCTCCTCCGAGGCGTTGAGCCAGTTCACCAGCGGCGTGTCGGGGATCATCGCCGCCAGGCCGGGCAGCTCGTCGGGGCTGGCGCGGCGGCGCGCCACCTCGGCGAGGAAGTCCACCACCGCCGGCAACACGGGCACGCCGGCGAGCTCGATGGACCACTTCAGCACCGACATGTAGGCGTCGAGCCGCTTGCTCGCCAGCAGCGTGCCGCGCGCCGGGCAGGCCACGCGCAGCACGCGCTCGACGCGGATGTCCTTGGCGCGCACGGCGGCAGCGAGCTCTTGCAACTCCTTGCGCTGCCCTGCGTAGGCCGGGTCGGCAAAGAAGGCCAGGTCCGCGGCGCCGATGGGCCGCGCACCGGCCATGCGCCCGGCCACCAGCGCCAGCACCTCGGCCACCAGGCCGCCGCGCGAATGCGTGGCCAGGTGCAGCCGCGCGCCGGCCGGCAGCGCCTGCACCAGGGTCAGGGCATTGGCGATCGGACTGGCGCCGACGGTCGGGTGGTCCAGCGCATAGACGCGGCCGCCGTAAAAGCTGAAGAGCTCGCCCACACGCTGCGGGTGCAGCGCCCAGAGCTTGCCGAAAGTGCTGAAGGTGTCGACGAAGGTGCCGTGCAGAAGCACCAGCAGCGGCTCGCTCGCCGGCTTGGCGGGCGCCGGCACCTGCGCCAGCTTCAGCCCGCTGCCCTTGAGGGCGGTGAGCGACTCGCGCTCGAGCGCGTAGACACCGGCGTCGACCTGGCCGTCGACCTTGCTCACCACCAGGCTGGCGGCGAAGTCCACGGCCTTGTCCTTCGCCAGGCCGGTGAGCACCTCGAAGGCCGAGAGCACCACGTCGCCGAGGAAACCGCCGCCGCGCGTGGGCGCGGCCTGCTCCAGGCCACGCCAGCGCAGCTGGCTGGGCACGGCGATGTCGCCCGCCTCGACGCTGGCCGCGGCGCTGCGCTGCGCCGTGCCCTGGCCGAGCAGGAGATCGCGCGCGCTGTGCGGGTGCAGCATGAGCACGGGGCCCCCGGCGAGGTGCAGCAGCACCACGTCTTCGCCGGGCACGGCGGTGACGCGCACGGTGTCGCCGCCGCCACGCCGCGCCGACACGCGCACCGACTCCTTCACCTGCCCGGGCAGGCCCGAGGCGCCCGGCGGCCGCGCCGCGGGCATGCCGCGCGAGACCTGGCGCTGGCCGGGGATGACAAAGGTGATGGGCGTGTTGTCTGCGCTGGCCATGCCGTCTCCTCGATAGGAGCGCGAGCATCGGCGCAAAGCGCCGCCCCAGCAAGACGTGGTGCCTATCGACCTAGGGGTGGCGCCAGCCGCTGCAGCACCAGGGTGGCCAGGCCCGAGCGCTGCTGCAGCTGCTGTGCGGCGGCCAGCGCCGCCTCGCGCGTGGCAAAAGGCCCGGCCTGCACGCGCAGCAGGCCCGCCTCCTCGAGCACCGCCACGCCGGGCAGACCCTCGGCCTCGCGCAGCGCGCGCTGCTGCAACTGCACGGCACCCTCGCGCTGGCGAAAGGCACCCAGCTGCAGCCAGAAGCCCGCCTCGGCCTGCGGGCGTTCACCCGGCGCGGGGTCGTCGGCGGGCAGCCCCGGGGTCGGCGCCAGGCTCGCCAGCGCTCGCGGCGTCAGGCCGGCACGGATCTCGCCGTGCGTGAGGCGGCGCACTTCCACCGGCGCCACGCCGCGCAGCACGCCGAGCTTGAGCGCGGCGGTGTAGCTCAGGTCGATGACGCGGCCCTCGGCGAAGGGGCCGCGGTCGTTGATGCGCACGATCACCTCGCGCCCGTTGGCCGGGTTGCGCACGCGCGCATAGCTCGGGATCGGCATGGTCTTGTGCGCCGCCGTCATCGCGTACATGTCGTAGGGCTCGCCGCTGGAGGTAGGCAGGCCGTGAAACTTGCGTCCGTACCACGAGGCGCCGCCGCGCTCGGCCCAGGGCAGGTCGGCGCTCATCGGCACGTAGCGCTGGCCGAACACCTCGTAGGGCTTGTTGGGGCCACCCACGCGCAGCGGCTCGACGCGCGGCTCGGCATCGGGCACCTGCTCCAGGTCGGCCGGCGGGCGCAGCGGCGGGCCGTCCGCTCCGGCCGGCGCACGCGGGCGGCTGGCGCAGCCGCCCAGCGCCAGGGCGACGAGCAGGACGGATGCGAGCAGCGCGTTGAGATGACGCAGGCGGTTCAAGCGCGATCACCGAGGGAACGGACAAGCGAGTGTAGTCAGCGTGAACCCCAGCGTGACGGCAGGAGACTTGCGCTTTTCCCCGTGGCTCGGCGATCGTGGGCTAATCTCGCATGCTCTGTGTTCCTGGAGAGGTCGACATGGCGAGAACCCCCGCAACCCCCCGGGCCAGCGCGCCCGCACGCAAGGCCGCCGCACGCAGCCAGGCGCCGGCCCCGGCGCGCGCCCGGCCCGCGCTGCGTGCGGTGGAGCAGGGCGATGTCCTGCCCCATGCCAGCGCGCGCACGGCCGAGGCCGACCGCGTGGCGCGGCGCACGAGCACCGCGCAGACGGTGCGCCAGGAGGTCACCGTGGACCTCCTGGCCAAGGCCGGGAGCGGCGAGCCGGCCAACGAGGTGGTGCGCCAGCTGCACGCCCTCGTCGCCGGCGCTTCGCCCGACGAAGTCAAGGCCCTGCGGCGCAGCCTGTTCAAGCGCGAGGAGACCGGGGCGGTGGTCGACGTCGACGCCGAGCTCAGCCCGGGCTGGCGCGAAGGCGCCTACCCCTACAAGAACCTGCTCTCGCGCAAGAGCTACGAGCGGCAGAAGTACCGCCTGCAGGTGGAACTGCTCAAGCTGCAGGCCTGGGTCAAGGAGACCGGCCAGCGCGTGGTCATCCTCTTCGAGGGGCGCGACGCCGCGGGCAAGGGCGGCGCCATCAAGCGTTTCACCGAGCACCTCAACCCGCGCGGCGCGCGTGTCGTGGCGCTGGAAAAACCCAGCGAGGTCGAGCGCGGCCAGTGGTACTTCCAGCGCTACATCGCGCACCTGCCCACGCGCGGCGAGATCGTCATGTTCGACCGCAGCTGGTACAACCGCTCGGGCGTCGAGCGCGTGATGGGCTTTTGCAGCGAGGCCGAGTACGACGAGTACCTGCGCCAGGCGCCCGAATTCGAGCGCCAGCTGGTGCGCTCGGGCGTGCACCTCTTCAAGTTCTGGTTCTCGGTGAGCCGCGAGGAACAGCGCCGGCGCTTCAAGGAGCGCAAGGGCCACCCGCTGAAGCAGTGGAAGCTGAGCCCCATCGACGTCGCCTCGCTCGACAAGTGGGACGACTACACGCGCGCCAAGGAGGCCATGTTCATCCACTGCGACACCTCCGATGCGCCGTGGACGGTGATCAAGTCCGACTGCAAGAAACGCGCACGGCTCAACGCCATGCGCTACCTGTTGCACCGCGTGCCCTACGCGCACCGCGACCCGGCCACGATCGGCGCGGTGGACCCGCTCATCGTCGGCCGTCCGTCGCTCGTGCCCAGCGTGGGCGACGACCAGCTCGCCAGTGGCCACGGCTGAGGAGGCGGCGATGAGCGAGCCCTGGCCCACGGCGTGGGAGAACACCCAGCTTCTCATCACCTCGCGGCACAACGTCTCGCCCAGGCGGCTCGTCGAGCCCGGCCCGGACGCGCAGGAGCTGCACTCGCTGCTCGCCCTGGCCGCGGCCGCGCCGGACCACCAGCAGCTCAGGCCCTGGCGCTTCGTCATCGTGCCGGCGGCCAGGCGCCCCGAGCTGGGCGAGGTCTTCGCGCTGGCGCTGGCCGACCGCGACGCCAGCGCCACGGCGCCGCAGATGGAGCAGGCGCGCGAGAAGGCGCTGCGCGCGCCGCTGCTCATGGTCGCGGTGGCCTGCCTGGGCCCGCGCGAGCCCGACGTGCCGGCGCTCGAGCGCATGGTCTCGCTCGGCGCGGCGATCCAGAACATCGCCCTGGGCGCCCACGCCCTGGGCTACGGCTGCGGACTGACCAGCGGCCAGGCCCTGTCCTCGCCGCGCCTGGCCGAACTGCTGGCGCTGGGCCCGGGCGAGACCGCCGTGTGCTGCATCAACCTGGGCACGGTGAGCAAGCACAAGGCCGCGTCGACGACGCGGCCCGAGCCGGGCGACTTCACGACGACGTTGTAGCGGACCGACCGCTCGAGCAAATGTGGCTCCGCCACTTTGCTTGAACCCCCCGCGGGGGCGGGCAGGGCGCAGCCCGGCCCCGGGGGCGCTCAGCGGCTGGCCGCCTGCGCCGGCGCGGCGTCCCAGCCGCCGCCGAGCACCTTGTACAGCGTGACGCGGTTCTGCAGCTGCGCCAGCTGCGCTTGCAGGACGGCCTGCTGCGCGGCGAAGAGCGAGCGCTGGGCGTCGAGCAGATCGAGCAGGCTCGCCGCGCCATGGCGGTAGCGCAGCTCGACGAGCCGGGCGCGCTCGCCTTCGGCCTGCGCCTGCGCCTGCTGCGCGCGCAGCTGCTCGCCCCAGGTGCTGCGCCCGGCCAGGGCGTCGGCGACTTCGCGGAAGGCCGTCTGCACCGCCTTGTCGTACTGCGCCACGGCGATCTCGCGTGCCACCTGCGCGGCGTCGAGGTTGGCGCGGTTGCGGCCGGCGTCGAAGATCGGCAGCACGAGCTGCGGCGCGAAGGTCCAGCCCCAGGAGCCGGACTTGAACAGGCCCGAGAGTTCCGTGCTCGCGCTGCCCGCGCTGCCGGTGAGGGTGATGCGCGGGAAAAAGGCCGCCCGCGCCGCGCCGATGTGGGCGCTGGCGGCCACCAGCTGCTGCTCGGCCTGGCGGATGTCGGGGCGGCGCTCGAGCAGGTCCGCCGGCAGCCCCGCGGCGAGCTCGGGGCCCAGCGACAGGCTCGCCAGGCGGGGTATCGCATCAGTCGCGCCAGCGGCCACGGAGGCGGTGGCCCCGGTGCCCACGAGCTGGACCAGGGCGTGGGCGTCGGTGGCGCGCTGGCGCTGCTGCTGGGCCCGCGCCACGCGAGCCGCTTCCACCAGCGAACGGGCCTGCTGCGCCTCGAGCGCGGAGGCCGCGCCGTGCTCGAACTTGAGCCTCGTCAGGGCCAGCGACTCCTCGCGCGTGCGCAGCGTCTGGCCGATCAAATCCAGCGCCTCGTCGTCCGCGCGCAGGGCGAGCCAGGTACTGGCCACGGCAGCGACGAGGCCGATGTGCACGGTCTTGCGCGCCTCCTCGCTGGCCAGGAGCTGGGCCCGTGCGGCGTCGGAGAGGTTCTTCACGCGGCCGAAGAAGTCGAGCTCGTAGGCCGTCACGCCCAGCCCGGCGGTGTAGACGTTGGGGCTCGCCGACGTGGGCTCGCTGCGCACCGTGCCCGCGCCGGCGGCGTTGACGCCGGGCAGTGCATCGGCGCGGCGCAATTGCAGCTGCGCGCGCGCCTGCTCGATGTTGAGCACGGCGATGCGCAGGTCGCGGTTGTTCGCCAGCGCCGTCTCGATCAGCTGGCGCAGCCCCGCGTCGGTGAAGACGCTGCGCCAGTCGGTGTCGGTCGCCACCGCGCCGCCGGTCGGCGGCGCGCCCGGGAAGATCGCCGGCGTGGGCAGCGCCGGCCGCTGGTGCGGCGGGGCAAGCGATGCGCAGCCTGCGAGCAGCAGCGCCGCCGCACAGGCCGCCGCGGTGCGGCAGGTCGATGCGGCGCTCATGGCTGGTCCTCCCCGGTGCCGTGGGCGGCATCGGCCACGGCCTCGTGCGCGTAGATCTGGCGCTGTCGCTCGCTGCCCCTGAAGAGCGTGCGGATGAGAACGAAGAAGATGGGCACGAAGAACACGCCCAGGGCGGTGGCGCTGGCCATGCCGGCCATCACGCCGGTGCCGATGGCGTGCTGGCTGGCCGAGCCCGCGCCCGCGGCGATGACCAGCGGCAGCACGCCCAGGATGAAGGCCAGCGAGGTCATGAGGATGGGCCTGAAGCGCAGATGGCAGGCGGCCAGCGCGGCCTCCACCAGCCCGCGGCCCTGGGCTTGCAGGTCCTTGGCGAACTCGATGATGAGCACCGCGTTCTTCGCCCCCAGGCCGATGATGGTGATGACGCCGATCTTGAAGTAGATGTCGTTGGCCAGGCCGCGGAACTGCGCACCCAGCAGCGCGCCGAGCACGCCCAGCGGCACCACCAGCAGCACCGCCAGCGGGATGCTCCAGCTCTCGTAGAGCGCGGCCAGGGCGAGGAAGACGGCGAGCAGGGCGAAGCCCACGAGGACGAGGATCGTCGAGCCGGCGAGCTTCTCCTCGCGCGACTGGCCGGTCCACTCGAACGCGAAACCCGCCGGCAGCTGCGTCGCCAGGCGCTCCATCTCGTCCATCGCCTCGCCGGTGCTGCGGCCGGGTGCGGCGTCGCCGGCGATGCGCATCGTCGGGTAGCCGTTGTAGCGCACCGTCTGCACCGGGCCGGTGATCCAGTGCGTGCGCGCGAAGGCCGAGAGCGGCACGGCCTGGCCCCTGGCGTTGATGGCGTTGATGCGCAGCAGGTCGTCGGGCTGCATGCGCGCGGGCGCATCGGCCTGCACGATGACGCGCTGCAGGCGGCCGGCGTTGGGGAAGTCGTTGACGTAGGCCGAACCGAAGGCCGTCGACACGGCGGCGTTGATGGCGTCGAAGCCCACGCCCAGCGCGCTGGCCTGGTCGCGGTCGATGTCCAGCTGCAGCTGCGCGGTGTCTTCCAGGCCGTCGGGGCGCACGCCGGCGAGCACCGGGCTTTGCGCCGCCAGGCCCAGCATCTGGTTGCGCGCCGCGAGCAGCGCCTCGTGGCCCTTGCCGCCGCGGTCCTGCAGGCGCAAGGTGAAGCCCGTGCTGCGCCCGAGCTCGGGGATGGGCGGCGGGCTGAGCGCGAAGATGAAGGCGTCGCGCACGCCCTGCAAGGCGCCGGTGGCGCGGCCGGCGATGCCTTGCGCGCCGTGGGCCTCGCCCTTGCGCTCGGACCAGTCCTTGAGCGTGATGAAGGCCAGGCCGGCGTTCTGCCCCACGCCGGAGAAGCTGAAGCCGAGCACGCTGACCATGCTCTGCACTTCGGGCTGTTGCAGCATGAAGCCTTCCACCTGTTTCATCACCTCGGTGGTGCGCACCACCGTCGCGCCGGGGGGCAGCTGCACGTTGGCGAGCACGTAGCCCTGGTCCTCGTTGGGCATGAACGAGGACGGCAGCCGCGTCACCAGCCAGGCCACCGCTGCGACGATGGCGACGTAGATCACGAGGTAGCGCGCCGCGCGGCGCAGCAATCGCGCCACGAGGCCCTCGTAGCCCTTGGCGGTGCGCGCGAAGCCGCGGTTGAACCAGCCGAAGAAGCCGCTCTTGGCATGGTGGTGGCCGGCCTGCACTGGCTCGAGCAGGTGCGCGCACAGCGCCGGCGTGAGCGACAGCGCCATGAAGGCCGAGAAGCCGATCGACGCCACCATGACCACCGAGAACTGGCGGTAGATGTTGCCCACCGCACCGGAGAAGAAGGCCAGCGGCACGAACACCGAGATGAGCACCACCGTCACGCCGATGATCGCCCCGGAGATCTGCCCCATGGCCTTGCGCGCCGCCTGCAGCGGCGGCAGGCCTTCCTCGCTCATGATGCGCTCGACGTTCTCCACCACGATGATGGCGTCGTCGACGACGATGCCGATCACCAGCACCATGCCGAACATGGTGAGCACGTTGATGGAGAAGCCCAGCGCGTGCAGCACGGCGAAGGTGCCGAGCAGCGCCACCGGCACGACGATGGTCGGGATCACCGTGTAGCGGAAGTTCTGCAGGAACAGGTACATCACCAGGAACACCAGCGCCACGGCTTCGACCAGGGTCTCGACCACCTGGCGGATGGAGATGTCGATGAAGCGCGAGCTGTCGAAGGGGATGGCCCACTTCACCCCGGCAGGAAAGTAGCGCTGCAGCTCGCCCATGCGCGCGCGGATGGCCTGCGCCGTGGCCAGCGCATTGCCGGTGGCCGAGAGCTGCACGCCGATGCCGGTGGAGGGCTTGCCGTTGAGCCGCGCCGAGGTGCCGTAGCTCTGCCCGCCGATCTCGATGCGCGCCACGTCGCGCAGGCGCACGCTGGAGCCGTCCGTCTGGGCGCGCAGCACGATGGAGCCGAACTGCTCCACCGAGGTGAGCTGGCCCGGCACCACCACCGTGGCGGCAATGCCCTGGCCGGGCACCTGCGGCAGGTCACCCAGGGTGCCCGAAGCCACCTGTGCGTTCTGCGCGCGGATGGCGTTGCTCACGTCGCTGGCCGAGAGCTTGTAGCCCACGAGCTTGGCCGGGTCGATCCAGATGCGCATGGCGCGCTCGGTGCCGAAGAGCTGCGCCGTGCCCACGCCGTTGATGCGCTGGATCTCGGGCAGCACGTTGCGCGAGGCGAAGTCGCCCAGGGCGATGGGGTCGAGCCTGGGGTCGTCGGACGAGAGGATGAGGAAGAGGAGGAAGTTCGAACGCGCCTTGTCCACGCGCACGCCCTGTTGCGTCACCGCCTGCGGCAGGCGCGGTGTGGCGCGGCCCAGGCGGTTCTGCACGTCGACCTGGGCCAGGTCGGGATTCGTGCCGGTTTCGAAGGTCAGGGTGATGCTGCCGCTGCCATCGGCCTGACTCACGGACTCGGTGTAGATGAGTCCCGGCGAGCCGTTCATCTCGCGCTCGATGACGCTGATCACGCTGTCCTCCAGCGTCTGCGCGGCGGCGCCGGGGTAGGCCACCGAGACGACGATCGAGGGCGGCGCCACGGGCGGGTATTGCGAGACCGGCAGCTGGGTGATGGCGACGATGCCCAGCACGCTGATGAAGAGCGCGATGACCCAGGCGAAGATCGGGCGGTCGATGAAGAAGCGGGCCATCTCAGTACCGCCCGGCCGTTCCGAAGGACCTTCGCGCCCCAAGGGCCACGAAGGGGCCCCTGGCGAGCCCTGGGGGCAGCGAACGAAGTGAGCTTGGGGGCTTCATTTCAGGCCCCGCTCACGGGCGCGCGCCCGACGAAGCGGGGCCCGCGGCCGCCGCGCCTGCCGCGCTCCACGGCACCGGCTTCACCGGGCCGGGCCCGCGCAGCTTCTGGAACCCGTCGGCCACCACCTTCTCGCCGGGCTGGAGGCCTTCGAGCACGACCCACTGGTTGCCCCGGCCCGGGCCCACCTTCACCGGGCGTGGCGTGGGCACGCCGTCGGCGCCCACCACGAGCACGCTGTCGCCCTGGCTCGAGCGCATCACCGCCTGCTGCGGCAGGAGCATGGCCGCGGGGGCCTGCGCCTGCGCCAGCCGCACGCGCACGTACTGCCCGGGCAGCAGCAGGCCGTCGGCATTGGGCACCTCGGCGCGCAGCGTGATCTGCCCGGAGGTGGCGTCCACCGTCAGGTCGGAGAAGAGCAGCCGGCCGGCGCGCGGCAGCTCGCTGCCGTCCTCGAGCACCACGTGCACGGCCGCCGCGGCCTCGCCGGCACTGCGCAGCTGCCTGCCGGCCAGCGCCTTGCGCAGGCGCAGCACGTCAGCGGCCGACTGCGTGAAGTTCACGTAGACCGTGCTCGTCTGCTGGATGGTGGCCAGGGGCGTGCCTTCGGCCTGGCCCACCAGCGCGCCTTCGGTGACCAGCGCGCGGCCGATGCGCCCGGCGATGGGGGCGCCGACGCGCGTGTAATCCAGGTTGATGCGCGCCGTGGTCACGGCGGCCTTGCCCGCCGCGACATCGGCCTGCGCCAGTTGCTGGGCCGCCTGGGCGCTGACGTATTCCTGCTGGCTGATGGCGTGGGCCTGCACCAGGGGTGCGTCGCGCTCGGCCTGCGCCGAGGCTTGCGCCAGGTTGGCCTGCGCCCTGGCGAGCGCAGCCTGCGCACCCTCGAGCGCCGCGCGGTAGGGCGCGGCGTCGATCTCGTAGAGCAACTGCCCGGCCTTGACCTCGCTGCCCTCACGGAAGAGGCGCTTGAGGATGATGCCGTTGACGCGGGCGCGCACCTGGGCGATGCGCACCGCCTCCACACGCCCCGGCAGCTCGGTTTGCAGGGCCACTTCCTGCGGCGTCACCGTGACCACGCCCACTTCGGGCGGCGGCGGTGTGCCCGCGGCGGCGGGAGGGGTGTCCTTGGCGCCACAGGCCACCAGGGCCGCGGTGACGGCAGCGGTCAGGGCGGCCGTCATGACGCTGCGCGCAAGCACCCGGCGCCAGGCGCGCAGGCGACTCAGGGATTCACTTCGGGTCACGGGGCTGTCCTCGGCTGCGATGGTGGCGTGGGCCGCCCCACGCAAAGCCCGCAGCGTAGCCGCAATCCAGTTCACCCTGCGGCGCCGGGGCGTCGCCGGCCAGGTGCAATGCGGCACGGCCGGTGACGACAAAAAACAACGGCGGCCCTTGCGGTGCCGCCGTTGGTGAGGGAGCGAGGCCAGTGCGATCAGCAGCCCGCGGCCTTCTTGAACGACTTGCTCAGGTTCTTGCCACCGGCGTTGTCGTAGGTCAGGCGGACCTCGTCGCCGGTGCCGATGCGCTTGTCGGCAAACTTGTCCAGCGTGGTCTTGTCGGTGACGTTGACGGTGATCTCGCCTCCGCCCTTGGTGTTGCTCAGGGTGACCACGGCCGACTTGCCGTCGGCAGCCACCTTGATGGCGGTGACTTCGGCGACAGCCTTGACGTCGGCGGCCAGGGCCACGGACGAGAAGGCGACGGCGGAAAGCGCCAGCGCAGCGGCGGCGGTGATCTTGCTCAGGGTACGCATCGAAAGTCCTCTAAAAAGTGAATGCCACGCCTTGGATAACGCGGCGGGAAATGAAAGGTTGACCTTGGGGCCGGGCGCCGCCCGTCCCCCGGGGTTTAGAACTTGACCTCGAGCGTGCCGTACACGTCGTAGGCCTTGGACAGCGGCGTGGTGGGCATCATCTGACCATTCACGTCGGATATCTTCATCGGCGCGCCGACCCAGTTGTTGCTGCCGGTGTACTTGAAGTCGTAGTACTGGACACCCAGGCGGAAGAAGGTCTTCGCCGAACGCGAGGCCAGCGGGGTGTCGGCGAACTCGTGAATCACGTAGGCGTCGTAGACGTTGCCGCGCGTGCCGACCTTGGATGTCCACATGTCGCCGGCCGCCGGCGCAAAGGTGATCCAGTTCTTGCTGCCGTGGTTGTATTCGAAGCCGATCTTGGTGTTCGACGGCAGGTCGTACCGCATACCGAGCAGAATCGCGCCGCCGGTCTTGCTGGTCGGGGCTTCGGGATTGAAGAATCCACCGGTCATCAAACCCTGGAAGCCGAACTGTGCGGAGACGTTGCTGTTCGGGTGCGTGACACTCAGACCCAGATCTGCAAAGTAGTTCAGGGTACCGCTGCCGAGCTTGATCGAGCTGGCCGCGCCGACACCGTACCAGTCGATATCACCCAGATTGATCTTCGGGATGGTGTTGCCGAAATAGGTGTTGCTCATCTGCGGCGCGTCGAAGATCTTCACGCCGCGGTTCCATTGCAGCCACACGCGCAGGGCCTCGGTGTCGAAGGGCACCACGGCCACGCCCAGCATGTCGGTGTCGTCGATGGAGTTGCCGCGCGGCGTGCTGAAGCCGCTCTCGAAGCCGCGTCCGTAGCACACCTTGCTGTAGAAGCCGGGCAGGGATTCGATCTCCGGCGCGTAGCCCAGGGTCATGCCGTCGAAGGCGTAGTTGACGAGCAGCGCCGGGGTGCCGCCGTTGCCCGGGCGGGCGGTGTTGTTCTTGAAGTTCGTCGGTGCGCCGTCGGTGGCGGGCCGGCGACCCACGGAGAACCAGATGTCCTCGTTCGGGCCGAGGTTCTTCCAGGTGGCGAACGCCCGGTCGACATTCAGGTAGCTGCTCGACGGCACATGGCCCAGCGTGCCGTCGAAAACGCCCACGCGGTCGGCAAAGAACGGCGCACTGCCCGCATTCACCACCGACGACTCGCTCTGCGAGCCGAACACCTTGTACATGCCGAGCTTCACCGTCATGGACACGTTGTCGGTCACGTGCATGCCCAGGTCGAGGCCGAACTTGTTGGTGTAGGTGAGCTTGTTCTTGGGCTTGTAGGCGTCGACGAAGGCCGGGCCGGCGAAGGAGGCGAGGCCACCCATCATGGCCATGTTCGCGCCAAGGAAGGCCTGCGCCTGATCGAAGGTCTGCACCCCGGCCATGCCGCTGGCGAAACCCATCAACCCGGTGAGCATGGCGCCGGTTTCTGGCGTGGGGTTGGAGAAGAAGGCGGTCTGGAGCTGGTTTTGCGCGTTGGCAAATACCGCACTCACGTCAGTGAATGGTTTTGTTTCGCCATTGAGACTGTCGACACGGAATTGATAATCACCGCCAACGGTCAACCACTGACCCAGGGATTTATCGCCAACGCGTTTGACGCTTTTGGCAACTTCCGCCGCCACTTCCTTCTTTGCATTTTCCTGGTTGGCCTTGACCTGGGCCTTGAGTTGTTCCAGTTCCTTGGTCAGTTCTTCGACGCGGCGAAGAATATCTGCCTCGGCGGCAAAAACGCCAACTGGCAGGAACATACCCGAAACAATGGCCGACAGCACGGCCAGTTTCATTCGACTTTGTCTCATCGGTGCCTCGCAGGAAGAGAAATGGGATGGTCCAGTTTCAGATAATTTCTCAAACTGCGATACACACGCGAAAGGAAATCGATACTGAATGGATCGGCGAGAGTGTACTTAGGGTTTGTTCGGGGGAAATTGATGTGTGTCAAGGGTGCGCCTGCGGCCCGTGCGCGGGCCGGAAGTCACGCCTTTGAAGGGCGCCGCAGCGGGCGCCGCCGCGCCGCTACAAGGGGCGCGAACTGGCCTGCGCCAGGTAAAACCACTCGTGCCCGGGCAGGGCCGAGACGTCGGGGAAGACGATGTAGCCGGCCTGCGCGGCGTGCACTTCGCTGCCGTCGGCGCGCACGGCGATGAGTTCACCCGCCGCCAGCGGGTCGAAGCTCGTCCAGGCCTTGACGAAGCGGTCCCCCTCGGCGTGACGGTCGACGACTTCGCTCAGCGCGAGGCATTCGAAGGGCGCGGCCGGCGGCGCCAGCGGGAGCTCGGCCAGGCCGAGCAAGGCCAGCGTCTGGCGGATGGCGGTGTAGGCCACGTCGGGCGCCCGGGGGTCGTCGTGCTGGCCGCATTCCAGGGTGATGCCGTAGCCACCCTGAGCGCGCATGTACTCGGTGGTGCCCACGCCGTAGCTCGGATCCTCGTGCACCGCGCCGGGGGTCAGCGCGCGGCTGCGTCGGCGCGCCACGCCGGCGGCGTAGGCGCTCATCCAGCCTTCGACGACGCGGTTCGGGCCCGCGTGCATGGCCAGCCGGGCTTCGGCGGCCTCGAAGGCGAAGGGCTCCAGCGCGCCGCGGTTGTCGGCCGGACCGCGCATGACGAAGGGCCGGCCCGGGCTGCGAAAGCTGTGCAGGTCGAGCAGCACCTCGTGCGCGGCGAGCAGCGGGCACAGCGCGCCCGCGACGCGGTCCTCGTAGTCCTGCGGCGTGGCGCTGGGTTGCAGGCGGCGGTTGAGGTTGCGCTCGCCCATGCGCCGCACGTGGTTGTAGGCCAGCGGGTTGCACACCGGCACGAAGGTCACGCGGCCGCGCACGATCTCCACCTCGCCGCCGTCGATCTCGGCGAGCACGCGGCGGATGCCTCGCGTGCCGGCGGTCTCGTTGCCGTGCACCGCGCCGGTGACGATGAGTTGCGCACCCGGGGCCAGGCCGACGCACTGATGCGCGCGCAAGAAGCCGTTGCTGATCACGCCGGGCCTTCGCAGAGCAGCCGGTAGGCCATGGCGTAGCGCTCGTGCACGCCCAGGAGCACCGCCTCGGGCAGGTCCAGCGCCGCTTGCTCGGCGCCGCCGGTGACGCCGCTGGCCGCGAGCCAGTCGCGCAGCGGCTGCTTGTCCAGCGCATGGATGCGCCCGGCGGCCAGTTCGCCGGCGAGCCAGAAGCGCGACGAATCCGGCGTCAGCACCTCGTCCATGAGGGTCAGCCGGCCGGCCTCGTCCAGACCGAACTCGAACTTGGTGTCGGCGATGACGATGCCGCGCGTGAGCGCGTACTTGGCGGCGGCCTTGTACAGGCGCAGCGCCGTGTCGCGCACCTCGGCGGCACGCGCGCCACCGAGGATGCCCTCGAGCTGGGCGAAGCTGATGTTCTCGTCGTGGTCGCCCGCGGCGGCCTTGCTCGCCGGCGTGAAGATCGGCGCGGCCAGCGGCTGCGTGCTCGTCAGGCCCGGCGGCAGCGCGATGCCGCACACCGTGCCGCTCTTGAGGTATTCCTTCCACCCCGAGCCGGCGACGTAGCCGCGCACCACGGCCTCGCACGGCAGGGGCTTGAGCCGCTTCACGAGCATGGCGCGCCCCTGCACCTGGTCGACCTCGTCGGCGGCGACGACGCTCTCGGGCGCCTCGCCGCTGAGGTGGTTGGGCGCCACGTCGCGCAGCAGGTCGAACCAGAACAGCGCCATGCGCGTGAGCAGCCGCCCCTTGCCCGGCACGGGGGCCTTCATCACCACGTCGAAGGCGCTGAGGCGGTCGCTCGCCACCATGAGCATGCGCTCGGCGCCCACGGCGTAGAGGTCGCGCACCTTGCCGCGGGCGATGAGCGGCAGCGAGTGCAGGGCCGTGGTCTTCACGGCGGGGCCGAGGTCGGCCAGGGTGAGCTGGGATGGGTTCATGACGGCGCTCCTGCGGGGGAGCCGCTATTTTGCGCGCAGGACGTCCTCGCACAGCCGCAGCGTGCCGGCGTCGGCGTCCAGGGCCACGCGCACGCCCAGGGGCAATGGCCGGTGGGGCGTGCCGTGGCCGCTGGGCCAGCCCGCCAGCAGCGGCTTGCCCAGCGTGGCGAGCATCTCGCGCAGCAGCGCCGCGGGCGGCTCCTGCTCGGTGAAGCTGCCGAGCACGAAGCCCGCCGCAGCCCCGAGCACGCCGGCCAGGCGCAGCTGCGTGAGCAGGCGGTCGACGCGGTACGGCTCCTCGCCCACGTCCTCGAGGAAGAGGATGGCGCCGGCGGCGTCCCAGGCCCAGGGCGTGCCCAGCAGCGCCGCCACCAGGCTCAGGTTGCCGCCGACGAGCCGGCCCTGGGCGCGGCCGCCGACGTGCAGGCCGGCGGCGCGCGTCGCGGGGTCGAGCGCGGGTGCCAGCACGTCGCCGGCGCGCAAGCCCTGGCGCAGCAGGGCAAAGAGCGCCGTCTCGTCGTCCTCGCGGCCGGGCTTGACGAGGTCGGAAGCGGGCATGGGCGCGTGCAGGCTCGCCAGCCCCTCGCGGCACCACAGTGCGTGCAGCGCGGTGATGTCGCTGTAGCCGATGAGCAGCTTGCGCGCGCGGCGCACCAGCGCGGCGTCGATGCCGTCGAGCAGGCGCATGGCACCGTAGCCGCCGCGCAGGCAATGGATGGCGGCGACCGCGTCGTCGGCCAGGGCGGCATGCAGGTCGGCCAGGCGCAGCGCATCGGGCCCGGCGAGGTAGCCGTCCTCGGCGCGGCAGCTCGGGTACAGACGCAGGCGATAGCCCTGGCGCGCATAGAGCGGCTCGATCGCCTGCAGCGCCTCGGGCCGGGCGGGGCCCGCGGGGGCGAGCACCGCGACCAGGTCGCCCGGCTGCAGGGCGCGAAAGCTCATCTGGCCCCCAAGGCGCTGCGCGCCGGCCCCCCGTGGGGTCGCGAGCGGCTTCGGAGCGGCCGTGCGCCGCTCACTGCAGCGAGCCCACCAGGCGGTGGATGGCCGCTCCCAGCGCGGGCATGCGCCAGGTGGTGGCGCAGCGCTCGTGCGGCGCGTAGCGTTCGCCCAGGTTGCTGAGCAGGGCCACGATGTAGTGCCGGCCGTCGCTGCGCACGATGCCGGCGTCCGAGCAGTAGTTCGCCGTGCTCCCGGTCTTGTGCGCGAAATGCGGCGCATCGGGCAGGCCGCCCACCCAGCCCGGCGTGCCGCGCAGCGAGCCCGAAGAGAGCACTTCGTCGCGCTGCTGGCGCGCGAGCACGGCGAGCAGGTGCGCGCAGCTCGCCGGTTGCAGCAGGGCCGTGCCCGCGGGCAACCAGGGCGGCGCGCTCGCCTGCGCGTCGAGCAGCCAGAGCAGCCGGGCGGTGTCCCAGGCCGTCATGTGGATCTGGCTCACGCCGGCGCCGTCGGCGTTGCGCCAGCCACCGTGGACCGTCGTGCCGTTGAGCTGCAGCGTGTGCAGCCCGAGTTCGGCCAGGCGTGTGTTCAGGGCGTGCACCAGGTCGAGGCGGCGCAGCAAGGCCACCAGCGCCGTGGTGGCGTCGTTGTCGCTGGCCACGAGCATGGGTTCGAGCGCCGCGGGCCAGTCGCAGCGGCCGCGGTCCACGGCCAGGCCCACGCCCACCGCCACCAGGAGCTTGAGCAGCGAGGCCGGGTAGGGCGCGACGAAGCGCCGCCGCGCCTGCGGCCGCTCGACGATGGCGCGCCAGGCCATGCGCGACCAGTCCGCGCCGGGCAGCCAGGGTGTCGAATCGAGCTCCGCGCTGCGCTGGTCGGCGTCGAAGCGGATGTCGTGCACCGCCCCGGCGCGCGCGTCGATGCCGGCAACGATGCCCTGCTCGAACTCGCGCGAGAAGAGCACGTTGGCCCAGACCGGTGCGCGCGTGCCGGCAAACGAGACCAGCGCCAGGTCGAGGCTCGGAAACCGTTCCACCGGGGCGCCGCCGCACCAGCCGTCGGCGGTCTGGCCGAAGCCCTGCGCGCGCACGGCCTGGAGCAGTCCCTGGGCGAGCGTCTCGTTCATGCGCGGGGATTGTGGCAGCGGCCGCCGCCTGCCAAGGGGATGGGCTCGCCCCGCCCTTCCGCGCGCGGCCAGGGCGGCGCGAAGGGATTCATGGGCGCGGCGGCAAGGCGGGCACGCCCAGGCGTGGCCGCACGCCGAAGTCCGGCCGCGCCACGCCCAGGCGGGCGCTGGCCGACAGGGCTTCGGCCACGGCGGCCGCCAGCTGGCGGTCGCGCTGCGGCGCGTTGAAGGCGTCGTCCTGCGGCGCATTGGCGACTTCGAGCTGCGGGTCGGTGCCGTAGTTCTCCACGCCCCAGCCCACGTCCTTGAACCAGAAGGAGTATTCGGGCTGGGTGGTCTCGGTGCCGTCGACGAGCTTGTGGCGCGGCCAGATGCCGACCACGCCGCCCCAGGTGCGCTGGCCCACCAGGGTGCCCACGCCCATGAGCTTGAAGTTGTGCGAAAAGATGTCGCCGTCGCTGCCGGCGTGTTCGTTGGTCAGCGCCACCACCGCACCGGCGGGCGCCTCTTCGGGGTAGCAGCTCGGCTGGCCCCAGCGCGCCACGTTCCAGGCGATGCGCTTGCGTGCCACCTTTTCCAGCAGCAGCTGCGAGACATGGCCGCCGCGGTTGTAGCGCACGTCGACGATGAGCGCGTCGCGGTCGCATTCGGTGGCGAAGTAGCGGTGGAATTCGGCGAAGCCCGCGCTCATCATGTCGGGCAGGTGGAAGTAGCCCACACGGCCGCCGCTGGCCTCGTGCACCCAGGCGCGGTTGCGCTCCACCCACTCGCGGTAGCGTGCCGGCGCTTCGTCGGCGAGGGCGGTGACGAGCACCTCGCGCGTGGTGCCGTCGTCCGCCGCCAGCGTGAGGGCGACCTTGGCGCCCGCGTGGTGCACCAGCAGCGCCTGCGGCGGCAGCGCCGCCGACACGGACTGCCCGCCCACCGCGACGATGCGTTCGCCCACGCGCGCCTGCACGCCCACGGCGTTGAGCGGCGAATCGGCCGCCGCATCCCAGGCGTCGCCCTGCACGGTGCCGAGGATGCGCCAGCCCTCGGCCTCGGGGCGCAGCTCGGCGGCGAGGTGGCCCAGGGCCACCGCCGGTGGCTTGCGGTGGTCGCCGCCCATCTCGTAGGCGTGCGAGGTGCCGAGCTCGCCCTGCAGCTCCCAGATCAGGTCGGAGAGCTCGCCGCGCGTGGCCACGCGCGGCAGCAGCGGCGCGTAGCGCGCGAACATGGATTCCCAGTCCACGCCCGACATGTCCTCGACCCAGAAGTGGTCGCGTTGCAGCCGCCACACCTCGCGCAGCAGCTGCGCCCATTCCTGCGGCGGGTGGGTGGGTACGCGCAGCCGCGTCAGGTCGATCTCGCCGCCCAGCCTGGACGGTTTGCGCACGCGCGGCTCACGCTTGTCGTCGGGAGGCTTGGCGGCGTCGATGGCCTGCAACTGCGTGCCGTGGCGCAGCACCAGCGTGTGCCGGTCGGCGGCGAGGACGAAGCTGTCGGCCTGCTCCACCAGGGTCTTGACCTCGCCGCTGGCGAAGTCGAAGACCTCGAGCCGCCCGGGCGATTCCTTGTGGCCGCCGCGGCCGTGCGCGCCGGCAATGGGCAGCGTCGTCCACACGACCTTGCCGCGCGCGGCTCCGGCGATCTGGCCGAAGCGCCCTTCGGGCACCGGGAAGGCCGCCACGCGGCGCGCCAGGCCCTCGGCCTCGATGGGCGGCAGGGCCGCCGGCGGCGCGGAGGCCGGGGGGCGATCCTCGCCCTGCATGCCCTTGGGTTCGGGTTCGAAGGGCGGGGGCCCACCGGCCTGCAGGGCGATGAGGTAGGGGCGCGCCGCGCGCGGAAAACTGAGTTCGAACTGCACGCTGTCGTAGACCGGGTCGAAGGTGCGCAGCGAGAGGAAGTAGAGGTAGCGCCCGCTGGGGTCGAAGGCCGCGCCGTAGTCGCGGAACTCCGGCGTGGTGGCCAGCAGCGTGCGCCCGCTGGCGCGCTCGAAGAGCTTGATCGCCGTGTGCCGCGGGCTGGTGGCGAAGGTGTAGGCGAGCCAGCCGCCGCAGGGCGACCAGGCCGGGTCTTCGATGCGACCGCATGCGCTGCGGTCGGCGAGCACGAGCTCGCCGCTGGCCACGTCGCCGACCCACAATTCGTTGCGATGGTTGGCGGCGGCCAGGTGCGTGCCCACGGGCGCCGCGCACAGCGCGGTGATGCGGCCCAGGGCCCAGGACAGCTCGCGCGTGCGCTCGCCGCGCGAGCCCTCGAAGACCTCGATGCGTTCCTCGCCCGAGGCGTCGCTGGTGGCCACCAGGGTCTGCCCATCGGCCAGCCATTGCCCCAGGCGGCGGCGCGCCGGTGCGTCGGGCCGCTCCTGCCCGAGCCGGCGCACCGCGCCTTCCCACAAGGCCATGGTGAAGAGCTGGCCGCGGACTTCCAGCGCCAGGCTGTGGCCCGCCGGGTGCAGCGCCATGCCCTGCAGGTTTTCCGCCGCGGGCACGAAACGCCGCGCGGCCTGGGTGCGCGAACCGGGCACGGCGATGTCCAGCTTGCGGCTGCGCTCGCTGGCCGGGTCGTAGAGCCAGAGCTCGGCGGCGCACTGATAGACGATGCGCTGGCCGTCGCTGCTGGCGTGGCGCGCGTAGTGCTCGGCGTGGTCGGTGTGGCGGCGCAGCGCACTGCCGTCGGGCGCGCAGGAATAGAGGTTGCCCACGCCCTCGGCGTCGCTGAGGAAGTACAGGCGCTCGCCCAGCCACATCGGGCAGGTGAGGTTGCCCTGCAGCGCCGCCAGGCGCTCGAACGCGCCCGTGCCGGCGCCGGTTTCCATCCACAGCTGCCCGGCCGTGCCGCCTCGGTAGCGCTTCCAGCGTGCCGGGTCGGCGGTGTTGCGCCCGATGGCGCGCCGCCCGGCCGGGCCGAAGGCGAGGTGGTTGATCTGCCCCAGCGGCACGCGCTCGGGCACGCCGCCTTCGGGGCTGATGGTGTAGGCGTGCCAGTTGCGAAAGAAGGGCTGGCCGTGGTTGCTGCAAAAGACGATGCGCCCATCGGGCGCCCAGCCGCGCACCGCCAGATCGCTGCCCAGCCAGGTGAGCCGCCGCGCCGGCCCGCCGGCGGCAGGCATGAGCCAGACCTCGCTGTGCTGTTCATCGCGGCCGGCATACGCCAGCCAGCGGCCATCCGGCGAGAGGCAGGGCGTGGCCGGCTCGGACAGGCCGGCGCTGAGGCGCTGCGCGGCGCCCGCCGCGAGGCTGCAGCGCCACAGGTCGTCGTCGCTGACGAAGACCAGCGTGTCGCCCTGCAGGCTGGGCTGGCGCAGGTAGGCGGGAGGGGGTGTGTCGATCGGCATCAGGCTCTCGCGGCAGGCAGGGTCCGGCGATCTTCCCATGCGTTCGGGCCCACGGAGCCGATGGGCGCACCCCCGAAAAGGGGTGCCCCGGCCGGCGGGCCTCCCCCCAAAGGTCGGGCGTCGCAGCGTCGGGTGCGGATAATCCGCAGCATGCCGAAGATGCGCATCGTGGTGGGCCTGAGCGGCGGCGTGGACTCCGCGGTCAGCGCCTGGCTGCTCAAGCGCCAAGGGCACGAGGTCGTCGGCGTCTTCATGAAGAACTGGGAAGACGACGACGCGGGGGAATACTGTTCGAGCAATGCCGACTTCGTCGACGCCGCGGCGGTGGCCGACGTCATCGGCATCGAGATCGAGCACGTCAACTTCGCTGCCGAGTACAAGGACCGCGTCTTCGCCGAATTCCTGCGCGAGTACGCCGCCGGCCGCACGCCCAACCCCGACGTGCTGTGCAACGCCGAGATCAAGTTCAAGGCCTTCCTCGACCACGCGCTGCGCCTGGGCGCGCAGAAGATCGCCACCGGGCACTACGCGCGGGTGCGCGAGCTCGGCGCTCGCTTCGAGCTGCTCAAGGGCCTGGACCCGGCCAAGGACCAGAGCTACTTCCTGCACCGCCTGAACCAGGCACAGCTCGCGCGCACGCTCTTCCCGGTGGGTGAGCTGCGCAAGACCGAGGTGCGACGCATCGCCGCCGAGATCGGCCTGCCGAACGCGAAGAAGAAGGACTCCACCGGCATCTGCTTCATCGGCGAGCGGCCCTTCCGCGAGTTCCTCGAGCGCTACCTGAGCGACGATGCCGGACCCATGCTCGACGAGCACGGGCGCGAGGTCGGCCGCCATGTGGGCCTGAGCTTCTATACGCTGGGGCAGCGCCAGGGCCTGGGCATAGGCGGCCTGCGCGCCGGCGGTGGCGAGCACGCGCCGTGGTACGTGGCGCACAAGGACCTGCAGCGCAACGCGCTGCACGTGGTGCAGGGGCACGGACACCCCTGGCTGCAGTCGAGCTGGCTCGAGGCCGAGGACCTGAGCTGGGTGGCTGGCGCGCCGCCCGCACCCGGCCCGCTGGCGGCCAAGACGCGCTACCGCCAGGCCGACGCGCCGTGCGTGCTCTCGCTGGCCCAGGGCGTGGCGCGCCTGGAATTTGCCACGCCACAGTGGGCCGTGACGCCGGGCCAGAGTGCCGTGCTCTACGACGGCGAGCGCTGCCTGGGCGGTGGCGTCATCGCGCGCTGCGCCGTGCCCGCGGTGCGCGCCATGGCGCGCGCTTGATCCAGCGCCACCGCGACGCGGGCCTGTCCTGGCGGCGGCCGGCGCGCCCCGGTCAGCCGGCGCGCAAGGCCCGCAACGCCGCTTCGGCGCCCGGGCAATCGAAGCGGCTCAGCGCCGCCTCGATCGCGTCGACCGCCGAGCCGTACTGCGCGCGCAGGTCCCCGGCCAGGCCGCGAAAGAGCGCCACGGACTCGTAGTCGCCGCCATGCAGCAGCGCTTCCAGGCGGTCGAGCTCGCCGGCGGGCACGGCGCCGGCGTGGCTGCCCGCGGCGAGCGCCTCTTCGGGCAGTCCCGCCTGCAGCGCCGCCTGTAGCGCTGTCACCACGCTGCGCAGTTCCTGCTCCAGGGCGGCGAGTGCCGCGGCGGTGGCCGCAGCAGGCTGCGCCGTGGCCAGCGTGCGCTCCAGCGCATCGGCCAGGGCCGGCAGGCGCAGCGCGCCGATGGCCGCCGCGGCGCCCTTGATCGAATGCGCCGTGCGCTTGAGCTCGTCCCACGCGCCGCGGGCCATCAGCCCGGCGAGCAGCTCGGCCCCGTCGCGGTAGTGCTGCGCGAACTGGCGCAGCACGCGCAGGTAGACGTCGGCGCGGCCGTCGACGAAGCGCAAGGCCTGCGCCGCGTCCAGGCCGGCGATCGCCGGAACACCCGGTTGCGGGGGCGCCGGCTCGGGCCGGCGCGCTGGCGCTGCGGCCGCGCCCACCGCGCCCGCCGCGCGCGCCGGCAGCCAGCGGAGCAGCGCCGCGTAGAGCGTGGCCGCGTCCACGGGCTTGGCGACGTGGTCATTCATGCCGGCGGCCAGGCAGGCCGCGCGGTCCTCGCCGAAGGCGTTGGCCGTCATCGCCAGGATCGGCAGGGCGCGGCCATCGGGCGACTGGCGCATGCGGCGCGTGGCCTCCAGGCCGTCCATGACCGGCATCTGCATGTCCATGAGCACGATGTCGTAGCGCTGGTCCTGCATGCGGGCCAACGCCTCGACGCCGTTGCCCGCCACGTCGACGTGCAGCCCGGCGGACTGGATCAGCTCCAGCGCCACGTCCTGGTTCACCGGGTTGTCCTCGACGAGCAGGACGCGCGCTCCTGCGCCGCGCGCGCGCAGCGCCGCCTCGGCGTCGGCCAGCGGGGGCGGCAGCGGCGCTGCCGTCGACTGGCCGGCGCGCAGGCGCACGCTGAAGCGGAACTCGCTGCCCACGCCGGGCTCGCTGCTCATGTCGACCTCACCGCCCATGAGCCTGGCCAGGCGCCGCGTGATGGCCAGGCCCAGGCCGGTGCCGCCGAAGCGCCGCGTGGTGGAGCTGTCGGTCTGCACGAAGGCCTCGAACAGGCCGGCGAGGTCCGCGCGCGCGATGCCTATGCCCGTGTCGCGCACCGCCAGGCGCAGGTGCAGCATCTCGCCCTCGCGCGCCAGCAGCTCGGCGCGCACGTCGATGCGCCCGCGTTCGGTGAACTTCACCGCGTTGCTGAGCAAGTTGAGCAGCGCCTGCTGCAAGCGCGTGGGGTCGCCGCGCAGCGCGTCGGGTGCGCCTGCGGCCTGCACCACGACCGCCAGCCCCTTGGCCTGGGCGCGCTCGGCCACCAGCGCACAGCTGCGCGAGATGACGTCGGCGAGCGAGAAGTCGATGTCCTCCAGCTCGATCCTGTCGGCCTCGATCTTCGACAGGTCGAGCACGTCGCTGATGACCTGCAGCAGGTGGCCCGCCGCTTCCGTGACCTTGCCCAGGCGCTCGCGTGCCTTGGGGTCGCGGGCGTCGCGGTTGAGCAGGTGCGTCAGGCCGACGATGGCGTTGAGCGGCGTGCGGATCTCGTGGCTCATGTTGGCCAGGAAGGTGCTCTTGGCGCGGTTGGCGGCCTCGGCGTGGTCGCGCGCCAGCAGCAGCTCGGCGTTGGCCTGCTGGAGCTGCAGGCTGCGCTCGTCGACCAGCTCCTCCAGGTGGTGGCGGTGGCGGTCGAGCTCGGCGCCCTGGCGCTTCTTCGCGGTGATGTCCTCGACGATGAACAGGTAGTGCGTGACCTGCCCGCTGGCCTGGCGCACCGGGGCGACGTGCACGAACTCAGCGTAGGTCTGGCCGTCCTTGCGCGTGGTCGAGAACTCGCCCTGCCAGGGCGAGCCGGCGGCCAGGGCAGACCTCATCTGGGCTTCGTGCGCGGCCGGCGCCAGGTTGCGCTGCATCTGGCGCAGGTCCTGTCCCAGCGCGTCCTGGGGCGTGAAGCCGCTGATGCGCGTGATCGCCTCGTTGATGAACTCGATGCGGCCCTTGACGTCGGTGATGACGATGCCCACCGGGCTTTGCTCCACCGCCTGCGAGAGCTGGCGCAGGAGCTGCTCGGAGCGCACGCGCTCGGTGATGTCGCGCGAGATGCCGAACATGCCCATCACCTGGCCGGCCTCGTCTCGCAGCGGGCCCTTGGTGATGAGTAAGGACCGCCTGCCCTCGGGCGTGGCAGTCTCCTCCTCGTAGGTGACAGGGCGGCCCTCGCGCAGCACCTTGTCGTCGTAGAGCCGCATCTCCCGCGCGCGCTCGGCCCCGACGAGGGCGACGGCGTCGCGCCCGAGCACCTCCTCGACCGGCTTGCCGAAACTGCGGCAGGCCTGCGGGTTGAAGAGCAGGAAGCGCCCCTGCAGGTCCTTGGCGAAGATGATGTCCGTCGAGCTGTCGGAGATCGCCTGCAGCAGCGACAGCGCGCGCAGCCGATCCTCCTGGTTCGCGGCGTGGGTGT
>DYOR01000014.1:40517-43537 GCA_020720385.1 Rubrivivax sp.
TCCCCGTGCTCGCTCCAGCGGCGGTAGACCTCGGCCAGGGGCCGGCTGCTGGCAATCAGTGCGCCCTGCACGACGGACCCCTGGATCCATTGGTCGAGCGCGCGCGTGACCAGTTCGACGGCGGCCTCCAGCTGTCGGGCGTGCTCCTTTTCCTGGCGGTCGTAGATCCAGTGCACGGCGGCCGCGGTCGCCGCGACCACCAGCGCCGCGACCACCAGCGCGCCCAGCAAGGGCGCGAGCGGCACGCGGCCCGGGCGTGCCACGCGCTGGGCGGCGGAGTCGGCGGACGGGGCCATCGCAGCAGGGGCTTCAGGCGGCCGCGCCCGTCGTCGTCGCCGGCCCGGTGGGCTCGTCGGGGTAGCGCCGGGCGATCTCGCCGAACTCGTCGAAGCCGGCGAGGAAGAGGTCGAGCAGGTCGGGGTCGAAGTGCCGGCCGCGCTCGGCCGCCATCGTGCGCTGCACCTGCTCCAGCGGCATGGGCGCCTTGTAGACGCGGCGCGAGATGAGGGCGTCGAAGACGTCGGCCAGCGCCATCAGCCTCGCGGCCAGCGGGATGGCCTCGCCGGCCAGGCCGTCGGGGTAGCCGGCGCCGTCCCAGCGCTCGTGGTGGTGCAGGGCGATGTCCTTGGCGTAGGCGAGGAACTTCACCGGCTCGTGGGCATCGGCCTCGGCGCGCGCGATGGCGTCGGCGCCGAGCCTGGCATGCGTCTTCATCACCACCCATTCCTCGGGGGTGAGCTTGCCCGGCTTGAGGAGCACGCTGTCGGGGATGCCGACCTTGCCGATGTCGTGCAGCGGCGCCGACTTGGCGATGAGGTCGACGGCGTGCTCGTCGAGTTCGACGCCAAAGCGCGGGTGGCGGCAGGCCATCTGCGCCAGCGCCTGGACGTAGTACTGCGTGCGCAGGATGTGGTTGCCGGTCTCGTTGTCGCGCGTCTCGGCCAGCCGTGCCAGCGCGCGTATGGTGACCTCCTGGATCACCAGGTTCTCGCGCAGGCGCGCCGCCACCTCGCCCTCCAGCGTGGCGTTGTGGCGTTGCAGGACCTCGCGCGCGCCCTTGAGCTCCAGGTGCGTGTGCACGCGCGCCAGCACGATCGCCGGGCGCAGCGGCTTGGTGATGTAGTCCACGGCGCCCAGCGCGAGGCCGCGCTGCTCGTCCTCGGGCGCGCTCATGGCGGTGGTGAAGATCACCGGGATGTCGCGCGTGGGCGCGGCGGCGCGCAGCTGCGCCAGCACCTCGTAGCCGTTCATGCGCGGCATCATCACGTCGAGCAAGATGAGGTCGGGTGGCGGCGCCTGGTGCGCCAGGTGCAGCGCGCGCTCGCCGGAGTTGGCCGCGCGCACCTTGTACTGCGCGCACAGCAACTCGCCCAGAACGGTGAGGTTCTCCGGGCTGTCATCGACGATGAGAATGGTTCGCTGTGGCACACGAGGCCTTCGGCGCCCGCGGGCGCCATCCCTGGAACTATCGGTCCCCGCGGCCCGTTCTGAAGGCTGGGGTTCCTCCCGATGCGCACCCAGGCAGGGTTGACTCGGTGCAGTATGCCGCGCGAGCCGGCGCTTTCAATCCCGACCCAGCGTGCGGGTGATGGCGGCGATCTCGGCTTGCGCCTGCGCGCGCCGCGCCGGCGGCAGAAAGCTGTGCGCAGCGGCCTGGCCGGCCATGGCCAGCAGGTCGTCTTCAGTGAGCGGCGTATGCGCCAGCAGGGCGGCGGCCTCGGCGCTGTGCGTGATGCAGCTCATGAGCCGGTTGTCGGTGTGGTAGCTCAGGCTCACGCCGGCGCGCCACAGCGCGCTGATGGGGTGGCTGGCGATGGAGCGCGCCGCGCCGGTGTGCACGTTGCTCGTCGGGCAGACCTCCAGATGCACGCCCTGGGCCATCACCGCGTCGAACAGGGCGGCGCGCCGCGGGTCGTGCAGCGCATCGACCAGGCGCACGCCGTGGCCGACGCGCCGCGCGCCCAGGCGCACCGCCTCGAGCACGCGCTCGGCGCCGTCGGCCTCGCCGGCGTGCAGCGTGAGCGCCAGCCCGGCGTCGCGCACCAGGCGCAGCGCGCCGGCGTGCTCGCCCGGCGGGTGGCCGTGCTCGGCGCCGGCGAGGTCGAAACCGACCACGCCCCGGCCCTGGTAGCGCAGCGCCAGGCGCGCCGCGCGCTCGGTCTCCTCGGGTGGCAGGTGGCGCATGGCGCAGACGATCAGGCCGCTTTTCTCGCCCAGCGGCAAGGTGCTGCGCGCCAGCCCGGCGAGCAGCGCCTCGACGGTGGCCTCGCCGCCCACGCCATGGTCCGCGAAGAGCAGCGGCGCGATGCGGAATTCGGCGAGCACGGCGCCATCCAGGCGCGCGTCCTCGGCGGCTTCGAAAGCCACGCGCTCCATCGCCGCCGGGCTGGCCATGGCCTCCACGGTGAGGGCAAAGCCCTCGAGGTACTCGACCAAGTTGCCGGCGTGCGCGTTGGCGTCGAACCAGGCGGCGAGCTGGATCTCGTCGGGCGCCGGCGGCGTGATGCCGCGCTGGCGCAGCAGCTCGAGCAGCGTGCCCACGCGCAAGCCGCCGTCCAGGTGCTCGTGCAGCAGCACCTTGGGCAGGGCGCGGGCGCGCACCATGAGGGCATCGGGTTCGAGTGCGGGGGCCATGGGGCCATCCTAGTGCGGTGTTCCATGCTGTGCGGCACTCAAGAAAACCGATGGATTTGTCGTCCTGGCTAGGCGCAAACCACAGTGATGCCGCGTGGCATCGCGAGGATTTGCAACGACGCCAGGGCGGCAAAGACGCGGTTTTATGTGCCGCATAGCGTGGAACACTGCACTAGGGCCACTCGGGACCTGGCCGCGGCGCAAGACTTGCTATCCTGCCGCCCACCGACAAGCCTGCACGAAGCCGCCCATGAAGCTCAAGCCCACCTTGCTCGCCCTGCTTGGCGCCACCCTGGCGGGCGCGGCCCTGGCCCAACCCGCCGTCATCTTCGACATGGGGGGCAAGTTCGACAAGTCCTTCAACGAGGCCGGCTACCGCGGCGCCG
>DYOR01000116.1:0-3696 GCA_020720385.1 Rubrivivax sp.
TGCGCGTGCGCGGCGCGGGTGAGCTCGTCGAGATAGACGGGTCCGATGTCGAAGGCCACGTCCAGACGCCAGCCGTCGATGCCGTCGCGCAGCCAGCCGCGCACCACCGAATCGGGCGCGCCGAAGAGGTGCTCGCGCAGCGCCGGGTTCTCCAGATTGAGCTCGGGCAGGTTGGCCGCGCCCCACCACGCGCGTGCGCCGCCGGGGAACTGCGGCCCGAAGACGAACCAGTCGCGGTACATCGAACCCCCGGCCGCTGCGCGTCCGCCCCCCGCGGCGGCGGTCTCTTCGAGGTAGGCCTTTTGCGCCTCTTTGAAGATCGGCGCGTTGCGGCCCATGTGGTTGAACACGCCGTCGAGCACGAGCTTCATGCCGCGGCGGTGCAGCTCGGCGGCCAGTCGCTTGACCTCTTCGCGCGTGCCGTACTCGGGCGAGACCTGGTTGTAGTCCAGCGCGTCGTACTTGTGGTTGGTGTAGGCCAGGCAGATCGGGTTCAGGTAGAGCACCTCGGCGCCGAGCTGCTGCACGTAGTCGAGCTTGGTCGCCAGGCTCGCCAGGTCGCCGCCCCAGAAGTCGATCTCGTGGCTCCACAGCTTGTGGCTGGCGAGGTAGGTGCCGCGCCGTGGCTCCTCGCTCCACTCGCGCAGGGTCTTCGGCGGCGGGTAGAGCGCGCGCTTGGCCTGCAGGTCGGCGCTGGGGGCGAAGCGGTCCACCAGCACCTGGTAGACGACGGCGCCGTTGCGCCAGTCCTTCTCGCGGGCCTCGTAGCGGCCGGCCAGTTCCTGGTCGAAGCGGTTGGCGTAGCTCATGGCAGTCGGGCTCTGTGCCGGTGTGGGAAGCGCCACCGCCGCCACCAGCAGGGCGGCGGCGCGGCGCACGAGGGCGAGGGGGGTGCGCGTCATGGATCAGCCTTTCACGCCGCCGGCGGTGAGCCCCGAGACGATCCAGCGCTGGGCGGCGAGGAACACCAGCGTGATGGGCAGACCCGAGAGCACGGCGGCGGCGGCAAAGTCGCCCCACAGGTACTTCTGCTCGTAGAGGTAGAACTTGCTGCCCACGGCCAGCGTCAGGTTGGGCTCCTCGCGCAACAGGATGCTCGCCACCGGGTACTCGATGATGGTGCCGATGAAGGCGAGCACGAAGACCACCATGAGGATGGGCACGGCCATCGGCAGCAGCACCAGGCGGAAGGTCTGCCACGGCGTGGCGCCGTCGACCTTGGCGTTCTCCTCGATCTCCACCGGAATGGTCTCGAAGTAGCCCTTGATGGTCCAGATGTGCATGGCCACGCCACCGAGGTAGGCGACGATGAGCCCGGCATGCGTCTCGATGCCGAGCCAGGGGATGCGCGTGCCGATGCCTTCGAAGATGGCGTAGATGGCCACCAACGCCACCGCCACCGGGAACATCTGCAGCAGCAGCATGGCGTTGAGGATGAGCTGCTTGCGGGCGAACTTCATGCGCGCGAAGGCATAGGCCGCGGTGGTCGACATGGCCACGATGAGCGCGGCCGAGATCGTCGCCACCTTGATGCTGTTCCACAGCCACAGCAGCACCGGGAAGGGTGGCTGCACCACGCTGCCGTCGGGCTGCGTCACCGGTATGCCCAGCGCCAGCTGCCAGTGCTCGAAGCTGATGGTCGAGGGAATCAGCGCGCCGGTGGCGAAGTTGCCCGGCCGCAGGCTGATGCTCACCACCGCCAGCAGCGGGAAGAGCGTGAAGGCGAGCAGCACCCACAGGCCGGCATGGGCGGCGAAGATGCGCCAGCGTTGGCTCCTGCCGGTGACGATCATGGTTCTTGCCCGTTGTTGCTTGGCGGGGGCACTGTGGATTTCGTGCGCGGCGGCTGGTGCGAGCCAAGGGCCGTGGGTGGCCGGCTCCGCTCATGTCCTCCTTCGTCGACCTGCGGTCGCCGAATTCCCCCTTTACTTCGCTGCGCCGGCCACCCACACCCCTTGGCCACCACCATTTGTGGCATGCCCAGTTCGAACACCAACCCGAATGCCGGATCAGGTGGCAGGGGTGCCCTGTGGAGCGAAGTAAAGGGGGAATTTGACAGCCGCAGGCTGTCAAAGGAGGAGAGAGCCCGGACACAAACAGTCCAGTGGACTGTTTGTGCCTGGCGAGCGCCCGGTGCGCAAGCGCCGGGCATGAGCGCAACAGGGCACCCCTGCCGCCTGATCCCGTGCTGCCCTGAGCGCGGCGTATCTGAGAGGCGCCTCACCGCCGAGCCTCACTACGTTGCGTGATCTTCAACTGCACCATCGCCATCACCGCCACCATGACGAAGATCAGCGTGCTGATGGCCGCGGCCAGGCCGAAGTTCTGCCCGCTGTCAGTGAAGGCGATGCGGTAGGTGTAGCTCACCAGGATGTCGGTGGTGCCCGCGGGCAGCTTGGTGTTGAGGAAGTCGGGCCGCCCGTCGGTGAGCAGCGAGATGAGGACGAAGTTGTTGAAGTTGAAGGCAAAGGCGCTGATGAGCAGTGGCGTGAGCGGGCGCGCGATGAGTGGCGCGGTGATCTTGAAGAAGTTGGTCAGCGGCTTGGCGCCGGCGATGGCCGAGGCCTCGTAGAGGTCGGCCGGGATCGCCTTGAGCAGCCCGCTGCACAGGATCATGATGTACGGATAGCCCAGCCAGGTGTTGACGACGAGGATCATCGCCTTGGCCAGCAGCGGGTCGGCGAACCACGCCGGGCGCACGCCCACGAGCGCGTGCAGGATGCCGTTGATCTCGCCGAAGTTCTGGTTGAAGAGTCCCTTGAAGACGAGGATGCTGATGAATCCCGGCACCGCGTAGGGCAGGAAAAGCAGCGTGCGGTAGAGCGTGCGGTGCTCGAGCGCCGGCCACTCCAGCAGCACGGCCAGTGTCATGCCCAGCGCGGTGGAGAAGAGCACCGTGAGGCCGGCGAAGAGCACCGTCCAGACGAAGATGCTGACGAAGGGGCCGCGAAAGTCGGCGTCCAGCAGCATGCGTGCGTAGTTGGCCAGTCCGATGCCGACCTTGAAGCCGGGCTGCATGCGCTCGCCCTGCGCCGTCTCGAAGAAGCCGCTGGCGCGGTTGGGCCGGTATTCGGTGTTCGTGGCGATGTGCGTCAGCGCACCGTCGGCGCCGGCCTTCCACACCGCTGCGACGGGGCCGAACTCGCGCAGCCCGGCGTAGCGGATCACCGCCCCGCCAGGCAGTTGCAGTTGCAGCGCGGCCAGCATGTCGCGGTGGTGCAGCAGTTCGCGCAGGTTCAGCGCCTCGGGCAGCGCCGTCTCTCCGAGCAGCGTCATGGTCACGGGCGCCACGGGTGCGGGCCCGCGCAGGGGCAGCGGCGCCGACACCAGCGCGGGCTGCGCACTGCCTTCCTGCGGTCCGAGCCTGAGGAGCAGCGCGCCCCCCCGCAGGTGCAGCGTGAAGGGCTGCGCGCTGTCTTCGTCCACCGTGGTCTGGTCGAGCAGGTAGGCGCGGGCGCGCGCGTATTCCAGCAGGTTGCTCGACGAGTAATTGGTGAAGCCGATCTGCACCGTGTAGAGCAGCGGGAAGGCGACGAACACGAGCATCGCCGCCACGCCGGGGAAGAGGTACTTCCAGGCCAGCGAGCGCGCCGTGCCGTAGACGACGATGGCGCTGCCACCCAGCGCCAGCAACCCCAGCGCCACCATGGGCTGGCCGGCGGTGAAGAGGCTGAAGACGAGCCAGAGCAGGGCCAG
>DYOR01000116.1:3796-9756 GCA_020720385.1 Rubrivivax sp.
CCATCACCGCGTCAACATGCGTGCGGCCGCGCCGTCGAGCGCGTCCTTGGGCGACTGGCGGCCGTTGGTGATGGCCTCCAGCGCCGCGTCCATGGCGGGGAAGAAGCGTCCCATCTCGGGGATGTTGGGGATGGGCTCGCCGGCCTTGGCGTTGGCCATCGTGGCGACGATGTGCGGGTCGGCGCTGAGCTCGCGGTAATAGGCCTTGTTCGCCGGCGTGCCCAGCGGCACGTCGGCGGAGATGGTCTTCAGGCTCGCCACTTTCAGCAGGTGCTGTTCGATGAACTCACGCGCCACGTCCTTGACCCGGCTCGGCGCGGTGATCATGCAGCCGAGCACGCCGACGAAGGGCCTGGCCGGCTTGCCGGCGATGCCGGGAATGGGCGCCACGCCGAAGGCTATGCCCACCTTGCGCGCGTTGTCCCAGGCCCAGGGGCCGTTGATCATCATCGCCACCTGGCCGCGCGCGAAGGCGCCTTCCATCTCGGCGTAGCGCGCGCCCTTGGGCATGTGGCCGTCCTTGATCAGGCGCTCGAGCATCTCGGCACCTTTCACCGCGCCGGCGTTGTTGATGCCCACCACCCCGGGGTCGAGTTCTCCGGTGGCCGTGCGGCCGAAGACGAAGCCCCCGGGCCCGGCGAGCAGCGGCCAGCTGAAGAAGCTGTTGTTGTAGGCCCAGAGGATGGCGTGCTTGCCCTGGGCCTGGAGCCTGCGGTCGATCGCCATGACCTCGTCGAAGCTCGCCGGCGGCGTGGCCACGAGGGCCTTGTTGTAGATCAGGCCGATGGCCTCGATGGCCAGTGGGTAGCCCCACACCTGGCCGCGGTAGGTGAAGGCGCCCCAGGCGCGGTCCTCGATGTCGTCGCGAATGCGCTTGCCCGGGCGCACCGGCACCACCAGCCCGCTCTTGGCCCACTCGCCCACGCGATCGTGGGCCCAGCACATGATGTCCGGGCCCTTGCCCGCGGCGGCGGCGGCGGTGAACTTGTCGGGCGCGCCCTCGGGGTGCTGCACCACCACCTGCACACCCGATTCGCGCGTGAAGGCGTCGCCCACCTTCTGCAAGCCGTGGTAGCCCTTGTCGCCGTTGATCCACACGAGCAGGCGCAAAGGCGCCTGGGCACGCGCCGCACCAATCCAGCCGGCGGCCAGGCACAGCGCCGCGATCACTGCCGCAGCGCGGGCCTCAAGCCGCATGCCGCTGCTCTGCCGCCACCAGGCGCCGGAAGGCGCGGCCCCCGGCATCGAAGAGATGGGCCTTGTCCTCGGGCACCGCGAGCGGCAGGGCCTGGCCGCCGAGGACGCGGCGCTCGCCCTCCAGGGCGCAGGTGATCACGTCCTCGACGCCCGGGTTGCTGCAATAGGCGTAGCTCATGCTGCCCAGCGATTCGACGAAGGTCACCGTGCACTGCAGGGCGTTGTCGGTGACACCGGCGTGCAGGTGCTCGGGGCGCACGCCGAGCTTGACCTTCTCGCCGGGCCGGGCCGCGGCGGCGTCCACCGCGCAACGGATGAGCTCGCCGCCGCCGAGCCTGACGGCGGCGCCGCTGGCGGCGGCCTCCACCACCGTGGCGTCGATGAAGTTCATCGCCGGGCTGCCGATGAAGCCGGCGACGAAGAGGTTGTCGGGGTGCTGGTAAAGCGCCATCGGCGAACCCACCTGCTCGATGCGCCCGGCGTTGAGCACGACGATGCGATCGGCCAGCGTCATCGCCTCGACCTGGTCGTGCGTGACGTAGACCATCGTCGTCTTGAACTGTTCGTGCAGCTTGGCGAACTCGTAGCGCATCTTCACGCGCAACGCGGTGTCCAGGTTGGACAGCGGCTCGTCGAAGAGGAAGACCTCGGGCTGGCGCACGATGGCGCGGCCGATGGCCACGCGCTGGCGCTGGCCGCCGGAGAGGTCCTTGGGCTTGCGCTGCAGCAGGTGCTCGATGTGCAGGACTTTCGCGGCGTTGTGCACGGCGCTTTCGATCTCCGCCTGGGGCAGCCTGGCGAGCTTCAGGCCAAAGGCCATGTTGTCGAACAGGCTCATGTGCGGGTACAGGGCGTAGCTCTGGAAGACCATGGCGATGCCGCGCTCGGCCGGCGGCACGTCGTTGACGATGCGCGCACCGATGCGCAGTTCGCCTTCGGTGATGTCTTCCAGCCCGGCGATGACGCGCAGCAGCGTGCTCTTGCCGCAGCCGCTGGGGCCGACGAAGACCATGAATTCGCCGTCGCGGATCTCGAGGTCGATGCCCTTGAGGATGCGGGCGTCGCCGAAGGCCTTGCCGACCCCGGACAGCTTCACTTCGGCCACGTCTCGTCTCCGCGTTCTGCGCCGGCCAGGGCCGGCATTGATGTAGTCAATATACAAACCTATCCGGGCCAGGACAATCCGCGCAGGCCCTCATGAGGGCCGCAACGGGCCTTGCAAAGCCACCGCCCGGGCCGCATCGCGGCATCACGCGATGTAGCATGACTACATCGACCGAGACGGCGCCGACGCGCAACCGCATGAACCTGCCCGACCGTTGCTGCGGCGTGCTGCTGCACGTGACTTCGCTGCCCGGCGCGCATGGCAGCGGCGACTTCGGGCCCGAGGCCTACCGCTTCGTCGACTGGCTGGCCGCGGCCGGGCAGTCGTTGTGGCAGATCCTGCCCCTCAACCCCATCGGCCCGGGCAACTCGCCCTACCAGAGCGTGAGCGCGCTCGCCGGCAACCCGCTGCTGGTGGCGCTGGAGCCGCTGGTGGAGCGCGGCTGGCTCGCACCGGCCCGGCTGCCCGCGGGCGGCTTCGATGCCCAGCGCGTGGACTTCGCGCGCGTCGTGCCCTGGCGCATGGCGCGGCTGCGCGAGGCCGGCGCAGGCTTCTTCGCGCGCGCCGGCGCCGCCGACCGCGCGGCCCACGCCGCCTGGTGCGAGGCGCAGGCCGGGTGGCTTGCCGACGATGCGCTCTTCATGGCCCTGGAGGCGGCGCACGGCGGCCAGCCCTGGTGGGCCTGGCCGGTGCCCCTGCGCGATCGCCACCCCGAGGCGCTGCACGCGGCGCGGCGCGCGCACGCCGACGAGATCGCCCTGTGGCAATTCGTGCAGTGGTGCTTCGACACCCAGCTCGCCGCGCTGCGCGGCCACGCCCGCGCGCGCGGCGTGGCGCTGATGGGCGACCTGCCGATCTTCATCGCCCACCACAGCGCCGACTGCTGGGCGCGGCCCGACCTCTTCGCGCTCGACGCCGCCGGCCAGCCCACGGTGGTGGCCGGCTGCCCGCCCGACGGCTACACGCCCGAGGGCCAGCGCTGGGGCAACCCGCTGTACCGCTGGGAGCGCATGGCCGCCGAGGGCTATGCCTGGTGGACGGCGCGGCTGCGGCGCCTGCTGGCGCAGGCCGATCTCTTTCGCATCGACCATTTCCGCGGCTTCGCCGGCTACTGGGAGGTGCCGGCCACCTGCCCGACCGCGCGCGAGGGCCGCTGGGTGGCGGGCCCCGGCGCGGCGCTGTTCGAGGCCCTGCAGGCCGAGCTCGGCACGCTGCCCGTCGTCGCCGAAGACCTGGGCCACATCACGCCCGACGTGGTGGCGCTGCGCGAGCGCTTCGGCTGGCCGGGCATGCGCATCGTCTACGAAGGCTTCATCCACGGCCAGGCGCACCCTTTCCTGCCGCACCACCACGTGCGCAACTGCCTGGCCTACAGCAGCACCCACGACAGCGACACGGTGCGCGGCTGGTGGGACGGCGCCCCACGCGCGCAGCGCGAGTTCGCCACGGGCTATCTGGGCCTGGCGAGCGACGCCGACGGCGCCACGGTGGCGCAGGCGGTGGTGCAAGCCACCCTGGACTCGCCGGCGCGGCTCGCCCTGGTGCCGATGCAGGACCTGCTCGGCCTGGGCAGCGAGCACCGCATGAACCGCCCCGGCACGCTGGGGGGCGGCAACTGGGGTTGGCGCTTCGCCTGGGACGACGTGGATGCGCGGCTCGCCGAGGGCCTGGGCCGCATGACGGCGGCCAGCGCACGCCGGCCGGCGCTGCCGGCACGCACCGCGGCCTGAGCGCGCTCGTAAGGCTATCTGCGCGCCTGAGGCGCTTCGGCGTGAGCACTTTGGAGCGGCCATGCGTGCTCACGGCCGGCGCCTCGCTCACGACCCACGGCCTTCGGTCTGCGGTCTTCGGTCGTCGATGCGGCGCTCAGCGCTGCAGCACCCACACGCGCACCGATTGTGCCGGCAGGTGCACGCGGGCCTGGCCGTTGCCCTGCCCCTGCCACGCGGCGGCGCCGCGCGGGTACAGGGTCTCGGCCCGCGCATACGAGGGCAGCAGGTCGAGCATGAGCTCGGTGGGCGCGCTGCCGTAGTTGATCGCCACCAGGGTGGTCTCGTCGCCCCAGACGCGCTGCCAGCTCGCCACCAGCCCCTGGGCCGCACCGGCCTCGAAACGGCCACGCGCCAGCGATGTCCAGGTGTTGCGCAAGGCGAGCATGGCCTTGTAGAAGTGGAAGATCGAGCCCGCGTCGGCACGCTGCAGCTGCACGTTGTGCGTGGCGGCGTTGGGGGCCACGGGGCGGAACGGCGTGCCCTGCGTGAAACCCGCGCTGGCCAGGTCGGCGCTCCAGCTCATCGGGCTGCGGATCGGCCCGTCGCCCGCCAGACCGGGCACGCCGGCCTGGCCGATTTCCTCGCCGTAGTAGATGAAGGGCGTGCCCGGCTGCAGCAGGTACGCGGCCGCGGCGAGCCGGAGCCGGGCCGTGTCGCCGTCGAGCTGGTCCCATGGGCGCCGGCCGGCGAAGAGGTCGTGGTTGGAGAGGAATGTGGCCATCGTCGGCGCGGCGCGGCGGTAGTAGCTGGCCACCTCGCGCACCGACTCGGCCTTGCCGCGCGCGGCCTCGATGAAATGGTGCACGTAGCCGAAGGCGAAGGCGCCGCCGCACACCGCCGGGTCGCCGTAGGCTTGCGGGTCGGCAGTGGCCTCGCACACCACCATGCGGCGCGGGTAGCGCTTGATCAGTTCCTGCAGACGCCGGGTGAGGGCGCGGCTCTCGGGCTGGTCGTTCCAGTCGCGCGCGCTGTTCTCGACGAGGTGCGGCACGGCATCCAGCCGAAAGCCGTCGAGCCCGCGGTTGAGCCAGAAGCGCAGGCTCGAGGCGTGGTACTCCAGCACCGCGGGGTTGCGGAAGTCGAAGTCCGGCATGTGCGGGCCGAAGGTGCCGAAATACAAGCCGCGGGCCTCGGGCGGTGGCCGCGGCAGGTCCTTGAAGTCCCCCTTGAAGAGCCAGGGCCGGGAGGCCGCGTGGTACCAGGGGTTCTTGCCCCAGATGTCCCAGCCCTGCGGTGCGGCGTCGGCCCACACGAACCAGGAGTGGAAGCGGTTTGCCCGCCCCTGCAGCGCCTGCTGGAACATGGGGTGCCGGGCGCTGGCGTGGTTGATGACGTAGTCCATGATCACGCCGATGCCACGCTTGTGCGCCTGGCGGATGAGTTCGTCGAAATCCGCCAGCGTGCCGTACTCGGGGGCAATGGCGCGGAAGTCGGTGGTCGCGTAGCCGTGGTCGCCATCGGCATTCTTCGTCACCGGCATGAGCCAGAGGCCGCGCACGCCCAGCTCCTGCAGGTAGTCCAGGCTCTGGGTGAGGCCGCGCAGGTCGCCGATGCCGTCGCCGTCGCTGTCGCGCCAGGCGCGCACGAAGATCTCCATGAAGGCGCCGTGCTCCCAGCCCTCGGCCAGGGGGCTGGCGTGGATCACGGCTGCCACGGGCCGCGTGTCGACGGCCGGCGGCGCCGCGCTCGCAGCCAGTGCGGCGCCCAGGGCGAGCAGCGCCGCCAGACGACCGGCCGAGAGGCGAGCCCGCCGCGCCCACGCGCAGGCCAGGGGTGTGGAACGGGTCTTCATGCGCGCGAATGTAGGCCAGGCCGCGGCCGCCCTTGGCTGGTGCAGTGTTCCACGCTATGCGGCACATAAAACCGCGTCTTTGCCGCCCTGGCGT
>DYOR01000117.1 GCA_020720385.1 Rubrivivax sp.
GGCGTGCTGGCGGTGGCAGCGCTCGTCGGCGTGATGGCCTTGCGCGGGGCGCAGACGCGCTTTGCCGAGGTCTTCGAAACGCAGCAGCCGCTGGCGCAGGCGGTCACTGAGATGTACGCCCACGGACTGCAAGGCGGGCAGGGGCTGCGCAACATCCTCCTGGATCCGAGCAACCCGCAGGCCTACAAGAACGTGGAGGGGGCGATCAAGGACTACGACACCGCGGCGGCCACAGCCACCAAGCTCTCTGCGGGCACACCGACGGCGGTGCTGCTCGAGAAGGTCGCACAGGCTCGTGGTCGCCAGGCCGCCGGGCGCGAGCGCGTGATGGCGCTGGCCAAATCCGATGTGCCGGGCGCCACAGCCGTGCTGATCAAGGAAGAAACCCCTGCCTGGCGCGAGATGCGCACCGGGTTGATCGAAGCCGGCAAGCTGGTGAAGGCCGATCTGCACACCACTCGAGACACGGCGCTGGCCGACACCGAGCGCGCCGTAGCCGTGGCTCTCGCCGCCACGCTGCTGGGCGTGCTGCTGGCCGCCGTCTTCCCTGTGCTCACGCGGCGCACGCTCACCACCACCCTGGGCGGCGAGCCGGAAGCCGCGCGCGACCTGGTGAAGGCGGTGGCGCAGGGCGACCTGACGCGCCACGTGCCGGTGCGCAGCGGCGACACCGAGAGCCTGCTCGCCCACCTCGCCGCAATGCGCGGCGCGCTGGCGCACACCTTGCGCGAACTGGGCAGCGCTGCGGTGCAGGTGAGCCAGGCGAGCCACGAGATCGCCGCCGGCAGCACCGACCTCTCCAACCGCACCGAGCAGCAGGCGAGCAGCCTGCAGGAGACGGCGGCGAGCATGGAACAGATGAATGCCGCGCTCAAGCAAAGCGCCGAATCGGCACATCAGGCGAGCCGGCTCGCCGCCGACGCCAGCACCGTGGCCGCCAAGGGTGGCCAGGTGGTGGGCGAGGTGGTGAGCACCATGGACGGCATCAGCACGAGCAGCCGCAAGATCGCCGAGATCATCGGCGTCATCGACGGCATCGCCTTCCAGACCAACATCCTGGCGCTGAATGCCGCGGTCGAGGCAGCGCGCGCCGGCGAACAGGGGCGCGGGTTCGCCGTCGTCGCCAGCGAGGTGCGCTCGCTCGCCCAGCGCAGTGCGCAGGCCGCACGCGAGATCAAGAGCCTGATCGGCGAGAGCGTGGAGAAGGTCGACGCCGGCAACCGGCTGGTGAGCGACGCTGGCCAGACGATGCAGGATATCGTGGCGCAGGTGAAGCGCGTGACGACGCTCATCGGCGAGATCACCGCCAGCACGCAGGAAGAGAGCAGCGGCATCGGGCAGGTGAACCAGGCGGTGGCGCACCTGGACCAGATGACGCAGCAGAACGCCGCGCTGGTGGAGCAGAGCGCCGCCGCGGCGGAGAGCCTGAGCGAACAGGCCGATCGCCTGCAGCAGGCACTGGGCACCTTCAAGCTCGGCGAGGGCCAGGCCGCCGACCACGCCGCGGCGTAGACGCGCGGCGGCGCGGCGTCGGGGCGGCTCAGGCGGCCGGCGGCGCCGGCACGCTCCAGCGCGCTGTCACGTCGCCCTTGGCGTTGGTGCTCTCCAGCTGCACGCCGAAGCCCCACAGCCGGGCCACGTGCCTGAGCACTTCCTGGGCACCTTCGTGCAGCGGACGGTCATCGTGCTGAAAGTGACGCAGCGTGAGCGAACGGTCGCCGCGCAGGTTCACGTTCCAGACCTGGATGTTGGGCTCGCGCGAACCCAGGTCGTACTGCCGTGACAGGGCCTCGCGCACGCGGCGGTAGCCGGCGTCGTCGTGGATGGCGCTGACTTCGAGTTCACTGTGGGCCTCGTCGTCGGTGATGGCGAACAAGCGCATCTCGCGCATCAGCCGCGGGCTGAGGTACTGGCCGATGAAGCTCTCGTCCTTGAAGTTGCGCATGGCGTGGTCCAGCACCGGCAGCCAGGGCTTGCCGGCGATGTCCGGGAACCAGGCACGGTCCTCCTCGGTGGGGGACACGCACACGCGCAAGATGTCCGTGTACATCGCGAAGCCCAGTGCATACGGGTTGATGCCGGTGTACGCGCGGTGCCCCACCGGCGGCTGGTAGATGACGTTGGTGTGCGAGGTGAGCCACTCGATCATCACGCCGTCGGTGAGGTAGCCGTCGTCGTACATGGTGTTGAGCAGCTTGTGGTGCCAGAAGGTGGCCCAGCCTTCGTTCATCACCTGGGTCTGGCGCTGCGGGTAGAAGTACTGCGCCACCTTGCGCACGATGCGCACGATCTCGCGCTGCCAGGGCTCGAGCAGCGGCGCGTTCTTCTCGATGAAGTAGAGCAGGTTCTCCTGCGGTTCGTCGGGGAAGCGCCGGGCCTCGGGCGCGGCGCCCTCCTTGTCGGCGCGGCGCGGCAGCGTGCGCCAGAGCTCGTTGACCTGGCGCTGCGCGTAGGCCTCGCGGTCGTTGCGCTCGGCGAGTTCCTGCGCCAGGCTCCGGCGCGTGGGGCGGCGGTAGCGGTCCACGCCATGGTTGGCCAGCGCGTGGCAGCTGTCGAGGAGGGATTCGACGGCGTCCATGCCGTGCTTGTCCTCGCACTGCGCGACGTAGTTCTTGGCGTAGACCAGGTAGTCGATGATCGACGCCGCGTCGGTCCACATGCGAAACAGGTAGTTGCCCTTGAAGAAGCTGTTGTGGCCGTAGGCCGCGTGGGCGATGACGAGGGCCTGCATGGCCAGCGTGTTCTCCTCCATCAGGTAGCTGATGCAGGGGTTGGAGTTGATGACGATCTCGTAGGCCAGCCCCATGTGGCCACGCTTGTAGTTCTTCTCCGTGGCGATGAACTCCTTGCCGTAGCTCCAGTGGCGGTAGTTCACCGGCATGCCCACGCTGGCGTAGGCGTCCATCATCTGTTCGGCGGTGATGACTTCGAGCTGGTTGGGGTAGGTCTCCAGGCCGAAGCGCGCGGCGGTCGCGCGGATCACCTTGTGGTACCGGTCGATGAGCTCGAAGGTCCAGTCGCTCGGTGCCGGCAGCGGCTTGGTCTCGGCGTTCATGCGGCAGGCGCTCCTTGCTTCCTGAACAGGTCGCGGAACACCGGGTAGATCTGCCCCGGCTCGGTGGCCTTGCGCATGGCGAAGTGGCGGTGGGCATCGAGCAGCCGGGCGTATTCCTCCCACAGGTTCTGCTCTTCCTCGGCCACCTGCACGTAGGCGAAATAGCGCACCAGGGGCAGGAGCTTGTCGCCCAGCAACTCGCGGCAACGCCCGCTGTCGTGGTGCCAGTTGTCGCCATCGCTGGCCTGCGCGCCATAGATGTTCCACTCGCCCGGCGCGTAGCGCGCACGGATGATCTCCTCCATCAGCACCAGCGCGCTGCTCACCACCGTGCCGCCGGTCTCGCGCGCGTGGAAGAACTCGTCTTCGTCGACTTCGGCCGCCTGCGTGTGGTGGCGGATGAAGACCAGTTCGATCCTCTCGTAGTGCCGCGTGAGGAAGAGGTAGAGCAGGATGAAGAAGCGCTTGCTCAGCTCCTTGCGGCCTTCGTCCATGCTGCCGGAAACGTCCATCAGGCAGAACATCACCGCCTTGCTCGTGGGCACGGCCACACGGATGCGGCTGCGGTAGCGCAGGTCGATGGGGTCCAGGTAGGGGATGCGCTCGATGCGTGCGCGCAGTGCCGCGATCTGCTCGGCGAGTTCATCGATCTGCGCCTGCGCCACCGCGTCGCCGGGCCGCAGGGCGGCCTGCAGCTCGGCCAGACGGGCCTGCATCTCGTGCAAGCGGCGCCGCGAGCCCGCCCCCAGCGCGATGCGCCGGCCCAGGGCGCCGCGCATGCTGCGCACCACGTGCAGGTTGTTGGGCGTGCCGTCGCTGGAGAAGCCGGCGCGCTGGTAGCGCCACTCGGGCACTTCGGCGAGCTGCGTGCGCACCAGGTGCGGCAAGGCCAGGTCCTCGAAGAAGACCTGCATGAACTCTTCCTTGCTCAGCGCAAAGACGAAGTCGTCCTCGCCTTCGCCCTGGCTGCCGGCCTGGCCCGGGCCTGCGCCCTGCCCGCCCGCGCCGCCCTTGGGCCGCTCGATGCGGTCGCCCCGCACGTACTCCTGGTTGCCCGGGTGCACGATCTCGCGCACGCCGCCCGGCCCGTGGCCGAAGATGGGCTCGTGGAGGTCCTTCTTCGGGATGCGGATGTCCTCGCCGCGCTCGACGTCGCGGATGCCGCGCCCGTCGATGGCGCGCCGCACCGCCTCGCGGATCTGCGCCTTGTGGCGGCGCAGGAAGCGCTCGCGGTTGCCGATGGACTTGTTCCTGCCCGCCAGCCGCCGGTCGATGATGCGCTGCATGGCCCCTCAGCCGTTCACGAACTCTTGCGCACGCGCAGGTACCACTCGCACAGCAGGCGCACCTGCTTTTGCGTGTAGCCCTTGGCCACCATGCGCGTGACGAAGTCCTCGTGCTTCTTGGCTTCGTCGGCGCTGGCCTTGGCGTTGAAGCTGATCACCGGCAGCAACTCCTCGGTGTTGGAGAACATCTTCTTCTCGATCACCGTGCGCAGCTTCTCGTAGCTCGTCCACACCGGGTTGTTGCCCGCGTTGTTGGCACGCGCGCGCAGCACGAAGTTGACGATCTCGTTGCGAAAATCCTTGGGGTTGGCGATGCCTGCGGGCTTTTCGATCTTCTCCAGCTCGGCGTTCAAGCTGCCGCGGTCGAAGACCTCGCCGGTGTCGGTGTCGCGGTACTCGTGGTCCTGGATCCAGTAGTCGGCGTAGGTGACGTAGCGGTCGAAGATGTTCTGCCCGTACTCGCTGTAGCTTTCCAGGTAGGCGGTCTGGATTTCCTTGCCGATGAACTCGGCGTAGCGCGGTGCCAGCATCTCCTTGATGAAGCCGACGTACTTGTCCTCCAGTTCCTTGGCGAACTGCTCGCGCTCGATCTGCTGCTCGAGCACGTACATCAGGTGCACCGGGTTGGCGGCGACCTCGGTGTTGTCGAAGTTGAAGACCTTGGACAGGATCTTGTAGGCGAAGCGCGTGCTCACGCCGCTCATCCCCTCGTCCACGCCGGCGTAGTCGCGGTATTCCTGGTAGCTCTTGGCGCGCGGGTCGGTGTCCTTGAGGTTCTCGCCGTCGTAGACCAGCATCTTGGAGTAGAGCGAGCTGTTCTCGGGCTCCTTCAACCGCGTGAGGATGGCGAACTGGCTCATCATCTTCAGCGTGCCCGGCGCGCAGGTGGCGCTGGCCAGCGAGGAGTTGCGCAGCAGCTTCTCGTAGATGTGGACCTCTTCGCTGACGCGCAGGCAGTACGGCACCTTGACGATGTAGATGCGGTCGAGGAAGGCCTCGTTGTTCTTGTTGTTGCGGAAGGTCGTCCACTCCGACTCGTTGCTGTGGGCCAGCACCACGCCGTCGAACGGAATCGCCCCGAAGCCCTCGGTGCCCTTGTAGTTGCTTTCCTGGGTGGCGGTGAGCAGCGGGTGCAGCACCTTGATCGGCGCCTTGAACATCTCGACGAACTCGAGCAGCCCCTGGTTGGCCAGGCACAGGCCACCGCTGTAGCTGTAGGCGTCGGGGTCGTCCTGGGCATAGGTCTCGAGCTGGCGGATGTCGACCTTGCCCACCAGGCTGGAGATGTCCTGGTTGTTCTCGTCGCCGGGCTCGGTCTTGCTGATGCCCACCTGCTTGAGGATGCTGGGGTGGCGCTTGACGACGCGGAACTTGCGGATGTCGCCCCCGTATTCGTCCAGCCGCTTCACCGCCCAGGGACTGAGGATGCGATTCAGGTAGCGACGCGGGATGCCGTATTGGCCCTCCAGGATGGCGCCGTCCTCGACCGCGTCGAACAGCCCCAGCGGGCTCTCGTTCACCGGCGAACCCTTGATGGCATAGAACGCCACCTCCTGCATGAGCTGCTTGAGGCGCTCGGCGATCGAGCTCTTGCCGCCGCCCACCGGCCCGAGCAGGTAGAGGATCTGCTTCTTCTCCTCCAGCCCCTGCGCCGCGTGCCTGAAGTAGGACACCACCTGCTCGATGGCGTCCTCCATGCCGTAGAACTCGGCAAAGGCCGGGTAGACCTTGATCACCTTGTTGGCGAACAGGCGCGACAGGCGCGGGTCGTTGCGCGTGTCCACGGCAGCGGGCTCGCCGATCGCCTTGAGCATGCGCTCGGCGGCGGTGGCGTAGGCCAGCGGGTTGCGTTTGCACTCGTCGAGATAGTCCTCGATCGAGAGTTCTTCTTCGCGCGTGCGCTCGTAGCGCGCGGCAAAGTGGCTGATGACGTCCATGCGCACCTCCGGCAGCCCCGCGCACGGTACAGAGAGCGTCTGTGCCCCCGACCGCACCTGGGAAGTTCTGATGAAGTCCCGGCGGCGTGGGCCCAGGCTTCATCAGAGCTTTCCGGTCAACCGCGCGATGTCGCCTGCGGCGGCCCGGTGAAATCAGGAGGCTTCATTCTGCGCCGCTGCGCGACACGCAGATCCGGCGGTACACCCACTCAATCGTCATCCGCATCACGCTTCGGGCCTGCTCGACGTCGACACAGCCCTGTGCGCAAGATGTGTGCCGCGCCCGACGGGGGCATGACAGCCGGCACAGAGACTCAACGCACTAGCACTGCACACGGCTGACGCAGCACACGCACTGCGATGGAGCATCGACTCCTGGCAAAGGTTCCGCGCCGTGGGCGCGTGCCCGCGTGGGCGCCGATCAGTCGGTGGTCAGGCCCAGGCGCTCGAGCACGCCGTTGAGTTCTTCGAGCGAACCGAAGGCGATGGCGATCTCGCCTTGCTCGCCACGCCGCGTGCGCTTCTTGATGCGGATCTCCACCGGCGCGGCCAGGGCATCGGCGAGACGCTCTTCCAGGCGCACGAGATCGCGCGGGCGCTGGGCGGGCTTGCCTGCCCCGGGCGCGCTGCGCTCGCCGGCCACGGCGCGCGCGACGAGCCGCTCGGCCTCGCGCACGCTGAGCTTGCGCGCCACGATCTCGTGCGCGCTGGTGATCTGCTGCGCGCGCTCCAGGGCGAGCAGGGCGCGCGCGTGTCCCATGTCGAGGTCGCCGGCGTGGAGCATCTGCTGCACCGGGTCGGCCAGCTGCAGCAGGCGCAGCAGGTTGCTCGCCGCACTGCGCGAGCGCCCCACGGCCTGCGCCGCCTGCTCGTGCGTGAGCTTGAATTCGCTCACCAGGCGCTGCAGGCCTTGCGCCTCCTCGATCGGGTTGAGGTCTTCGCGCTGGATGTTCTCGATCAGGGCCATCACCGCCGCGGCCTCGTCGCTGACGGCCTTGACGAGCACGGGCACGGCGTCCAGCCCGGCGAGCCGCGCCGCGCGCTGGCGGCGCTCGCCGGCGATGATCTCGTAGAGACCGCCCGCCAGGGGCCGCACGAGGATGGGCTGCATCACGCCCTGGCTCTTGATGCTCTCGGCGAGTTCGTAGAGCGAGCCTTCGTCCATGCGCGTGCGCGGCTGGTACTTGCCCGGGCGCAGCAACTCCAGCGCAAGGTGGGTGGGCGAGGCGTCGGCGGCGGTCGCCGCGTCGCTGACCTTGGGGCCGAGGAGGGCCTCCAGGCCCATGCCCAGCCCCTTGAGTTTCTTCGTGACCATGGCGGATTGTCTCCGAGCCGCGGTCAGGCGCGCGAGCGGCGCTGGCCCGCGGGATAGAGCACCTCGCGCTCGAAGTAGCGTCGCAGCCTTTGCACGCGCGGTGCATCGCGGCCGGGCATGGTGGCGAGGAACTGCACCACGGCGTCCACACGCAGCATCAACGTGCCGTCCGCGCGGCGTCGCCAATGGCCGGCCAGGCGCGCCGCGAGCACGTCGTCGGGCTCGCGTCGGCCGAGCGCGCGCTGCAGGGCGTCGCCATCGACCCAGCAATGGCGACCGTCGTCCTCGATCTGCAGCGCCACGCCGCCGAAACTGTGGAAGCGGCCCTGCTCGCCCGCCCAGAGCCGCCCGCGCAGCCACAGCACGATGGCATCGAGCCAGCGCACGCCGACCCAGGGCGTGACCAGGGTCACCACGGCGACGACGATGCCCAGGGCCCACAGCAGCAGCAGGCCCACGCCGAGGACGTGCAGCCAGCCGAGCAGCGCGGCGGTGACGAAGGCGACGAGCGCGGCGCGTGCCAGGGGCGTGTTCACTGCCTCAACCCGCAAGCTCGCGCAACCAGGCCATCCCTGCCGGCCAGTCCCCCAGCCCGCTGTCGGCATTGAGGTGCCCCGCCCGGCCCAGGCTCGAGGCGGGCGCACCCCAGTCCCGCGCCATGCCGCGCGCGCGCTGCGGCGAACAGAAGGGGTCGTTCTCGCTGTAGACCACCTTGGCGGCGAAGGGCAGGCGGCCGCGCGCAATGGGGGTCCAGGCGGCGATCTGCGGCGGTGTGTCGGCGCGCTCGGTGTCCGGTGGGGCCACGAGCAGGGCGCCGACGACGCGGGCGGTGTGGCGCGAATGCGCCGCCCACGCGGCGACGAGCTGGCAGCCCAGGCTGTGCGCGGCGAGCAGCGCCGGCCGCTCGTCGGCGAGCAGCACCTCTTCCAGCCGCGCCATCCAGTCGCCACGGCGCGGCCAGTCCCAGTCGGACTGCTGCACGCGCTCGAAGCCGTGCAGCGCTTCCCAGCGGGTCTGCCAGTGCCCGGCGCCGGAATTCAGCCATCCGGGCAGGACGAGCACGCGCGCTTCGAGGGTCATTCCCTTATCCTTGGATCTTCTCCACGGCATTGTGTGCGAGGCAGCGCATGGCATTCACCGTCTTTGTCGATGGCCAGGAAGGCACCACCGGGCTGCGCATCCACGAGTACCTTGGCCTGCGCCGCGATGTCGAGGTGCTGCGCATCGCCCCGGAGCGGCGCAAGGACGTGGCCGAGCGCGCGCGCCTGCTGAACGCCGCCGACGTGGTTTTCCTGTGCCTGCCCGACGCCGCGGCGCGCGAGGCGCAGGCGCTGGTGACCAACCCGCACACCTGCGTCATCGACGCGAGCACGGCGCACCGCACGGCCGCGGGCTGGGCTTACGGCCTGCCCGAGTTGGCCGCCGGGCAGCGCGAGCTCATCCGCAAGGCCAAGCGCATCTCCAACCCGGGCTGCCACGCCACGGCCTTCGTCGTGCTGCTGCGCCCTCTCGTCGACGCCGGGCTGGTGCCGGCGAGCCTGCAGATCTCGGCGACCTCGATCACCGGCTACTCGGGTGGCGGCAAGAAGATGATCGAGCAGTATGCGTCTCCAGAGCCAGCACTCACTTCGCCGAGGCCCTATGCGCTGGGCCTGAACCACAAGCATCTGCCCGAGATGAGCTTGCGCACCGGCCTGGCCGCGCCACCCATCTTCATGCCCGTGGTGAGCAACTTCTACAAGGGGCTGGCGCTGTCCGTGCCGCTGCCCCTGGCGCTGCTCGGCATCACGGCCGAGGCCGTGCAGCACGCGTTCGAGACACGCTACGCCGGCGAGCGCTTCGTTCGCGTGATGCCGCTGCGCGACCCGGCGACGCTGGAGGCGGGAGCCCTGGACGTGCAGGCCTGCAACGACACGAACCGGGTCGACATCTTCGTCTTCGCCACGCAGACTCAGGCCCTGCTCGTGGCGCGCCTGGACAACCTGGGCAAGGGCGCCAGCGGCGCCGCCGTGCAGGCCATGAACGTGCACCTGGGAGTGGACGAAGGGCTCGGGCTCTGAAGTGA
>DYOR01000118.1:0-8302 GCA_020720385.1 Rubrivivax sp.
AGGTAGAGCAGCACCGCAGCCCAGGTGCCGTGCGTCGCGTAGGCGCCCGGGTACACGAAGAGCTGGATCACCAGCGTCATGCCCAGCAGGGCCAGCGCGGAGAAGCGTGTGCCCAGGCCGATGAGGATCAACAGCGGGAACACGTGCTCCGCGGTCGCTGCCATCGGCGCCGCGAGTTCCGGCGGGATGAACGGCAGCTTGTATTCGTCCTGGAACAGCGCCAGCGCCGAATCCGAGAGGCTGGGCCAGCCGAGCGTGAACTCACCCGAGACCAGGTTCGCCACGAAACCCTGGACCTTGGTCTGTCCCGAGTTCCAGAAGACAGCCGCGATGGAGAAGCGCGCGACGAACGCGATGAGCGTGTGGGGGATGCGCTCGAACACCCCGATGGCCAACGCGATCAAGCGCGTGACGGGGGAGCCGCCGAACGACGCTGCGCGGTGGTCGGCACGTGCCGTGGACGTTTCTGTCGTGTTCATGAAGGCAGCCTTGGTGGGAGGTGGAGCGAGCTCAGCGCGCCGTGCGCCAGCAGCTGGGAGACAGTGGCGGTGAGGTCGAAGCCCGGCGCGGCCGCCGTGGCGCGCGCCGCCGCTTCGCCGAAGTTCAGGCCCGCACGGATGGCCTCGACGAAGGCAACGGCGCCGTCTGGCGCCCGCAGCACCAGCACGTCCAGATCCGCTCGAAGGACCAGGGCGCTCTGCGGCACGTCGACTTCAAACGAGCCGATCTCGCCTTCGTCGTCCACCTGGTGTGCCGCCCAGAGCGTGACGACGGCGTGCGCCGATTCGAGGGCGTTCACCGAGGGGTGCAGCACCAGCCGCAGCTCGCCCATCCGCTCGCCGCTGGCCAGCGCCAGGCTCACCATCTCTTCAGAGACCGGTTCGGCGTCGGCGGCGTGATAGGCCACCACGCGCGCCATTTCGAGGCGCGCGACATCGGCCAGGTAGGGCAGGCACCGAGCCGGCTCGAAGGTGGCGATGAAGCACGGAAAGTCCTGGCCGTAGTGCGCCAGCACCCGTGAGCGTGGCGGCGATTCGCGCACAAACCGCCCGGCCATGGCGTGGAAGAACTCTTCGCCCACCAGTTGCCGAACGACGGGGAAAGTCTCGCCCAGCGCATCCACCAGCGAGCTGACGACATTGTTGCGGTAGACCGCCATACGCGCGACCGGGTCGGAGCCATTCCATGCGCGCAGTCCAAGCGGCGTGGCGCGCCGCGGATCGAGCAGCGCGGCGGCGAAGTCCTGCTGCTGGCCCAAGGTGGCGGCGGACGGCGTCATGCGCCACCCCAGTACACGCCGCAGCGCCGGGGCTCGGCGCGCGCGCTCATCAGCGACTCCGCGCGCCCCGCCTCGGCCAGCAGCACCTGCAGTGCAGGCACGTCGTTGTCGCGTTCGAGCAGCGTGGGCACGGGGCCGAGTTGCGCGACGACGTGGGCGTAGAGGCCCCAGACGGCCTCGTCCACCGGGCTGCCGTGGCTGTCGATGAGCAGCGGCGCGCCGGCGGCATCCTGGTCGCGCGCGAAGCCGGCGAGGTGGACTTCACCGACTTTGGTCAACGGGAGGTCGCGTAGGTAGGCCAGCGCGTCCCGCCCGTGGTTGGTGCAGGACACGTGCACGTTGTTCACGTCCAGCAGCAGCCCGCAGCCTGTCCGCTCGAGGACCTCGCGCAGGAAGGCGGTCTCGCTCATCGTCGAGGCCTCGAACTCGAGGTAGGTCGACGGGTTTTCGAGCAGCATGCGCAGCCCGAGCCGCTCCTGCACGCGGTCGATGTGCTCGCACACGCGGGCCAGCGTCTGCCGCTCGTAGGGGACAGGCAGCAGGTCGTTGTAGAAGATGTCGCCGTGGCTGGACCAGGCCAGGTGCTCGGAGAACGAGGCCGGCTGGTAGCGCTCGATGAGTGCGGCGAGCCGGTCGAGGTGCGACTCGTCCAGCGGGTCGGCTCCGCCGATCGACAGGCCGACGCCGTGCAGCGAGAGCGCGTAATGCTCGCGCACGCGCGTCAGAAAGTGGTGGAACGGACCGCCGTCCACCATGTAGTTCTCGGCGTGCACCTCGAAGAAGCCGATGTCCGGCCGCGTCTCCAGCACCTCGCGGAAGTGCTGCGGTTTCAGGCCGATGCCGGCACGCCATGGCAGGCCGGCCGCTCGGCCCGACACGCCCGCCTTTGCCGGCGAGTCGATCGCGGCTCTGCGCTGGGATTCAGGCGTGCTGGACATGGGCGGCCGGTGTCTGCAAAGGACTTCGATCGTCAGGCCTTCTTTTGCTTGAACTCCTTGAGCTGGCCGAAGCCGGTCGGCGAAGTCTTGGACGCCGTCTTTTCGCAGCTGCCCTTGGGCACCAGCGACCAGGCGTTGCCTTGGTAGTCGACCTTGGAGGTGCCCGCACAGGTGGTGCCGGCCCCGGCGGCACAGTCGTTCTTGCCCTTCAGGGCGACGCCGAAGCACTTGTCCTTGTCGGCGGACTGGGCGGCGGCCGGCAGGGCCGTGAAGGCGGCGCCCAGCGCCAGGGCCAGGGCGATCGCGGGCAGCTTGGGGGTGGTTGGGGTCATGGCATTCTCCTGAGACGGTTGAGGGGGGTGAAGCAGATCACGGGCCGAGTGCCGTGCCGAGCACGACCTTCGTGGCGATTAGACGAGGCAGGGGGTCGGGGTCTTACAGGTCGGTTGAAGATTTCCGGCGGTCGTCCCAAAGATGCCAATGCGCGCCTGGATGTCTGTCGGGGTCATCGGGTCTCCTGTGCCTGGACCCCCCATAGTCGAGTCACGCCCGGGTTCCTTACACGCCCGTGCCCGTGTAAGGATCCGTACCACCAGCGCGTCTATGAAGCAGCGAAGGCGCACGCGCCTCGACGAACCAGGAAAGAATCAGATGCGTCTGGACAAGCGGTGGTGGCTGCTGGTGGTGTTGGCAGGGCTGCTGGCCTTGTTCTTCGGGCTCGATCTCGGGCGCTTCCTGAGCCTGGCCGCCGTCAAGAGCAGTCAGGCGGACTTGCAGGCCTGGCGCACGGCGCAGCCCTTGCTGGCGGGCGTGCTGTTTTTTAGCGGCTACGTGGCCGCCGCCGCACTGTCCTTGCCCGGCGCCGCGGTGATGACCTTGGCCGCCGGCGCGCTCTTCGGCCTGGGCTGGGGCACGCTGATTGTCTCCTTCGCGTCGTCCATCGGCGCCACCCTGGCCTTCCTCGTGGCCCGCTGGCTGCTGGGCGGCTGGGTGCAGTCGCGCTTCGGCGACCGGCTGGCGGCGCTCAACGCCGGCATCGCCAAGGAAGGCGGCTTTTATCTCTTCACGCTGCGCCTGGTGCCGGTGCTGCCCTTCTTCGTCATCAACCTGGCGATGGGCGTCACCCGGCTGCGGACGTGGACCTTCTACTGGGTCAGCCAGCTCGGCATGCTGGCCGGCACGCTGGTCTATGTGAACGCCGGCACGCAGCTGGCGCGCATCGAATCCCTGTCGGGCATCGTCTCGCCCGGCGTGCTGGGCTCGCTGGTGCTGCTCGGTGTGTTCCCACTCATCGCCAAGAAGCTCATCGACCTGTTCCAGGCCCGCAAGGTCTACGCCAGGTTCAAGAAGCCGGCCCGCTTCGACCGCAACCTCGTCGTCATCGGCGGCGGTTCGGCCGGGCTGGTCACCGCCTATATCGCCGCAGCCATCAAGGCCAAGGTCACGCTGGTGGAGAAACACGCCCTGGGAGGCGATTGCCTGAACACGGGTTGCGTGCCGTCGAAGGCGCTGATCCGCTCGGCCAAGTTCCTCTCGCACGTGCAACGCGCGCAGGAGTTCGGCATGCGTGGCGCCACCGCCGACTTCGACTTCGGCGAGGTGATGGAACGGGTGCAGCGCGTCATCAAGCAGATCGAACCGCACGACTCGGTGGAGCGCTACACGGGCCTGGGCGTGGACGTGGCGCAGGGCACGGCACGCATCGTGTCGCCGTGGGAGGTGCAGGTCACCCACCGCGATGGGCGCGTCGAGACGCTCACCACGCGCGCCATCGTCATCGCGGCCGGGGCGCGGCCGTTTGTGCCGCCGATCCCCGGGCTCGCCGACCTGGGCCCCTCCGAGCTGCTGACCTCGGACAACGTCTGGCAGTTGCGCCAGCGCCCCGAGCGCCTGGTGGTGCTGGGCGGCGGCCCCATCGGCAGCGAACTCACGCAGGCCTTCGCACGGCTGGGGTCGCGGGTGACGCAGGTCGAGATGCTGCCGCGCATCCTCGTGCGCGAAGACCCGGAAGTGTCGGAGCTGGTCACGGCGCGCTTTCGCGCCGAGGGCATCACCGTGCTCACCGGCCACAAGGCACTTCGTGTGCAGGGCAGCGGGCCAGAGAAGGTGCTTGTCGTCGAAGCCGACAGAGAAGAAAAGCACATCCCCTTCGACGCCATCCTCGTCGCCGTGGGCCGGGTGGCCAACCTGAAGGGCTACGGCCTGGAGGAACTGGGCGTCACCACCGGCCGCACCGTCGAGGTCAACGGCTACCTGCAGACCAACTTCCCGAACATCTATGCCGCGGGCGACGTGGCCGGGCCCTACCAGTTCACCCACACCGCAGCGCACCAGGCCTGGTATGCGGCCGTCAACGCGCTCTTCGATCCGTTCAAGAAGTTCAGCGCCGACTACCGTGTGATCCCCTGGGCGACCTTCGTCGAGCCCGAGGTGGCGCGCGTCGGCCTGAACGAGATCGAGGCGAAGGAGAAGAAAATCCCCTACGAGGTCACGCTCTACGGCATGGACGACCTGGACCGCGCCATCGCCGACAGCGAGGCGCATGGTTTCGTGAAGGTGCTCACCGTGCCCGGCAAGGACCGCATCCTGGGCGTGACGATCGCCGGCGAACATGCCGGCGACCTGCTGGCCGAGTACGTGCTGGCGATGAAGCACGGCATCGGCCTGAACAAGATCCTCGGCACCATCCACACCTACCCCACGCTGGCCGAGGCCAACAAGTACGCCGCCGGCAACTGGAAACGCGCCCACGCACCGCAGGCGCTGCTGGCCTGGGTGGAGCGCTTCCACGCCTGGCGGCGGGCTTGATCCGGGACACACGACCCATGACCTACACGAGCCCGAGCCCCGCGAACCCCAAGGCCTGGCGCCGTCGCAGCTTGATCGCGACCCTGCCACTCGCACTGCTGGGCCGCATGGCCCCGAGCGGGGCCCAGTCCGGCGGGCCCGGCTTCGACCATGGCCACGCGGGCTGGGACGCGCTGCTGCGCCAGCATGTGCTCGTCGCCGCAGGCGGCAACGCATCGACCGTGCGCTACGCGGCCCTGCAGACGCAGCGCGCCGCGCTCAAGGCGTACCTGAACAGCCTGTCGGCCGTCTCTTTGGCCAGCTACGGCGCCTGGTCGAAGGCCCAGCAAATGGCCTTCCTCATCAACGCCTACAACGCCTTCACGGTCGAGCTGATCCTCACGCGCTACCCGGATCTGAAGTCGATCAAGGACCTGGGCAGCTTCGTCCAGAGCCCGTGGAAAAAGAAGTTCTTTCAACTGCTCGGCCAGGAGCGCTCGCTCGACGAGGTGGAACACGAGATGATCCGCGCGCCCGGCGTGTTCGACGACCCGCGTATCCATGTGGCCGTGGTCTGCGCTTCCATCGGCTGCCCGATGCTGCGCAACGAGGCCTTCGTCGCCGAGCGCCTGGACGCGCAGCTCGACGACGCGATGCGCCGCTTTCTCTCCGACCGCTCGCGCAACCGCTTCGACGCCGGCACGGCAACGCTCTCGGTGTCGAAGATATTCGACTGGTACCGCAAGGACTTCGAGCGCGGGCAAAAAGGCTTTGACTCGCTGCAGACCTTGTTCGCCCGCCATGCCGAGGTGCTGGGCGCAACGCCGCAGGCCCAGGCCGAGGTCCGCGCCGGCCGCTACAAGCTGGCGTTCCTGGACTACGACTGGGCGCTCAACGACGCCCGCTGACCGGACCGGTTGGACCGTCCCGACACACCATGGCAGCCCTCCTCGACCCCATCACGCGCTGGCTCGGCGAGCGCCTGAGCCACTACCTGAGCCAGACGCACCACACCCACAGCCTGGCCGCGCCGACGGACCCGGTACGCCTGATGGCCTGCCTGCAGCCAGGCGACGTGCTGCTGGTCGAAGGCCAGAGCCGCTTCAGCGTGGCAATCAAGTACCTGACCCAGTCCACCTGGTCGCACGCGGCGCTGTACGTGGGCGACGCCAGCGGCCTGGTGGACGCGCAAGGGCGACCGCGCTGCTTTCTCGAGGCCGATCTGCGCGAAGGCGTGCGCGTGGTCAGCGTGGCCGAGTACGCCGGCCTGCATTGCCGCGTGTGCCGGCCGGTCGGCCTGGACGGCAGCGAGATCGATGCCCTCGTGCGCCACGCGATGGCCCGGCTGGGACACCAGTACGACCTGAAGAACGTGATCGACCTGGCGCGCTATCTGCTGCCGACGCCGCCGGTGCCGGTGCGCTGGCGCCGCCGCATGCTGGCGCTGGGCAGCGGCGACCCGACGCGTGCCATCTGCTCCACGTTGATCGCCCAGGCCTTCCAGTCGGTGCGCTACCCGATCCTGCCGATCGTCGAGAACGTGCCTTCCAATGACCCGTTGTGCCCGAGCTGCATGGACGAGATCCTGCACGTGCGCCACCACAGCCTGTTCGCCCCGCGCGACTTCGACGTCTCCCCCTACTTCGCCGTGATCAAGCCCACCCTGCAAGCCGGCTTCGACCACCGCACACTCGCCTGGCACCAGGACACCAAGATGGCCGAGGAGGCCAGCGCATGAGGGCGCCGGGCCGCTCCCAAGCCCGAATCCCGGAGCGCGCAGTGCGCAGGGTGGTCCGGTGAGGCCGGCCCTGTGCATCGTGGTGCCGGTGCTCGACGAGGCCGCGTCGCTGGCCGCCCGCCTGCAGGCGCTGGACATGTTCCGGCGGCGCGGCGCCCGGGTGGTGGTGGTCGATGGCGGCAGCCAGGACGACACCCTGGCCATCGCCCGCGAGCACGCCGACCTGGCCCTGCTGGCGCCGCGCGGCCGCGCCTCGCAGATGAATGCCGGCGCGGCGGCCTGCCCTGCCGACGTGCTGCTCTTTCTTCACGCAGACACCACCCTGCCCGACAACGCCGACGCCCTGGTGCGGCGCGCCACGCTGGGTCCGTTCGCCTGGGGTCGTTTCGACGTGCGCATAGCCAGCCCTCGCTTTGCATTGCGGCTGGTGTCCGCAATGATGAACCTGCGCTCGCGCTGGACCGGCATCGTCACCGGCGACCAGGCGATGTTCGTACGGCAGGACCTGTTCCGGCGCGTCGGTGGCTTCCCGGACCTGCCGCTGATGGAGGACATCGCGATGTCGCGCGCCCTCAAGCGGCAAGGCCCGCCGGCTTGCCTGCGCGATCGCGTCACGACCTCGGCGCGGCGCTGGGAGCATCACGGCGTGTGGCGCACCATCTTCGTCATGTGGCGCCTGCGCGCGGCCTACTTTCTCGGCGCCGACCCACGCGAACTGGCGATCCAGTATGGCTACCGCCCGCGCTGAACTCCCGCCGGACCCGATGGTTCGGCCCGACCTTCAGGACCTGCGACAGGTTCAGGTCGCCATCCTCGCCAAGGCGCCGCTGCCCGGGCTGGCCAAGACACGCTTGGCCCCGGCGCTCGGGGCGGGCGGTGCCGCACGGCTGCAGCGGCAGCTGACCCGGCGGGCGGTGCGCACGGCACTCGATGCCGGCCTGGGGACAGTCACGCTGTGGTGTGCGCCGGATGCGCGGCATCGCTTCTTCCGGGCTTTGCACCGGACAGCCGGCGTGGCCTGCCTCGTGCAATCGAGCGGCGACCTCGGCGAGCGCATGCACACCGCCTTCCGGCTGCACTGCGTGGCCGGCCCGCTGCTGCTGATCGGCACCGACTGCCCGCCCTTGACCGCGCAGCACCTTCGACAGGCGGCCGTGGCACTGCTCGCTGGCGACGAGGCGGTGTTCTACCCCGCCGAAGACGGCGGCTACGTGCTGGTGGGCCTGCGCGAACCTCAGCCCGCGCTGTTCCGCGAGATGCGCTGGAGCACCGCGTCGGTGATGTCCGAGACCCGTGCCCGCGCGCACGAGGCAGGCATAGGCGTGCGTGAACTGGAGACCCTGTGGGACCTGGATGTCCCGACCGACCTGGACCGCCTGACAGATGCGGAGGCGGCGAAGCTCGGCCTGCCCCCGGTGCCTGGCAAGCAAGGCGGGGCCGCATGAAGCGCCTCTTGCTGCCCGGCAGCACCGAACACGCCCTGCCGGTGCGACCCATCGAACGTGTCATTGCCGCCTGGCCGGCTCTGGTGGATCGCATCTACGGCCACGCTGGGCGCTT
>DYOR01000118.1:8402-9630 GCA_020720385.1 Rubrivivax sp.
TCATTGCCGCCTGGCCGGCTCTGGTGGATCGCATCTACGGCCACGCTGGGCGCTTCGAACTGGTGATCCTGGGCGCGAGCCCGGCCGAAGGAGGGCGCGCATGAGCCTGTGGAGTTTCCTCACCCGGGCGCCAGCCGCACCCGCACCGTCCCATCCGGCGCCGGATGCAGCGGCCATCGCTGCGGATCAGAACCAGTCCCTGCTGGCCAGCCTGCTGGCCATGGCCTGGGTCGTCGAGGCGCGCGACCCCTACACCGGCGGCCACCTGTGGCGCGTGTCGCGCTACGCCGCCTTGCTGTGCGAGCAAGCCGGCAGCGCCAAGTCGGTCTGCGCCCGCGTGGCCATCGGCGCCTTCCTGCACGACCTGGGCAAGGTCGGCATCCCCGACGCCGTGCTGCGCAAGCCGGGGCCGCTTTCGGAGGAGGAGTACGCCGTCATCCGCACGCACCCCGATGTCGGCGCCCGGCTGCTGGCCGGCCACCCGCTGGCGGGCTGGGCGCTGCAAGCCGTGCACACCCACCACGAAAGGCTCGATGGCCAGGGCTACCCGTGCGGCCTGGCGGGCGACGACATCCCCTACGCCGGGCGCGTGGTGGCCCTGTGCGATGCCTTCGATGCAATGACCAGCACACGGCCCTACCGCGCCGGCATGCCGGTGGAAACGGCCCTGGAGCGCATCACCTCCGGCCTGGGCACGCAGTGGGACGCAGCGCTCGGACGCAGCTTCGTTGCACTCGGGTCCGAAGGGCTGCTGGACCACATTGCCGGCCACAGCGACGACGGCATCCCGCTGCAGCAGTGCCTGATGTGCGGCCCCACCCTGGTGGTGCGACGCGAGCAGCGCGCCGGCCAGACCGTGTACTGCCGCAATTGCGGCGGCGAGCACCGCCTTCAGGCCGCGAGCCCCGGAGCCGATGGCCCTGCGCTGCAGGCCGTGCCCACGGGTGGCCGGGGCACGGCGGCCGACCTGGAGCCGCTGGCCGACATGGCGCTGATCGAGCGCTTCGTGCGCGACAGCGCGGCGCAGGCCTTGGCCTGACGCCGTGGCGCCGAAGACCCGGATCCGGCTGCGCCGGGCCCGGGGTCTGGCGTCAGAACTGGCGCGTGCTGTTGCGCGCTGCGAACAGGTTGCGGCCGGATTCGTTTGCCGACGCCTGCCAGTGCGCCGCCCGTACCTGCGTGCTCAGGGCGACGCGTTCGTCAGCCGGGTAGCCGGCTTCACCGTGCG
>DYOR01000119.1 GCA_020720385.1 Rubrivivax sp.
GCACGCACCGCCGCGGCCACGCGCTCGACGTCGGCCTCGGTCATGCGCGTGTACAGCGGCAGGCTCACCATGCACTCGTAGGCGTGCTGGCTGTGCGGGAACATCTCGGGGCGCAATCCGTAACGGTCGCGCCAGTAGGGGTGCAGGTGCAGTGGGATGTAGTGCACGCTGCAGCCGATGCCAGCCTCGAAGAGGCGCTCGATGAAGCGGTCGCGGTGGATGCCTGCGGCATCAAGCAGGCGCAGCACGTAGAGGTGCCACGAGTGCTTGTCCCCCGCGGCGGGCCGCGGCGGCAACACCACGGGCAGACTGGCCAGGGCCCGGTCGTAGGCCGCGGCGAGTTGCTCGCGGCGCTGCTGGAACACCTGCGCCCGCTTGAGCTGGTGGATGCCCAGCGCCGCGGCGATGTCGGTCAGGTTGTACTTGAAGCCCGGCGCCACGACCTCGTAGTACCAGCTCGGCACCTTGGCGGTGAAGCGGTCGAAGGCGTCGCGGCTCATGCCGTGCAGGCGCATGGTCTTCGCGCGTTGGGCCAGTGCGGCGTCGCGCGTCACCAGCATGCCGCCCTCGCCGGTGGTGATGGTCTTGTTGGCGTAGAAGCTGAACACGGTGGCGTCGCTGGCCAGCGTGCCGACAAGCTGGCCGCCGCAGGTCGTGGGCAGGGCGTGCGCCGCGTCCTCCACCACCTTCAAGCCGTGGCGTCGCGCGATGTCATGGAGGGCCGGCATGTCGGCCGCCAGGCCGCCGTAATGCACCGGGATGATCGCCTTGGTGCGCGGCGTGATGGCGGCTTGCACCGCCGCCGCATCGATGTTCAGCGTGGCCGGATCGATATCCACCAGACCCACGTCGGCACCCAGGTAGCGCACCACTTCGGCGGTGGCGGTGAAGGTGTGGGTGGTGGTGATGACTTCGTCGCCGGGGCCTATGCCCAGCGCTTCCAGCGCCAGGTGCAGCCCGGCAGTGGCCGAATTCACGGCGACACAGTGCAGCAGCTCGCCACGCGATTCGTCGCCGAGGAAGGCGGCGAAGTCCTGCTCGAAGCGCCGCGCCTTGGGGCCGGTGGTGACCCAGCCCGAGCGCAGCGTATCGGCGACTTCGGCGATCTCCTCCTCGCCGATCTCGGGCAAGGCAAAGGGCAGGAAGGGCAGGTCAGGCTGGGTCATGCGGGGCTCATTCGGGTTTGGCGATCCAGGCCAGCAGGTGGGTGCGCAGCACGGGCAGCGCATTGAACACCCCGTACAACGCCGGGTGCAGGCGACACAGCGCACGCGCCAGCGGCGGCGCCAGGGTGAGGCGCGAGGCGTCGATGCGGGCCTGCGGGAAGAGCTCGTGCACGCGCGCCAGCGGCACGCCGCGGACATCGCGGTTGCGCGGATTATCGACGCTGAAGTCGTACCAGATCACCGCGCCGCCGGGCACCACCCAGTCCCACATCGCCCGGGCCAGACGCAGCTGGAAGGCGTCGTCGAGCAGCGACGAGAAGACCGTGGCGGCGAGCACGAGGTGTTGGCTGCGCGGCGGCACGGGCGCCTCGCAGGCGTCGCCCAGCCACAGCGTCGTCGCCGTGGGCAGCACGCGGCGCGCCGCGGCCAGGCGCTCGGGCAGCAGTTCGATGCCCAGCAGGTTCTCCGGCGCGAAGCCCATCTGCAGCATCTCCAGCAGGTTGCTGCCGTGACCGCAGCCGACCTCGGCCAGGCGCAGCGTGGCCACGTCCGCGTGACCCTGCGCCACGAGCATGCGCGCCAGGGCGCGCTGGCGCGCCTGGCGCTCGCGCAGCGCGGCGGGGTCGAGCAGGCTGTAGCGGCCCGCGGGCACGTCGCGGCGCGCGTAGCGCTGACGCAGGGCGTCGCGCTCGTCGCAGGCGGCGTCTGGCGTCTCGGACGGGTCGGGCGTCTCGGACATGCGGGTCCTGCAGGTTCAGCGGGTCAGCGCGCCGAAGCGCGTGCGGCCGACCCGCCCGCGCAGCGCGTCCCACCAGCCCGGCCACGAGCCCAGGCCGTAGCCCAGGTGGTAGGCCGCGATCACCACCGGCACGCGTGCCGCCACCGCCAACGGCAGGCGCGCGCTCAGGGCCACGGCCACACTCAGCCCGAGCACGGCCGCCCCATAGGCCAGCGCCAGCCCCCCCAGCGGCCAGGCCGGGCCCCCAACCAGCGCGAGCACGGTGCCCAGCGCGAGCAGGCCCACGAAAGCCGCGGGCACGAGGTGGCGCAGCGAGGCCGGCTGGCGGTGCTTGACGATGACGAAGGGCTTCCAATAGCCGTACTGGAACCACTGCGAGAACACCTGGCGCAGCGCGCCGCGCGGCCGGTAGCGGCTGCGGATGTGCGGCGACTGCCAGATGCGCCCGCCGCCGCGGCGGATGCGCAGGTTGTGCTCGTCGTCCTGGTTGCGCACGAGGCTCTCGTCGAAGCCGCCGAAACGCTCGAAGCTGGCGCGCGGCCAGCAACCCAGGTACACCGTGTCGACCCAGCCGGCGTGTTCCAGCCGGCGCGAGGCCGCCCCGCCCGCGACCCAGGCCGACTGGAATGCCGCCGCCACCGCCTGCGCCATCGGCCCGGCCCCCGCCGCGGGCTCGGCGCGCCAGGGGCCGCCGACGTTGTCGGCGCCGGTCTGGGCCAGCGCGGCCAGGCATTGCGCCACGTAGTCCGCGGCGTAGGTGGTGTGGATGTCCATGCGCACGATGACCTCGCCGCCGGCGGCCGCCAGCGCCCGGTTCAGGCCGGTGGAGACGATGCGCCCGGGGTTGTCGATGCAGCGCACGCGCCCGTCGGCTGCGGCGAGCAGCGCGAGTTGCTCGCGCGTGCCGTCGTCGCTGCCGCCGTCGGCGATGCACAGCTCCAGCCGCCAGCCGGCGGGCAACTGCTGCGCCAGTGCGTCGGCGCAGAAGGCGGCGATGTGCACGCGCTCGTTGCGACAGGGCGCGATGATGCTGACGAGGCGCTGCGCGTTCATCGCCCAGCCTCGGCGAGCAGCCGCTGGTACTGCGCGGCCATGAGGTCCATCTGCGCCGCGCGGCTGCCCTCGGCGCGCATGCGTGCGTGGTTCGCCTGGCCGATGCGCTCGGCGCGCGCGTCGTCGTGCCACAGGGCTTCCAGCGTCTCGGCCAGGGCCCGCGCGAGGGCCGCGTCGTCTTCGCCTGCCAACAGCAAACCCGGTTCATCGCCCAGCCACGCGCGGTTCGCCGGCAGGTCGCTGGCGACCACGGCCAGGCCGCAGGCCATGCTCTCGAGCACCGACACCGAGGTGGCGTCGCTCAGCGGCACCGACACCGAGACCTTGCAGCGCGCCAGCACCGCGGCCATGCCGGCGTCGTCGAGCCGCCCGTGCAGCGTCACCGCGTCCTCCACGCCGAGTGCATGCACCTGCTGCGCCAGCGCTTCGCGCAGCGGCCCGCCTCCCAGCAGATGCAGATGCACCGCTGCCTCGGGCCGGCGCCGGCGCAGTTCGGCCAGCGCCTGCACGATGGCGGCAATCCGGTAATTGGGTTCCCAGTTGCGCAGGCTGACGATCTCCAGGCGCGGCTTGTCCGCCCACGGCGTGGGGGCGAAGCGCGCCAGCTCCACGCCCCAGTGCACGAGCAGCGGATCCGCCTTGGGGCGATAGGAGGCGATCTCCTGCAGCAGGTCGGCCGAGTCGCCCGTCACCAGGTCGGCGCGGCGCAGCGTCCAGCCGGTGAGCGCGCGCATCAGCGGGCGGCCCTTGGGCGTGACGAGCAGGTCGCTGCCCCAGGCCGTCATCACCCGTGGCCGCTGCCTGCAGCGCGCCGCAAGGTAGCCGTAGGAAGTGATGTAGTGGGCGTGCACGATGTCCGGCGCGAGCCGGTCGAGCGCGCGCTGCGCCGCACCCACGCGCCAGAGCCAGTCGCTGGGGCGGGCCACCGGCGGCAGCACGACCTGCTCGCCCACGCCGGCGATGGGCGCCGGCCGCGCCGTGACCACGCTCACGCGCAAGCCGCGCGCCAGCATCTCGCGCGCCCAGCGCTGCACGTGCACGCTGTTGGCGTCGCCGAGCAGGCACAGGTGCGGCTTCATGGCGTGCGCTCGATCTCAGCCACGCCAGGCCTCGCGGCATGTCGCCAGGAACTGCGCCAGCTCGCCCGTCAGCGCGCGGCGCTCGAAACGCTCCACGCCAGCGGCGGGCGCGGGCGCGGGCTGGCGCGTGGCGGGCGCGGCGTCGACCAGCGCCTGCAGCGCCGCGGCAATGGCCTCCGGCCGCGCCTCGTCGGCCACCTCGCCCTGCCCGTGGCGGCGCAGCAGGGCTGCCGCGTCGCCGCGCTCGTCGCCCAGCAGCAGCATCGGCCGCGCGGCGCGCAGGTATTCGAAGATCTTGCCCGGCAGCGTGCCGGCGACGACCTCGCTGGCGCGCGTGCCCTGGCCGGCGCCGACCACCAGGAGCAGCGCATCGGCCGCGCGCATCTCGGCGATGGCCTGGTGGTGCGGCACGTAGGCGCGCAGTTCGATCACGCCGGGGTGCCGCGCCTCGAACTGCCGCAGGCCCTGCGCGAAACGCGCCCCCATGTTGCCCACCAGGCGCAGGCGCAGCGGCCGCGCGGTGGGGGCGGCGCGGCTCAGGTAGAGCTCGATGCCGGCGAGCAGCGTCGCCGGGTCGCGCGGGCCGTAGAAGGTGCCGGTGTGCACGAGGCGAAAGACGACATCGTCGCGAGGCGCGGCCGCGGCCGCGGCAAAGACGCCATCGCCGCGAATCTCCGGTGCGGCGGCGCTGAAGTCGGCCTCGTCGTAGCCGTTGGGGATGAACGCCACCGGGCACATCGGCCCGATCTGGCGCGCGAAGCGCTCGCGCCAGGACGGCGTCACCGCCACCACGCCGGCGGCGCGGCGCAGCCAGGCCGCCTCGGCGCGGCGATCGATGGCCGCGCGCCAGGCGGGCGCGGCATAGCCCGGGTTGTCGGTCCACAGGTCGCGGTAGTCGGCCACCCAGGGCAGCTGCGCGTCGCGCGCCAGGCGCATGCCCAGCCAGTGCGCCGACATCGGCGGCGCCGTGCTCAGCACGAGTTCGATGCCCTGCCTGCGGATCAGGGAGCGCCCCTGGGCGAAAGCGCGGCGCGCCCAGCCGGCGCGGTCGTCGGGGAAGTGCAAGGCGGCGTAGGCACGCAGCGCGGCATCGCGCAGACCCGCTCGGGCGGACGAACCCGTGCCGGGCCCCGCCGCCGTGGCGGCCGCAACGGCAGGGGCGGCACTCGCCCGCTGGCGCCGGCTCATGACGCGCTCCAGCCAGGGCCGGTGTTCGACGCGACACACGGCGAGTGCGGCGGGCACCTCGGCGAGCAGCGAGGCGTCGTGCACGTAGTCGCGGCTGTGTGCCGCCAGCACCGAGACCTGCACGCCGAAGTCGCCCAGGTACTTGCTGAACTTCAGCGCCCGCTGCACGCCGGCGCCGCCCATGGGCGGGTAGTAGTAGGTGACGAGCAGGACCTTCACGGCGCCGGCGCGTCCACCGCGCGCAGCACCCAGTAGTCGCAATAGGGCAGCTCGGCGAAGCGCTCCGCTTGCCAGCCCGCCGCGGCCAGGCGCGCCTGCACGTCGGCGCGGCGCACGCGGCCGTCGCCGATCTCCCAGCAGTGGTGCGGGTCGATCCAGATGCGCCGGCGCACGAAGCGGTTCCAGGCCTCGGCCAGGCTCGTCAGGCCGACGGGGAAGCGCCACTTGAGCAGGCGCTGGCGCGGCGTGACCACGAGCATGTGGCCCTTGCGGTGCGGCAGCGTCAGGTAGAGCCGGCCGCCCGGGCGCACGAAGCCATGCAGGTGGCGCAGGCACAGCGGCAGGTCGGTGAAAGGGATGTGCTCGAGCACCTCGGTGGCAACGACGGCATCGAAACGCCCGGCCAGGGCGGGCTGAGGCTCGCGCAGGTCGGCCAGCACATCGGGCTGCAGTTGCGCGTTCACGTCGACCACGGTGTAGCTGCGCACCAGCGGCTGCAGGCAACGCCGCACCACGCCGTCGCCCGTGCCCACCTCGAGGATGTCGCCGGTCTCGAGTTCGCACAGGTCGCGCAGCACGTGGAAGTGGCGCGTCCAGGTGTAGAAGTCCACGCCGGCGAGGTACTGCCGCTGGCTCAGCGAATACTGCGTCTCGAAGGCGGGGGAGTTCATGCGGCGCTCATCTCGCGAGCAGCATACGGGCGATCGAGCCCGGGCGGGCCCAGTCCAGCCCGAGGTAGATCAAGCTGCCCAGCAGCAGCGCCGCGCCCACCACGCCCCACGACAGCGCCGGGGCGAGCCACAGCGTCAGCGCCAGCGGCAGCGCCGCCAGCACGCCGCCGCGCGCCGCCGCGCCGAGCGCAGCCCAGGGAAAGCGCCAGGGCATGACGTGGGCGGCCCAGCGCGCCGCCCAGGCGAGCATCGCGGCGTTCGCCGCCGCCGCTGCCGCCGCCGCACCGCTGGCGCCCCAGCGCGGCGTGCACAGCACGTTGAGCCCTGCGTTGAGCGCCGCCGCCACCACCGCGAGCAGCAGCACCTGGCGGCTGCGCCCGTCGAGCAGCAAGGCATAGAGCAGGATCTGGTACATGCCGAAAGCCGCCACCGACAGGCCGAGCAGGGCAAACACGGCTGGCGCCGCCGCGTACGAGCTCGTGGTGAGCAGCGGCAGCAGCGTCGGCCCGAGAAGGGCGAGCACCAGCGCCACGGGCAGGCACAGGAAGACGAAGACGAGCAGCGCCAGCGTCGTCAGCCGCGCGGCCTCGTCGCGCCGGCCCTCGCCCCACTGGCGCGCGAGCACGGGAAAGATGGTGAAGCCCAGCACGGCGTAGAACACCGCGGGCACGCCGCACAGCGAGGCCGCGGCAGAGTACACCGCCACCGCGTCCAGGCCGAGCAGGCGCACGAGCAGGAAGCGGTCGAAGACCAGGTTGAACGAGGTGAACAGGGCCAGCAGCACCAGCGGCGCGCAGAACACGAGGATGTCGCGCAGGGCCGGTTCTGCGGCGGGCGCTGCGCCGGGCTCCGCGCCCGCCACCGCGCCGCGCCGCAACAAGGCATAGGCCGCCGCCAGCACGGCCAGGGCGAAGAGGCACTGGCCGGCGGCGTAAAGGCCCAGCCAGCGCGCCAGCGGCACGCCGCCCGCGCCCACGAGGGCAAAGACGAGGCCGAAACGCAGGACGCTGCGCAGCACCAGCACACCGGCCACGGCGTCGATGCGTCCCGCTGCGCGCAGCCAGGCGTTGGCCAGCTCCACCGCGGCATCCGCCGCCAGCAGCGTGAGCAGCGCCGGCACGAGCACGTCGCGGCCGGCCTCGCCGAACACCAGCCGGGCCACCGGCATGCGCGCCGCCCACACCGCGGCGGCACAGGCGACGAAGAGCAGCAAGGCCACGCGGCCCAGGCGCAGGAACTGGCGTGCGCGCCCCGCCGCCGTGCCGGCGCGGGCAAACCAGCGCACGATGGCCGTGGGCGTGGCGAAGAGGACCACGGGCATGAGCAGGCCGGTGGTCACGCCGATCTGCGTCCAGGCGCCGTAGTCCTGCGGCAGCATGGCGCGCGCCAGCAGGGGCAGCAAGAGCAGCCCGAGCAGGCGGTCGAGCAGCGTGGCACCGGCGTAAAGCGCGGTGCCGCCGCGCAGCGTGAAGGCCATGGTGGGTGAGAAAGGGCGCGGCAAGACGCGAGGAGGAGCGCCACCACGGCACACCACGCAGGGCGCCAGGAGGCGGCCCCGATTCTATGGGCAGCCCCGTGCGCACACGGGCCACGCCGGGCGCCGCCGCGGCGCATGGCCGCCCCGCGGCACGCCACCTAAAATCGCCTTTCCACTCCGGTTCTCCCGATGTCCTCCCACACCCCGCCCGCCGCGTCGCCCAACGCCCCCGACACCAACCAGCTGATGGCCGAGCGGCGCGACAAACTCGCCGCCATCCGCGCGCAGGGCATCGCCTTCCCCAACGACTACAAGCCCACGCACCACGCCGCGGACCTGCACCACAAACACGGCCAGGTGCCCAACGAGGAGCTCGAGCCGCAGGCCGTCAAGGTGGCCGTGGCCGGGCGGCTGATGCTCAAGCGCGTCATGGGCCGCGCCTGCTTCGGCACGCTGCAGGACGGCTCCTTCGGCGAGAAACACGGCCGCATCCAGATCTACGTCACCCAGGACGCGGTGGGCGAGAGCGCGCTGGCCGAATTCAAGCAGCTCGACCTGGGCGACATCCTGGGCTGCGAGGGCACGCTCTTTCGCACCAAGACCGGCGAGCTCTCGGTGAAGGCGACGAAGGTGCGCCTGCTCACCAAGAGCCTGCGCCCGCTGCCCGACAAGTTCCACGGCATGACCGACCAGGAGCAGAAGTACCGCCAGCGCTACGTCGACCTGATCACCGACGAGACGGCGCGCGCGCGTTTCGTCGCGCGCAGCAAGGCGGTGAGCTCGATCCGCAGCTTCATGGTCGAGCACGGCTTCCTCGAGGTGGAGACGCCCATGCTGCACCCCATTCCGGGCGGCGCCAACGCCAAGCCCTTCACCACGCACCACAACGCGCTCGACCAGCAGATGTTCCTGCGCATCGCCCCCGAGCTCTACCTCAAGCGCCTGCTCGTCGGCGGCTTCGAGCGCGTCTTCGAGATCAACCGCAATTTCAGGAACGAGGGCATCAGCGTCCGCCACAACCCCGAGTTCACGATGATGGAGTTCTATGCGGCGTACTGGACGCACCACGACCTGATGGACTTCACCGAGGCCGTGCTGCGCCACGCCGCGCGCACGGCCATGGGCACGGCGGCGATCAGCTACGGCGGCCGGCCGGTGGCGCTGGACCAGCCCTTCGCCCGGCTCACGGTGCGCCACGCGCTGGTCGAGCACGCCGGCCTCACGCCGCTGGAAGCCGACGATGCCACCGTGCTGCACGCCAAGCTGCGCGCCCTGGGCGAGGAGCCGCCGGCGCATTGGGGCCTGCCCGAGCTGCAGTTCGGCCTCTTCGAGGCGGCGGTGGAAGACAAGCTCTGGCACCCCACCTTCATCGTCGACTATCCGGTGGAGGTTTCGCCGCTGGCGCGCGCTTCCGACGCCAACCCGGCGGTGACCGAGCGCTTCGAGCTCTTCGTCACCGGGCGCGAGATCGCCAACGGCTTCAGCGAGCTCAACGACGCGCAGGACCAGGCGGCGCGCTTTGCCGCGCAGGCGGCGAACAAGGAAGCCGGCGACGAGGAAGCGATGTACTACGACGCCGACTTCATCCGCGCGCTGGAGTACGGCATGCCGCCGGCCGGCGGCTGCGGCATCGGCGTCGACCGCCTCATCATGCTGCTCACCGACAGCCCGAGCATCCGCGACATCATTCTCTTCCCGGCCCTGCGCCGGGAGGGCTGAGCACCCGGCGCTGCGCGGGGCCGCCCGAGCCCGAGCGGTTGGGCTCGGAGCCGCGGCCTCTC
>DYOR01000120.1 GCA_020720385.1 Rubrivivax sp.
AAATCCGTCTCTCTTGGGCGTCGTCTGCGGGGTATCCCTTGTCATCGGGCCGATTGCATCGGTCCCGCAAACCCCTTGCGCAGCCCATCCCCACGACCCGTGGCGTCGGGCCGCTCGATCGTTGGTGGTGAGCTGGCTGCGGCGGCCACGCGCTGACGGCCCGGGAACTGGCTCAGGCCAGATCAGATCCTGAGCAACAACACGCCTGCCACCACCGCCGCGGCGGCGAGCAGGCCCACGCGCAAGCGGCCCTCGTTGAAGCACAGGCTGCCGATGAGCACCGCAAACACCACCGAGGTCTCGCGCAGCGCGGCCACCAGCGCAATCGGTGCCTGGGTCATCGCCCACATCACGATGCCGTAGGCCGAGGTCGCCACCGCGGCACCGGCAAGGCCCGCCGGCCAGTGCTGCCGCGCGTACTGCAGCAGGGCCTGCGGGCGACGGCGCAGTTGCAGCGCCACGATCAGGATGGGCTCGAGCAGCGCCAGGCTCAGCGCGTAGCCCAGCGCATTGCGCGACAGGCGTGCGCCTTGTCCGTCGACCAGCGTATAGGCGGCGATGAATACCGCGTTGAGCAGCGCCGCGCGGCCAGCGCGCTGGCGCAAGAGCTGACCCGGTGCCTGGTCGCCGGCCGCCGCGATCAGCAGCACGCCCAGCAGGATGCCGGCCAGGCCCAGCCACGATGCCATCGACAGCGTCTCGCCGAGCAGCGTCACCGAAACCAGGCACACCAGCAACGGTGCCAGGCCGCGCATGAACAGGTAGCTCACCGCCAGTTGCGCGCCGTCGTAGGCGCGCGTCAGCAGCGCGATGTAGACCATGTGCAGCAGCACCGAGGCCGCCAGATACGGCGCGCTGTCGGCGTGCGGCAGCCCCACGAAGGGCAGCGCCACCAGGGCCAGCAGCGCGCTGCAAAGGTGCAGCAATACGGTGAACAGCGCCTTGTCGGGTGCACCGCGGATCAGCGCGTTCCAGCCGGCGTGCATCAACGCCGCCAGCAGCACGGCCAGCAGCACCTCGGGCCGCAGACTGCTGTCGGGGCCGGCCATCGGCAGCCGGTTTTAACTGCCGACCGGTGCGCGCAAGGCGCGAGCCACGCAGTCCAGGGCCCAGAACAGGTCGGTCTCGTCCACGTTCAGCGGCGGCGCCAGCACCAGCACCTGACCCTGGCCGACCTTGAACGAAAGCCCATCAGCCAGGCAGCGATACAGCACCGCTTCGGCGCGGTCAGGGTCGTCGAGCTCGATGCCGATCAGCAGTCCGGCGCCACGCACCTCGACCACGCCCGGCACCTCGGCGGTCAGCTCGCGCAGGCGCTGCAGTGCGAGCTGCCCCAGCCGGTGGCTGCGTTCAAGCAGGCCTTCTTGCTCGATGACGTCGAGCAGCGCCAGGCCGGCGGCGCAGGCCAGGGGGCTCTTTTCGTGCGTGTAGTGGCCCAGCGAAACCTGCGTACCGACGTTCAGGCCCTCGCGCGCCAGCAGGGCGGCCAGCGGCATGCTGCCGCCGCCCAGGCCTTTGCCGAGGACGATCATGTCGGGTTCGATACCGTAGCGTTCGACGGCAAACAAGTAGCCGGTGCGGCCCAGCGCGATCGGGATCTCGTCGAGTATGAGCAAGGCGCCGTGGCGGTCGCAGGCGCTGCGCAGGCGGCGGTAGTAGTCGGCCGGCGGCACCTGCACATCGGTGCTGCGCACGGTCTCGACGATGACCGCCGCGACATCGCCTTCCTGGCGCAGGCAGTGCTCGACGTAGTCGGCGCAGCGCAGCGCGCAGTGGCCGCCGCAGCCGAACACGCAGTGCCCCGGGTCGAACGGCGGCACATGTTCGCTGCCCGGCAGCAGCGGCCCGATGCCACGGCGAAAGACCGCCTCGCCACCGACCGAGATGGCGTCCAGCGACGCGCCGTGGAAGGCGTCCCACATCGACAGCGTCTTGAAGCGGCCGGTGGCCAGCCGCGCCAGCTTCAAGGCCATGCCCACCGCCGACGTGCCACCGGGCGCGAAGAGCACCCGGGCACCGGGCATCGGCGCGGCCTGGCAGAGCCGGCGCGCCAGCTCGACGGCGGGCCGGTTCGTATAGCGGCGCGGGCTGAAGGGCAAGGTCTGCAGCGCCTGCTGCATGGCTGCCAGCACGGCAGGGTGGCCGTGGCCGATGGGGTGCACGCTGTTGCCGTGGAAGTCGAGGATGCGGCGGCCCGCGGTGTCGGTGAGCCAGGCGCCTTGCGCACCGGCCAGCGCGTTCAGGCACGGCGTGGACATCGACTGGTGCAGAAACCAGCGCGCGTCCTCGGCCAGCAATTCGCGCGTGGCGGTGTCGAGATGAGCATCCTGCCAGGCCTGGCGGCGCTGGCCGAGGTTGATGTCGCCCTCGGCACGGTCGGGGCCTGCGCCGTGGGCTGCGGCCTGGCCCGCAGGGGCGTCAGGTTGCACTGGGCGCGCCGGCCAGTTCACCGTCGCTCAGCATGCGCTGGCGGCCGCCCTGGGCGTGGGCAAACAAGGCCTCGGCGGCACCGCGGCCATCGCCCGCGGCGAGCAGGTCGACGATGGCGCTGTGTTCTTCGGTAAAGTGCGGGATGGCCATCGGCGCCAGCAGGTTGCGGCGGCGGAACAGCGCCAGCAGCTTGGTCAGCCGCCGGTACTGGTCGACCAGCACAGCGTTGCCGGTCATGGCCACGATGCGGTCGTGAAACCCGAGGTTGAGCTCGTGGAAGCGGTCCACCGCGTCGGGGCGCACGCTCTTCATGGCCTGGGTCATCTCGCGCAGCGAGTGCAGCTGCTCCTGGCTGATACGCGGGGCCAGCAGACGGCCGGCGGTGGCGTCGAGCCCGGCACGCACGTCGTAGATGTCGGCGGCCTCGGACAGCCGGATCTCACGCACCTGCGCGCCGCGGTTTTTTTCCTGCCGGATCAGGCCGGCTTCTTCGAGCGAGCGAAAGGCCTCGCGCAGCGGCCCGCGCGAAATGCCGAAGCGCTGCGAGAGCGATATCTCGTTGAGCTTGTGCCCCGGCGGCAATTCGCCGGCCAGGATCAGGCCCTCCACCGATTCGGCCACCAGCCGCGTCAGTGAGGTGCTCTGGACCAGGGCCAGCGTCTGTTCGGCGTTGCGGGCGTGCACGGGGTTCATGAGAAACCGATGGGTGGAGGACGCTGGAAATTCTAGGGCACCGCGGCGGATTGTCGATTGTCAACAATCTGACACACCACGCTCTTAGGCTGGGTGCCGTTGCTGCATTCGCAACCACCGCCGCCGCCGGCTGCGAGCCTGACACAGGCGCGTGACCGTCTCGTGGCGGTGTGCTCACCGTCCCCCGCCGAAGGAGCCTTTCCAATGAAGTTCAAGACCCTTGTCCATGCCATGCTGCCGGCCGCGCTCGCTGCCCTGGCCGCGCTGCCTTCGCAGGCCGCCACCACGGTGCTCAGCGTCTATACCGCGCTGGAAACCGACCAGCTCAAGGCCTACCAGACGGCCTTCAACCAGGCGCATCCCGACATCGAGATCAAGTGGACGCGCGACTCCACCGGCATCGTCACGGCCAAGCTGCTGGCCGAGAAGAACAACCCGGTGGCCGACGTGATCATGGGCGTGGCCGCGTCGAGCATGGTGGTATTCGAGCGCGAAGGCATGCTGCAGCCCTATGCGCCGGGCAACCTCAAGGCCATCAACCCGCGCTTTCGCTCGGCGGCCAACCCACCGAGCTGGGTCGGCATGGACGTCTGGGGCGCGGCCATCTGCTACAACGTGGCCGAGGCCGTCAAGCAAGGCCTGCCCAAGATCGAAAGCTGGAAAGACCTGCTCAGGCCCGAATTCAAGGGCAAGGTCGTGATGCCCAACCCCAGCTCATCGGGCACCGGCTTCCTCGACGTCACCGCCTGGCTGCAGATCTTCGGCGACAAGGGCGGCTGGGACTACATGGACGGCCTGCATCAGAACGTCGCCGTCTACACCCACTCGGGCTCCAAGCCCTGCGTGATGGCCGGCGCCGGCGAATTCCCGGTCGGCATCTCGTTCGAATACCGCGCCAACACGGTACGCGCCAAGGGCGCCCCGATCGACGTCATCTTCCCCAAGGAGGGGCTGGGCTGGGACCTGGAGTCCATCGCCATCGTGAAGGGCACGTCCAAGCTGCAAGCCGCGCAGAAGCTGGCCGACTGGGCCGCCACGCGCGAGGCCAACGAGCTGTACGCGAAAAACTTCGCGATCACCGCCATCCCGGGCCTGGCGACGCGGCTGAAGTACGTGCCCAGCGACTACGAGCAACGCCTCGTGAAGAACGACTTCCGCTGGATGGGCCAGCAGCGCGACGCCGTGCTGACCGAATGGCAAAAACGCTACGCCGCCAAATCCGAGCCGCGCAAGTAGGCCCATCAAGAGCGGCACAGCAAAGCTCTCGCACGGGCAACCCGGAGCGGCACGTGGCACACATCGAGATGCAGGGCCTGCGCAAGCAGTTCGGTGCCTTCGTCGCGCTGGACGACGTCGACCTGGGCGTCGAGCGTGGTGAGTTCCTGGTGCTGCTGGGCCCGTCGGGCTGTGGCAAGACCACGCTGCTGCGCACGCTGGCCGGGCTCGAGCGCCAGGACGCCGGCCGCATCCTGCAAGAAGGGCGCGACATCTCGCGCCTGCCGCCGGCGGCGCGCGACTACGGCATCGTCTTCCAGTCGTACGCGCTGTTTCCCAACCTGAACGTCGGCCAGAACGTCGCCTACGGCCTGAACAGCCGGCGCGCCGGGCGCGAGGCGTTTCGCCAGCGCGTCGACGAGATGCTGCTGCTGGTGGGCTTGCCGGGCTCCGAGAACAAATACCCGGCGCAGCTTTCGGGCGGCCAGCAGCAGCGCATTGCCCTGGCGCGCGCGCTGGCCACGCGGCCGGGGCTGCTGCTGCTGGACGAGCCGCTGTCGGCGCTCGACGCCATCGAGCGCGTGCGGCTGCGCACCGAGATCCGCAAGCTGCAGCAGGCCGTGGGCGTGACCACGCTGATGGTCACGCACGACCAGGAAGAGGCGCTGTCGATGGCCGACCGCATCGTCGTGATGCAAAGCGGCCGCATCCAGCAGACCGGTGCGCCACAGGACATCTACCACCAGCCCAGCAACCCCTTCGTGGCCGACTTCATCGGCCGCGGCAACCTCATCGAAGCCACGGCGATCGACGCCGGGCATGTCGACTGCCAGGGCTTGCGGCTGCGCTGCCAGGCCACGCTGCAGCCCGGCCGCCGCTACCGCTTTTACCTGCGGCCGGAAGCCATCAGCCTGCTGGACGTGCTAGACGCGGTCGAGAACAGCACGCTGGCCACGGTCGAGCGCTGCGAATTTCTCGGTGCCTATTCGCTGGTCACGCTCAGCCCGTTGGGCGCGAAGGTGCCGCCGCTGCAGGCCCAGTTCGCGAGCAACTACCTGGCTGGTCGGCCGATTCGGGTCGGCTCGCAGATCCGCATCGGGCTGCCGGCCGAACGCCTGCAGCCGATGCCCGAGCCATCGTGAGCACGGCGCTGCCGCTGCAGTCCACGCAGCGCCGCGGCTTTGCCGAGCGACTCGACGGCGCCACGCTGCTGTTGCTGGGGGCCAGCTTGGCACTGGCCGTATTTCTGGCGCTGCCGCTGGCCACGCTGCTGGGACGCAGCCTGCTCGACGAGCACGGCCGCTTCAGCCTGCAGCGCTTTGCCGACTTCGTGGCCACCCCCGGCATGGCCGAAGCGGTCTGGAACACGCTGTGGGTGGCGCTGGCGGTGACGGCCATCACGGTGCCCGCGGCCTTCTTCTATGCCTATGCCATCCAGCGCTCGTGCATGCCCTTCAAGGGCCTGTGGCGCACGCTCGGGCTGCTGCCTTTGTTCGGGCCCTCACTGGTGGCGGCGATTGCCTTCATCCAGTGGTTCGGCACCCAGGGGCTGCTCAAGTCCTGGCTCGGAGAAACCAGCATCTACGGGCCGCTGGGCATCGTGATGGCCACCGTGTTTGCCAGTTTCCCGCACGCGCTGATGGTGCTCATCGTCGCGCTGGCCACGGCCGATGCCCGGCTGTACGAGGCCGCCGATGCGCTGTCGGCCACGCGCTGGCGAAAGTTTCTCACCGTCACGCTGCCGGCGGCCAAGTACGGGCTCATCAGCGCCGCGATGCTGGTCTTTGCCTACTCGGTCAGCGAGTTCGGCATCCCCAAGGTCATCGGCGGCAACTTCAAGGTGCTGGCGGTGGAGATCTACATCCAGGCCGTCGGCCTGCAGAACTTCGGCCGCGGCGCCGTGGTGGCGCTGGTGCTGCTGGCACCGGTGCTGATGTCGTTCATCGTCGACCAGCAGGTGCAGCGCCGCCAGCAGGCCAGCATGACGGCGCGCGCCGTGCCCTACCAGCCCCGGCCCGACTGGCGCCGTGACGCACCGCTGCTGCTGTACGCGGCGCTGGTGGCCGGCGCGATGCTGGCGGTGCTGGGCATGGCGGTCTATACGTCGGTGATCAGCCTGTGGCCCTACAACCTGAGCCTGACCGCGCGCCACTACACCTACGGCCTGGCCGAGGCCGGCGTGGCCGATGCCTACTTCAACAGCCTGCGCATCGCGCTGCTGACGGCGCTGGCCGGCACGCCGTTCATCTTTGTCACCGCCTACCTGCTCGACAAGACCGGCTCGCGCAGCTCGCTGCTGCACCGCACGGTGCAAGGCATGGCTTCGCTGCCGATGGGCGTGCCGGGGTTGGTGCTGGGCATCGGCTACATCCTGTTCTTCAACCACCCCGACAACCCGGTCGGCGGGCTGTACAAGAGCCTGGCCATCATGGTGATTGCCAACGTGGTGCACTACTACTCGGCCTGCCACCTGACCGCGCTGACTGCGCTGAAGAGCCTGGACCGTGAGTTCGAGGCGGTGTCGGCCTCGTTGAAGGTCTCGCGGGTGCAGACCTTCTGGCGCGTCACGCTGCCGGTATGCCTGCCGGCGGTGCTGGAGATCTCGCGCTACCTCTTCATCAACGCCATGACCACGGTCTCGGCGCTGGTCTTCCTGTATGCACCGGCGACCCTGCCGGCCGCGGTGTCCATCCTCAACCTCGACGAGGCCGGTGAAGTCGGCCCCGCGGCAGCCATGGCCACGCTCATCGTCCTCACCACGGCTGTCTTCAGCCTGCTGCACACCGGCCTGAGCGGCCTGTTGCTGCGACGACATCAGGCCTGGCGCCACGCTGCGCGCTGAGGCCCTGCCTTCCGACCCCGACCCCATCACCCGCCATGCGCCCGATCCTCGACCCCCTGCTGCTCACACCCGGCCCGCTGACGACCACCCTGCGCACCAAGCAGGCCATGCTGCACGACTGGGGTTCGTGGGATTCGGCCTTCAACCGCATCACCGGTGAGTTGTGCAGCCAGTTGCTCGGCATCGCCGGCGGCGGCGACAGCCACGTCTGCGTGCCGCTGCAGGGCAGCGGCACCTTTGCCGTGGAAGCCGCACTGGGCACCCTGGTGCCGCGCGATGGCAAGGTGCTGGTGCCCAACCAGGGCGCCTACTGCGCGCGCATCCTCAGGATCCTGGGCGTGCTCGGGCGCGCAGCGGTCGACCTGCCCACGCCCGAAGACCAGGCCATAGACCCGGCGGCCATCGACGCCGCGCTGGCCGCCGACGCCGCCATCACCCATGTCGCGGTGGTGCACTGCGAAACCGGCACCGGCGTGCTCAACCCGCTGGCCGAAATCGCGCGCGTGACGGCAGCCCGTGGCCGCGCGCTGATCATCGACGCGATGAGCTCCTTCGGCGCGCTGCCCGTCGACGCGCGCACGCTGCCCTTCGACGCGTTGATCGCGGCCTCGGGCAAGTGCCTCGAAGGCGTGCCCGGCATGGGTTTCGCGATCGTTCGCCGGCAGGCAATGCAGGCCAGTGCGGGCAATTGCCATTCGCTGGCGCTGGACCTGCACGACCAGTGGGCCTATCTGGAGCGCACCACGCAGTGGCGCTTCACGCCGCCGACGCATGTCGTGGTGGCGCTGGCCGAGGCGCTGGCCCAGTACTTTGAGGAAGGCGGCTGCGGCGCGCGCGGCGAGCGCTATGCCGCCAACTGCAGCCGGCTCGTGCAAGGCATGCGCGGCCTCGGCCTGCGGCCCTTGCTGGCGCCGCAAGTGCAGGCGCCGATCATCGTCACCTTCCATGCGCCCGCGCACCCGGCCTGGAACTTCCAGGCCTTCTACGAAGGCGTGCGCGAACGCGGCTTCATCCTCTACCCGGGCAAGCTGACACGCATCGAGACCTTCCGCATCGGCTGCATCGGCGCCCTGACGCCGCACGACATGGACCAGGTCGTGGCCGCCATCGGCGCCACGCTGCGCGACATGGGCGTGCTGCCGCGTGCCTGAGCCGAATCCTCCACCTGCCGCATCCACTGCCATGCACAAACACCTCGAAGCCGTGATCCTCGACTGGGCCGGCACGGTCGTCGATTTCGGCTCCTTCGCGCCGACGCAGATCTTCGTCGACGCCTTCAAATCGGCGTTCGACTTCGACCTCAGCCTGCCAGAGGCCCGAGGCCCGATGGGCCTGGGCAAGTGGCAGCACATCGAGGCCCTGGGCCGCGACCCCGTGGTGGGTGCACGCTGGCAGGCGCGCTTCGGACGCGCCATGAACGGCGACGACGTGCGCCACATCTACGACACCTTCATCCCGCTGCAGGTGGAGCGCGTCGGCGTGCACAGCGCCATGATTCCGGGCGTGCTGCAGGCCGTGCACGTGCTGCGCGAGCAGGGGCTGCGCATCGGCTCGACCACCGGCTATCCGCGCCAGGTCATGTTGCGGCTGATGCGGCTGGCTGCCGAGCAGGGCTATGTACCCGATTGCACGGTCTGCGCCGACGACCTGGAGGCCGGCGCCCGGCCGGGGCCGTGGATGGCGCTGGACTGCGTGCTCCAGTTGCGCGTGGGTGCGGTAGCGCACTGCGTGAAGGTCGACGACACCTTGCCCGGCATCGCCGAGGGCCGCAACGCCGGCATGTGGACGGTGGGCGTGACGCTGTCGGGCAGCCCCGCGGGCTGGACCCTGGCCCAGTACGAGGCGGCCAGCCCCGCCGAGCGCGAGGCCCTGCGCCAGCGGGTCGGCAGCGAACTGCTGGCCGGCGGTGCGCATGCGGTCATCGACACCGTGGCCGACCTGCCTGCGCTGCTGGAACAATTCGAGCGACGCATGGACCACGGCGAGAGGCCCTGAGCGCCGACGTCACGCAGCGGACATGGCCGGCCAGCAGAGTCGCGGGTCTGGGTGACCGCAATGCATGCAGGTTGCCCGTGGCTTTCACCGGAGCGCCTGACCTTATCCCACCCCGCCAACCGCCGCGACTTCATCATCCGTCTGGCCTCTGTTTCGGCCGCCCTGGCCGGCAGCGCCGCGCTCAGTGGCT
>DYOR01000015.1:0-27435 GCA_020720385.1 Rubrivivax sp.
CCATCGGGTCGAAGGCGCGCTTTCATGTTTCGAAATCTCGGTGTCGCAGTACTAGTGCCCGAGGATCTTCGAGAGGAAGTCGCGCGTGCGTTCGTTCTTCGGGTTGTCGAAGAACTCGTCGGGCGAGTTCTCCTCGACGATCTGGCCCTGGTCCATGAGGATCACGCGGTTGGCCACCGCCTTGGCGAAGCCCATCTCGTGGGTCACGCACAGCATGGTCATGCCCTGGCCGGCAAGCTCGATCATCACGTCGAGCACTTCCTTGATCATCTCCGGATCGAGCGCCGACGTGGGCTCGTCGAAGAGCATGATCTTGGGCGTCAGGCACAGCGCACGGGCGATGGCCACGCGCTGCTGCTGCCCGCCCGAGAGCTGCAACGGGTACTTGGCCGCCTGCTCGGCGATGCGCACGCGGTTGAGTTGCTGCATGGCGCGCTCTTCGGCCTCGGCCTTGGGCATCTTGCCCACCCACATCGGTGCCAGCGTCAGGTTCTCCAGCACCGTCAGGTGCGGGAAGAGGTTGAACTGCTGGAACACCATGCCCACCTCGCGGCGCACGCGCTCGATGGCCTTGACGTCATCGCTGAGCTCGGTGCCGTCGACGACCAGGCGGCCTTCCTGGTGTTCCTCGAGCCGGTTGATGCAGCGGATGAGCGTGCTCTTGCCCGAGCCCGAGGGCCCGCAGATGACGATGCGCTCGCCCTTGGCCACGTCCAGGTCGATGTCGCGCAGCACGTGGAAGCTGTTGCCGTACCACTTGTTGACCTTCTCGAACTGGATGATGGATTCGGCCATGAAGGGGCTCAACGGTTGGTGCTGCGGCGCAGCTGCTTTTCGATCCACAGGCTGTAGCGGCTCATGGCGAAGCAGACGGTGAAATAGATGGCGGCGATGAAGAGATAGCCCTCGACCATGAAAGGCCGCCAGTTGGCGTCGCCGTTGAGGGCCATGCTCATCGAGCCCATGAGCTCGTACAGGCTGACGATGGTCACCAGCGAGGTGTCCATGAAGAGCGAGATGAAGTTGTTCATGATCCCCGGCACCACCAGCGCCAGCGCCTGCGGCAGGACGATCTTGCGCTGCGCCTGCCAGTAGCTCAGGCCCAGCGAATCCGCGGCCTCCAGCTGGCCGCGTGGGATCGCCTGCAGCCCGCCGCGCACGATCTCGGCCATGTAGGCCGCGGCAAAGAGGGTGATGCCCGCGAGCACGCGCAGCAGCACGTCGATGCTCAGGCCCGGCGGCATGAACAGCGGGAACATGAAACTGGCCATGAAGAGCACGCTGATCAGCGGCACGCCGCGGATGAGCTCGACGTAGATGACGCAAAAGGTGCGGATGGCGGGCAGCGTGCTGCGCCGGCCCAGCGCCACGAACACGGAGATCGGGAACGCCAGCATCATCGACAGCGTGGCCAGCATCAGCGTCAGCGGCAATCCGCCCCAGCGCTCGGTGGGCACGTGCTCCAGCCCGAGCACGCCGCCGCCCATGAGGGCGAAGAAGAGGGCGAGCACGGCGGCCCACAGCAGCACCAGCCAGCGCTTCCAGAATGGCCGCATGCAACTCGCCACCAGCAAGGCGAGCATGGCCGAGGTGGCCGCGGCCGGTCGCCACTGCTGTTCCAGCGGGTAGCGACCGAAGATGATGATGCGGTACTTCTCGGCGATCACGCCCCAGCAGGCGCCGGTGCCGCGCGCCGCCTGGCAGGCGTCATGGTCGGGCCGCCATACGGCCCTGAAGGTGAACCACTCGATCAGCGGCGGCAGCTGGTAGGCGAAGAAGCCGAGCAGCACCAGCGTGGTCAGGCTGTTGCCCCAGCTGCTGAACAGGTTGGCACGCAGCCAGGGCACGAAGCCTTCGGCCTTCACCGGCGAGGGGCGCGGGGCGATGACCTGGAACGTCTCGGCCATCAGCGCTCCAGGATCGCCGAGCGTTTGTTGTACCAGTTCATGAACGCCGAAGTGCACAGCGAGGTGAAGAGGTACACCGCCATGACGATGGCGATGCACTCCACCGCACGCCCGGTCTGGTTCAACGCGGTGTTGGCGATGGAGACCACGTCGGGGTAGCCGATGGCCACCGCCAGCGAGGAGTTCTTGGTCAGGTTGAGGTACTGGTTGGTCATCGGCGGGATGATCACGCGCAGCGCCTGCGGCAGCACCACCAGGCGCATCTGCTGGCCGCGGGCCAGGCCGATGGCGTTGGCCGCCTCGATCTGCCCGCGCGGCACGCTGGAGATGCCCGCACGCACCACTTCGGCGACGTAGGACGCCGTGTACAGCGTGAGCCCGAGCAGCACGGCGACGAACTCGGGCGTGATCTCGCCGCCGCCGCTGACGGCGACGTCGCCGCTGACGGGCAAGCGCCAGTCGTTCGGCGCACCTCCTGCGGCCCAACCGATGAGCGTGCCCAGCACCACCAGCGCCAGTCCGGGCAGGAAGGTGGCGCGAGGCCTGCCCGTGGCTTCGAAGAGGCGCCGTGCACGGGCGGCCCAGAGCACGGCGGCCGCGGCGCCGGCCAGCGCGCCCAGCGCGGCCCAGGCGTGGCCCGCGGCCCACACGGGTGCGGGGAAGGACACACCGCCCTTGCTCAGGAAAAACAGGCCGGCCAGGGACATCGGCGCGCCGGGGTCGGGCAGCCACTCGGTGAGCAGCAGGTACCACATGAGCAGTTGCAGCAGCACCGGGATGTTGCGGAACACCTCGACATAGCCATAGCACAGCCCGCGCACCAGGGCGTTGGGCGAGAAGCGCCCGATGCCCAGCAGCGTGCCCAGCAGCGTGGTGAGCACGGTGCCGATGAGGGCCACGCGCAAGGTGTTGGTCATGCCCACCAGGAAGGCCTTCCAGTAGGCGTCCAGCGACTGGTAGGGCAGCAGCGACTCGCCGATGTCGAAGCCGGCGGGCTGGGTGAGGAAGTCAAAGCCGCTCTGGATGCCCCGCACACGCATGTTCACCACCGTGTTGTGCGCGAGGAACCAGGCGGCCAGGGCAATGATCGCGATGGCCAGCACCTGGTACAGCACGCCGCGCACCGCGCGGCTGCGCAGTGACCAGGGGCGGCGTGCGGTGGGTGGCGGCCGGTGCTCAGCAGCCATCGCGTCGATCGGTCGGTGCGGGCCTCCCGGGTTCAGCGCGCCGGCGGGGCGTACATGATGCCGCCCTTGCTCCAGAGGTTGTTCAACCCGCGCGGCAGGCCCAGCGGCGACTTCGGCCCGACGTTGCGCTCGAAGATCTCACCGTAGTTGCCCACGGCCTTGATCGCACGTGCCGCCCACTCCTTGTCCAGGCCGAGGAGCTTGCCCATGTCTTCGCTGGTGCCCAGGATACGCCCGACCACCGGATCGGTGCTCGTCTTCATCTGCTCCACGTTGGCCTGGGTGATGCCGTATTCCTCGGCCTCGATGAGGGCGAACACGACCCACTTGGCGATGGTGAAGAACTCGTCGTCGCCACGGCGCACGGCCGGGCCCAGGGGTTCCTTGGAGATCAGGTCGGGCAGGATGAGGTGGTCGGCCGGGACCTTGGCCTGCTGGTTGCGCACCGAGGCCAGGCCCGAGGCGTCGGTGGTGTAGGCCTGGCAACGGCCGGCGAAGTAGGCGCCCTCGGCGGCCTCGGACTTCTCGAACACCACGGGCTTGATGCCCAGGTTGTTGGCGCGCGAGAAATCGGTCAGGTTCTTCTCCGTCGTGGTGCCCGATTGCACGCACACCGTGGCGCCCTTGAGTTGCTTGGCGCTCTTCACCTTGCCCTTGGAGGGCACCATGAAGCCCTGGCCGTCGTAGTAGGTGGTGTTGGTGAAGAACAGGCCCAGCGAGGCGTCGCGCGTGAGCGTCCAGGTGGTGTTGCGCGAGAGGATGTCGATCTCGCCGGACTGCAGCGCGGTGAAGCGTTGCTGCGCCACCAGCGGCACCCACTTGACCTTCTTCGCGTCGCCCAGGAGGGACGCGGCCACCGCCCGGCACACGTCCACGTCCAGGCCGGTCCAGTTGCCCGCGCTGTCGGCCGCGGAGAAGCCGGCCAGGCCGACGTGCACGCCGCACACCAATTGGCCGCGCGCCTTGATGGCATCGATGGTCTTGCCGGCATGCGCGGGCAGCGCGCCGAGCAAACCGACGGCAACCGACACGCCCAGCGCCAGCCGGGAAATCTTGTTCATCATGGTCCGGAACTCCTCTGGAGGTAAGAAATCGCTCGCTCGTGCACACCTGCAGTGCGCATGCAGCCTGCAACGCTAGCGGCAAGCCACCCGTGCAGCAATCGTGCCAACCCCTAGCCCCGGGAGCACGAGAGCAGTCCAGAGGAGGACATCAACGCAGATCGATGCGGTCGGGCAGTTCGTTCGGATTGGATTGCCCGCGGGCGAGCGCGAAATGCTGCGCCAGCACCGCATGCACGGCGGCGATCGCGCCGGCCAGGCCGTCCTCGAAGTGTCCGCCGACGAAAGCCGCACGCATGCCCTGCACCACTTCGCTCCAGTGCGAAGGCGGCACGAGGCGCGCCACGGCGCGGTCGGCGACGATCTCGATCGCCTTCTCGGCCAGCAGAAGGTAGACGAGGACACCGTTGTTGGCCTCGGTGTCCCACACGCCGAGCTCGCCGAACAAGGCCACTGCGCGCTGGCGCGGCGTGGCGCGGCGCCACAGATCCGCCAGCGGCAGGCCGGCTTCGATGCACACGCGGATCTCGCCGCTGTGGCGCGCCTCGCTGGCGCCGAGGCGGGCCTGCAGCCGGGCCAGCGCCGCGTCGTCCAGGACGCGCCGCACCTGGCGCTCATCAATCCAGCGGTGGCGGGCGATGCGTGTCAGGCGATGCATCACCATCTCCCCGAGGCGCCGCCGCCGCCGAAATCGCCGCCGCCGCCGGATGAAAAGCCGCCGCCTCCACCGCCGCCACTGCCGAAGCCGCCGCCACCGCGACCCGCGCCCATCGCCACCAGCCGCAGCACGGTGCCTATGCCCAGCACGCCCACGAGCAACACGGTGGCGAGCGCGGCGCCCACGGCGAGCAGCAGGCTGGCGCTGAGCCACCAGGCCAGGCCGCCCGCGGCGCCTGCGGTGATGATCGAGCCCAGGCGGCGCCCGAAGACCGCGCTGAGCAGGCCGCCGGCGAGAAGCACGCCGACGAAGAAGAACATCGCCAGCTGGTCGAACGCAAGGCCCTGGTCACGGCCGCCGCCGCGCGGCGTGGGCGCAGGCAGGCCTTCGCCGCGGATGCGTGCCATCAACTCGTCGACGCCGGCGTTGAGGCCGCCGGCGTAATCGCCCGCACGAAAGGCGGGCACGATGGCGCGGTCGATGATCCTCCGCGCCGCCAGGTCCGGAATGGCGCCTTCCAGCGCCTTGGCGACCTCGATGCGTACTTCGCGGTCGCCCTGGGCCACCACCACGAGCACACCGTCGCCCACCGTGCGCCGGCCGATCTTCCAGGCATCCGCGACGCGCTGGGCGTAGCTGGCGATGTCCTCCGGCCGTGTCGTGGGCACGAGCAGCAGCACGAGCTGCGGGCCCGAGGCGGCCTCGAACGCGGCGAGCTTGCCCTCGAGCGCGCCACGCTGCGCATCGCTCAGGCTGCCGGTCTGGTCGATGACGCGTGCGCTCAGCACCGGCAGCGGCAGCACGTCCTGCGCGGCGGCCGCTGCCGCCCACAGCAGCGCCCATGCCAGCCCCAGGGCGCGCAGGATCGTCACGGCTCTACTTCGAGGCCGCGGCGGCGGGTGCCGCGGGTCTGTCGAAGCTCACGCTCGGTGGCGCCGAGATGGCCGCTTCGTTGGCCACCGTGAAGCTCGGCTTGACGGCGTAGCTGAAGGCCATCGCCGTGAGGTTGGTGGGGAAGCTGCGCGTGAGCACGTTGTACTGCTGCACCGTCTGGATGTAGCGGTTGCGCGCCACGGTGATGCGGTTCTCGGTGCCCTCGAGCTGCACGCGCAGGTCCTGGAAGGCGGCGTTGGCCTTCAGGCTGGGGTACTGCTCGCTCACCACCATGAGGCGGCTGAGCGCCCCGCTGAGCTCGCCCTGCGCGGCCTGGAACTTCTGGAAGGCCTCCGGGTTGTTGACCAGCTCCGGCGTGGCCTGGATGCTGGTGGCTTTGGCGCGCGCTTCGATGACCTTGGTCAGCGTCTCCTGCTCGAAGCTGGCTTCGCCCTTGACCGTGGCGACGATGTTCGGAATGAGGTCGGCGCGGCGCTGGTACTGGTTGAGCACCTCGCTCCAGCCGGCCTTGGTCTGTTCGTCCAGGCGTTGGAAATCGTTGTAGCCGCAGCCGGCCAGGGTCGTGGCGAGCGCCAGGGCGGCGAGTTGGGCGGCGCGGCGCGCGAGAGTGGAAAGAATCATTCGAGGCTCCTCCGTGACGGGCAAGACGATGCTACCCGCGCGGCCATAGATGGGGCGGCCGCGGCGCGAACCAAGGCCGCCGCGGCGGCAGCCCGGCTCCGCCCAGGCCGCGCGCAGCCCGCCGCCATAATTCGCCCCATGTGGCCGACCCTCAAGAACGACAACTTCCTGCGCGCCTGCCTGCGCCAGCCCACCGATCACACGCCGGTCTGGCTGATGCGCCAGGCCGGGCGCTACCTGCCCGAGTACAACGCCACGCGCACCCAGGCCGGCGGCACCTTCATGGGGCTGGCGACGAACGTGGACTGCGCCACCGAGGTGACCCTGCAGCCGTTGCAGCGTTATGCGCTGGACGCGGCGATCCTCTTCTCGGACATCCTCACCGTGCCCGACGCCATGGGCCTGGGACTGAGCTTCGAGCAGGGCGAGGGCCCGCGCTTTGCCCACCCCGTGCGCGACGAGGCCGCCGTGGCCCGCCTGGCCGTGCCCGACATGGCCAAGCTGCGCTACGTGTTCGACGCCGTGACCTCGATCCGCAAGGCGCTGGCCGGCCGCGTGCCGCTGATCGGCTTCTCGGGCAGCCCGTGGACGCTGGCTTGCTACATGGTCGAAGGCGCGGGCTCGAGCGACTACCGGCGCGTGAAGACCATGCTCTATGCGCGGCCCGACCTGATGCAACGCATCCTCGAGGTCAACGCCCAGGCGGTGACGACCTACCTCAACACCCAGATCGACGCCGGCGCGCAGGCGGTGATGATCTTCGACAGCTGGGGCGGCGTGCTCGCCGACGGCGCCTTCCAGCGCTTCAGCCTCGAGTACACGCGCCGCGTCCTGCAGGGCCTGCAGCGCGAGAAGGACGGCGCGCGCGTGCCGGCCATCGTTTTCACCAAAGGTGGCGGCCCCTGGCTGGACGAGATTGCCGCCAGCGGCGCCGACGTGGTGGGCCTGGACTGGACCGTGAACCTCGGCGCGGCGCGTGCGCGCGTGGGTGCGCGCGTGGCGCTGCAGGGCAACCTCGACCCGAGCGTGCTCTTCGCCCCGCCCGACGTGGTGGCGCGCGAGGCGGTGGCCGTGCTCGACAGCTTCGGCGCGCCGCAACGCGCCGATCGCGGCTGGGACGGGCATGTCTTCAACCTCGGCCACGGCATCAGCCAGTTCACCCCGCCGGAGCAGGTGGCGGTGCTGGTGGATGCGGTGCACGCCCATTCCCGGCGGCAGCGCCTGGTGCGCTGACACCCACGCGGCGGGAGCTGACCGCGGGCGTGCAAGGCCGAGTAAGTGAGCACTCAGGGCTTGACTTATCCCCAAAACCAAAGCCGGGCGCAGGGCCGCCGCAGAGACGAAAACGGTCCTCTCGGAAATCGCCGGACTAGGTGCTAACTATTTGATATAGAAGCACTTTTGCTTCTGCCGCGAAAACAAGCAGTGCAGCCAGGTGCGCGCAAAATCAAGCACTTGGCGAAGCTCGACGCAGCTTCCCCACAATGTTATCCACAGAAATGGTGGACAGCTGGAAAACCTGTTTGCAATCATGCACTTGCCGCATGTCATTGAAGTTCAGCCGAGGTTTCGTGCGCAACTTCACGTCGGAATGGCATGACTGAGGCTCCGCTCGAGGCGTCGGCGATCGCCTCAGCTTCGATGCTCGCGGTGGCCGTGGAGACCCCACGGCATTCGGCGGTGGGTGGGCTGCTGGACTACGCGAGTGAGCGGCCGCTCGCGCCGGGCACGCTGTTGCGTGTGCCGCTGGGGCGTCGCGAGGTGGCCGGCCTGGTGTGGCCGCGGGCGGCCGACGCGATGCCGCCGGCGGGCGAGCTGCGCACCGTGGCGGCGGTGCTGAGCGCGCTGCCGCCACTGGGCGCCGACTGGCGCGCGCTGGTGGCCTTCGCCGCGGCCTATTACCAGCGCGGCATCGGCGAGCTCGCCCTGGCCGTGCTGCCGCCCGAACTGCGCAAGCTCGACGACACCCAGTTGGCGCGCCGCGTGGCGCGGCTGCAACGCTGGAGTGGTGCGCCCGCCCCGGCCGAAGCGCCCCGGCCACAGCTCAACCTGGAGCAGGTGCAAGCCGTTGAGGCGGTCGGCCGGGCGACCCGACCGGTGCTGCTGCACGGGGTCACCGGCAGTGGCAAGACCGAGGTCTACCTGCATGCCGCCGAGGCCGCGCTGCAGCGCGGTCGGCAGGCCCTCGTGCTGGTCCCGGAAATCAACCTCACGCCGCAACTCGAGGCGCGCTTCGCCGAGCGCTTTCCCGGGCAGGTGATGGTCAGCCTGCACAGCGGCCTGACCCCGGCGCAGCGCCTGCGCCACTGGCTGCTGGCACACCTCGGCCGGGCCGATCTGGTGCTGGGCACCCGGCTGGCGGTGTTCGCCTCGATGCCGCGGCTCGGGCTCATCGTCGTCGACGAGGAGCACGACCCCTCGTTCAAGCAGCAAGAGGGCGCGCGCTACTCGGCGCGCGACCTCGCCGTGTGGCGCGGCCACCAGCTCGGCGTGCCCGTGGTGCTGGGCTCGGCCACGCCCTCGCTGGAGAGCTGGCAGCGTGCGCGCGAAGGGCGCTACGAGCGCGTGAGCCTGGCGCAGCGCATCGGCGGCGGCGCCATGCCGCGGGTGCGGCGGGTGGACATGAGCGCGTTGCCGCGCGAAGTGCAGCACGAGCGTGTGCTCGCGCCGGCACTGCTCGCGGCCCTCGAGCAGCGCCTGGCACGCGGCGAGCAAAGCCTGCTGCTGCTCAACCGCCGCGGCTACGCGCCGGTGCTGCAGTGCGGCGCCTGCGGCTGGAAGAGCGGCTGCCCGCACTGCAGCGCCTGGCGCGTCTTCCACAAGCTCGACCGCACGCTGCGCTGCCACCACTGCGGCCTGGCCGAGCGCGTGCCGCGCGCCTGCCCGGACTGCGGCAACCTGGACATCGCGCCGGTGGGCCGCGGCACGGAAAAGCTGCAGGAGCAGCTCGCCGCCCTGCTGCCGGCGGCGCGCGTGGGCCGCATCGACGCCGACAGCACGCGCGGCGCCGGCATGCTGCAGCAGCAGCTGCAGGCCGTGCATGCGGGCGAATTCGACATCCTCGTCGGCACCCAGATGCTGGCCAAGGGGCACGACTTCCGCCGTGTCACGCTGGTGGCGGCGGTGAACCCCGACGCGGCGCTCTTCAGCAGCGACTTCCGCGCTCCCGAGCGCCTCTTCGCCCTGCTCATGCAGGCCGCTGGCCGCGCCGGCCGCGACGCCGCCCAGGCCGCGGCGAGCGAGATGTGGGTGCAGACCTGGAACCCGCGCCACGCGCTCTACGCGGCGCTCGCGGCGCACGACTACGAGGCCTTCGCCGCGGCGCAGCTCGAGGAGCGCCGCGGCGCCGGCCTGCCGCCCTTTGCCAGCCTGGCGCTGCTGCGCGCCGACGCGCGCACGGCCGAGGTCGCCACCGCCTTCCTCCACGACGCCGCGGCGCTGGCGGCCGCGCACGACGGCGTCACGCTGTATCCGCCGGTGCCCCCGCCGGTGGCCAAGGTGGCCGACGTGCAGCGCATGCAGATGCTCGTGGAGTCGGCCTCGCGCGGCGCCCTGCAGCGCATGCTGGCGGCCTGGCTGCCCGGCCTGCACGGCCTGCGCGCGCGGCACAAGGGCCTGCTGCGCTGGGCCGTGGACATCGACCCGCTGGCGATCTGAAGGGCCTGCGTCAACCGCCCAGCACGCGCTGCAACTGCAGCGCTTCGGCCACATGGGCGGTGCTCAGCCCTTCGGCGCCGGCCAGGTCGGCGATGCTGCGTGCCACCTTCAGGCAGCGGTGCAGTCGCCGCCCGCTCCAGCCCAGGCGTTCGGCGGCGCTGCGCACGAAGCGGGTGGTGGCGTCGTCGAGCGCGCAGAACGTGTCGATGCGCGCCGCCTCGAGCATGGCGTTGGGCTCGCCCTGGCGTGCCATCTGCATGGCGCGCGCCGCGGCCACGCGCGCCGCCACCACCGCGCTGGCTTCGCCCTCGGGCAGGGCGAGCAACTCGCCGGCCGGCGCGGCGAGCACTTCCACCTGCAGGTCGATGCGGTCGAGCAAGGGGCCCGAGAGCCTGCCCTGATAGCGCAGCACCGTTTCGGGTGTGCAACGGCAGGCGCGGCCGAGTGCAGCCGGTGCGCCGCGCCAGCCGCACGGGCAGGGGTTCATCGCCGCGACGAGCTGGAAGCGCGCCGGAAACGCGGCCTGACGGGCGGCGCGCGAGATGGTGATGCGCCCGGTTTCCAGCGGCTCGCGCAGTGCCTCCAGCGCGGCGCGCGGGAACTCCGGCATTTCGTCGAGGAAGAGCACGCCGCCATGGGCGAGCGAGATCTCGCCCGGCCGCGGCGGCGAGCCGCCGCCGACCAGGGCCACGGCGCTGGCCGTGTGGTGCGGCGCGCGCACCGGCCGCTGGCCGAAGACGCCGGCGTGCGCCGCGGCCCGCGTGAGCCCGAGCAGGGCTGCGCTGGCCAGGGCCTCCTCGTCCGAGAGCGCCGGCAGCAGGCCGGGCAGGCGTTGCGCGAGCATCGACTTGCCCGTGCCCGGCGGGCCCACCAGCAGCAGGCTGTGCGCGCCGGCCGCGGCGATCTCCAGCGCGCGCTTGGCCGCGGCCTGGCCCTTCACCTCGCGCAGATCCGGCCCCGCGGCGGCGGCCTGGCGTGGCCAGGGCACAGCCGCGGGCAGGGGCGCGCAGGCGTCGCCGGGCAAAAGGGCGGCGACCACCTGTGCCAGCGTGGCCGCGGCACGCACGTCCAGCCCCGGCACCTGGGCTGCGGCACGGGCGCTGGCAGCGGGCAGGACGAGGCAGCGCGGCGCCGCCCCGCGGCGCGCGGCCAGGGCCAGCGCCAGAGCCCCGCGCACCGGGCGCAGTTCCCCGGCGAGCGAGAGCTCCCCGGCGAACTCGCACTGCGCCAGGCGGGCGGCGTCCAGGATGCCGGCGGCGGCCAGGATGCCCAGGGCGATGGGCAGGTCGAAACGCCCGGATTCCTTGGGCAGGTCGGCCGGCGCCAGGTTGACCGTGATGCGCTTGTTGTGCGGGAAGGCAAAGCCGCTTTGCTGCAGCGCTGCGCGCACCCGTTCGCGCGACTCCTTCACCTCGGTGTCGGCCAGCCCGACCAGGGTGAAGCTGGGCAGGCCGTTGGCCAGCTGCACCTCGACGTGCACCTCGGGCGCGTCCAGGCCATCGAGCGAGCGGCTCATGACGACTGCCAAGGACATGGGCACCAGCGTTTTCGAGTCCAGAGGCGAGGATTCTGCTCAGGCTTCGCTGCCGGGCGCCAGCACCACCGTGGTGCGCACCCATTCGGGGCCCCCAAACGGGGGTTGCACGATTCAGGGCGCGGTCTTCTCGTGTCGCCGCAAGCCCCACGCAGGCTGCGCGACCTTGGCACGGAAGCTGCGTTGGCAAGGCAACCCCGTCCTGCAACCCCCGCAATCCGAGGAGAGATGACCATGAAGATGGTGACTGCCATCGTCAAGCCGTTCAAGCTCGACGAAGTGCGTGAGGCCCTGAGCGCCATTGGCGTGCAGGGCGTCACGGTGACCGAAGTGAAGGGCTTCGGACGACAAAAGGGCCACACCGAGCTCTACCGCGGCGCCGAATACGTCGTCGACTTCCTGCCCAAGGTGAAGATCGAGGCGGCCGTCGACGACGCCCTCGTCGAACGCGTCGTCGAGGCGATCGAGTCCGCGGCCCGCACCGGCAAGATCGGCGACGGCAAGATCTTCGTCTCCACACTCGAGCAGGTGGTCCGCATCCGCACCGGCGAGACCGGCAAGGACGCGCTCTGAGCGACCCGGCAGCCCCATCCACACGGAAGACCTCAGCATGAAGAAACTCATCACCATCCTGGCCCTGGGCCTGGCCGCCCTGGGCGCCCTGGGTCTTGGCGGCACGGTGCTCGCGCAGGGCACGGCGCCGGACACGGCGGCGTCGGCACCGGCGGCCGAGGCCTCCGCGGCCACCGCCACCACCGCGGCACCCGCGCCTGCCGCCGCCACGGCCGCGGCGCCGGTGGCCGCGCCGGTGCCGAACAAGGGCGACGTGAGCTGGATGCTCGTGTCCACCCTGCTCGTCATCATGATGGCCATCCCCGGCCTGGCGCTGTTCTACGGCGGCCTGGTGCGCAGCAAGAACATGCTCTCGGTGCTCATGCAGGTGTTCGTCACCTTCGCCCTGGTCACCGTGCTCTGGGTGGTCTACGGCTACAGCCTGGCCTTCACCGAGGGCAACGCCTTCGTCGGCGGCTTCGACAGGCTCTTCCTCAAGGGCGTGTTCTCGCCCAACGCCACGGGCGGCGAGTTCTCGGTGGCGGCCACGTTCAGCAAGGGCGTGGTGCTGCCGGAGATCGTCTTCGTCGTCTTCCAGGCGACCTTCGCCGCCATCACCTGCGGGCTCATCGTCGGTGCCTTCGCCGAACGCGTGAAGTTCTCGGCCGTGCTGCTCTTCGTCACGCTGTGGTTCACCTTCAGCTACGCCCCGATCGCGCACATGGTCTGGTTCTGGATGGGCCCGGATGCCTACACCGCCAACGAGGTGGTCGACGCGATGAACGCCAAGGCCGGCCTGATCTGGCAGTGGGGCGCGCTGGACTTCGCCGGTGGCACGGTGGTGCACATCAACGCGGCCGTCGCCGGTCTCGTCGGCGCCTACCTGGTGGGCAAGCGCGTGGGCTATGGCAAGGAATCGATGGCGCCGCACAACCTGCCCTTGACCATGGTCGGCGCCTCGCTGCTGTGGGTGGGCTGGTTCGGCTTCAACGCCGGCTCGGCGCTGGAGGCCGGCAACAGCGCCGCCCTGGCCTTCATCAACACCTTCTCCGCCACCGCCATGGCCGTGCTGACGTGGTGCGGTGCCGAGGCCATGCTCAAGGGCAAGGCCTCGATGCTGGGTGCGGCTTCGGGCGCGGTGGCCGGGCTGGTGGCGATCACGCCGGCGGCGGGCAACGTGGGCATCGTCGGCGGGCTGGTCATCGGCGCCATCGCCGGCGTGGCCTGCCTTTGGGGTGTCTCGGGCCTGAAGAAGATGCTCGGCGCGGACGACACGCTGGACGTGTTCGGCGTGCACGGCGTCGGCGGCATCCTCGGCGCGCTGCTCACCGGCATCTTCAACTCGCAGGCGCTGGGCGGGCCCGGCATCGTCACCGACTGGGTCACCGGCGCCACCGGCACCAACCCCGCCGGCACCCTGGCGCAGTTCATCATCCAGGCCAAGGCCGTGGGTGTGACGGTGCTGTGGTCCGCGGTGGTGGCGTTCATCGCCTACAAGGTGGTCGACCTGACCATCGGCCTGCGCGTGCCCGAAGACGAAGAGCGCGAAGGCCTGGACATCACGGCGCACGGCGAGACCGCGTACAACAAGTAGCCTCACCAAGCCGATGTCAGCGGGGCCACCTTCGGGTGGCCCTTTTTTTCTTTGCGCCGGGCGCGGCGGCAGCGGGCGCACGGGCTGCCTAGAATCGCTGCACGACCCGCCCGCCAGACCCCGCCATGGTTCCCCACCTCGTCACCGCACTCACCGGCCCCATCAACGAGCTGGAGCAGCGCGTGCTGGAGTCGATGCCGGCGATCGAGCGCTGGTTCCGCCTCGAATGGATGGAGCACACGCCGCCGTTCTATACGTCGGCCGAGCTGCGCAACGCCGGTTTCAAGCTCGCGCCGGTGAACACCAACCTGTTCCCCGGCACCTTCAACCACCTCACCGACGAGATGCTGCCGCTGGCGGTGCAGGCGGCGATGGCGGCGATCGAGAAGATCTGCCCCGAGGCGAAGAACCTGCTGCTCATCCCGGATGGCCGCACCGGCAGCGCCTCCTACCTGGAGAACGTGCAGCGCATGGTGCAGGTCTTCACGCAGGCCGGGCTCAACGTGCGCCTGGGCACGCTGGACGGGTCGGTCAAGTCGCCCACCGCGGCGGCGCTGCCCGACGGCAGCAAGCTCGTGCTCGAGCCGCTGCTGCGCACGCGCGGCCGCCTGGGCCTGAAGGGCTTCGACCCCTGCACCATCTTGCTCAACAACGATCTCAGCGCCGGCGTGCCGCGCGTCCTGGCGCACCTGCACGAGCAGTACCTGCTGCCGCCGCTGCATGCGGGCTGGCCGGTGCGGCGCAAGAGCCACCACTTCCAGAGCTACGAAGAGGTGGCGAAGAAGTTCGCCAAGCTGCTCGGCATGGACCCCTGGCTCATCAACCCGCTGCATGCGCAGTGCGGCCAGGTCGATCTCGACAGCGCCGGTGGGCTGGACTGCGTGAAGACCCAGGTCGAGGCCCTGCTCGGCAAGGTGCGGCGCAAGTACAAGGAGTACGGCATCAACGAGCGGCCCTTCGTCGTGGTCAAGGCCGACAACGCCTCGGGCACCGGCGTGCTGTGCCTGCGTGACGTGAAGGAGCTCGACGACCCCGAACGCCGCGCGCGCTGCGGCGGCCGCGCGCCGAGCGGCCAGGAACCCGGCCAGGTGATCATCCAGGAAGGCGTGCCCACCTTCGAGCGCATCAACGACGCCGTGGCCGAGCCCGTGGTGATGATGATCGACCGCTACGTCGTCGGCGGCTTCTACCGCGTGCATTCCGAGCAGGCGGGCGACGACGCTTTCGGCGCGGCCGCGTCGCGTTACGTGCCGCTGGCCTTCGCCGAGAGCGTGCAGTTGCCGCGGCCCGGGGCCAAGCCCGGGGCCAGCGCGCCCAACCGCTTCTACATGTATGGCGTGATCGGCCGCCTGGCCATGCTCGCCGCGGCCTACGAGCTCGAGGCCACCGACCCCGACGCCGAGAACTTCGAATAGGGCCGCCGCGCGCCGCGCGCCGCCGGGCGCCCGCGGCCGATGCGGGCACAATCGCCCACCCTGTCCTTCATGAGCTCCGACCCCCGCCACCCCGCCCCCGGGGCCCTTCCCGGGCTGACCCTTGCCGCCCTGGGCGTGGTCTATGGCGACATCGGCACGAGCCCGCTGTACGCCCTCAAGGAGGTCTTCCACGGCGGGCACGTGGCGCCGACACCGGCCAATCTGCTGGGCGTGCTCTCGCTGATCTTCTGGACGATCACGGTGATCGTCTCGCTGAAGTACGTGCTCCTCATCCTGCGCGCCGACAACAACGGCGAAGGTGGCCTCATCGCCATGCTCGCGCTGGCCACCGCGGCGGTGAAGGACCGGCCGGCGCTGCGCCGGGTGTTGATGACGGTGGGGCTCTTCGGCACGGCCATCTTCTACGGCGACGGCGTGATCACGCCGGCGATGAGCGTGCTCGGCGCGGTCGAGGGCATCGACGTCTACGCGCCGCAGTATCACGAGGCCATCCTGCCGCTGGCCCTGATCGTGCTGACGGGCCTGTTTGCCGTGCAACGCTTCGGCACGGGCGGCATCGGCAAGGCCTTCGGGCCGGTGATGCTGGTCTGGTTCCTCACCCTGGTGGCGCTCGGCGTGCCGCAGATCCTGCGCAATCCGTCGGTGCTCGCCGCGGTGAATCCGGCCCATGCGCTGGACTTCTTCCTCGCGCACAAGCTCGTGGCCTTCGTCGCGCTGGGCGCGGTGGTGCTGGTGGTCACCGGCGGCGAGGCGCTCTACGCCGACCTGGGGCACTTCGGCAAGCGACCCATCCGCTGGGCCTGGTACGGCATCGTCATGCCGGCGCTGGTGATCAACTACTTCGGCCAGGGGGCGATGCTGATGCACGCGCCCGAGACGGTGAAGAACCCGTTCTTCTCGCTCGCCCCGGCATGGGCCGAGATTCCTCTCTTCCTGCTCGCCACCGCGGCCGCGGTGATCGCCTCGCAGGCGTTGATCACGGCCGCGTTCTCCATCACCAAGCAGGCCATGCAGCTCGGCCTGCTGCCGCGCATGGCCATCAAGCACACCTCGGTGCGCGACACCGGCCAGATCTACGTGCCCTTCATCAACTGGGGGCTGTACGTCTTCATCGTCCTGGCGGTGGGCCTGTTCAAGAGCGCCTCCGCGCTGGCCGGCGCCTACGGCATCGCTGTGACCATCGACATGACCATCACCACGGTGATGACCTTCTTCGTGTTGCGCTACGGCTGGAAGTACCCCGCGGCCGGTGCCCTGCTGGCGACCGGATTCTTCTTCGCCATCGACGTCACCTTCCTCGGCTCGAACCTGCTCAAGCTGCTCCTCGGCGGCTGGTTCCCGCTGGTCATCGGCGCGGGCATGTTCACCCTCATGCTCACCTGGGTCCAGGGGCGCCGGCTGATGCGCATGCGCATGCGCGACGAGGCCATCGAGCTCGAACCCTTCCTCGAGGCGATCTTCGTCAGCCCGCCGCTGCGCGTGCCCGGCACGGCGGTGTTCCTCAGCGCCGAGACCGGGGCCACGCCGACGGCGCTGCTGCACAACCTCAAGCACAACAAGGTCCTGCACGAGCAGAACCTCTTCGTCACGGTGACGCACCACGACGTGCCCTGGATCGGCTTCGACCGGCGCTGCGAGGTCGATTCGCTGGGCCACGACTGCTGGCGCGTGGTGCTCAACTTCGGCTTCAAGAACGACCCCGACGTGCCCGAGGCGCTGAAGCTGCTGACGGGCCGGGGCGTGGCGCTCGAGGAGATGGAGACGAGCTACTTCCTCAGCCGCGACACGGTGATCCCCACCTTCGGCAGCGGCATGGCGATGTGGCGCGAGAAGGTCTTTGCCAGCATGCACCGCAACGCCGCCGGCGTGGCCGACTTCCTCAACCTGCCGAGCAACCGCATCGTCGAGCTCGGCGCCAAGGTCGAGATCTAGTCTTTCGCCAGGCCGCTGAACAAGGGATCGTGGCGCGAGCGCGGCCGGTATGCGCCGACGCGCCGCGCGATCTCGGCGATGTGCTCGGGCGTGGTGCCGCAGCAGCCGCCGGCGATGTTGATGAACCCGGCCTGGGCGAACTCGGCCAGCTGCGCGCCGGTGACGGCCGGGGTCTCGTCGAATCCGGTCTCGCTCATCGGGTTGGGCAGGCCGGCGTTGGGGTAGCAGCTGACGAAGGTGTCGCCGGCCACCTTGGAGAGCTCCTCGATGTAGGGCCGCATCACCGCCGCGCCCAGAGCACAGTTCAGCCCCACGGCCAGCGGCCGCGCATGGCGCACCGAGTGCCAGAAGGCGGCCACCGTCTGCCCCGAGAGGATGCGCCCGGAGGCATCGGTGACGGTGCCCGAGAGGATCAGCGGCAGCCGCTCGCCGCTGTCGTGCATGAGCTCGTCGAGGGCGAAGATGGCGGCCTTGGCGTTGAGCGTGTCGAAGATCGTCTCCACCAGGAAGAGGTCGCAGCCGCCTTCGAGCAGCCCTTCGGCCTGCTCGCGGTAGGCGTCGCGCAGCTCGTCGAAGCTCACGTTGCGCGCCCCGGCGTCGTTGACGTCGGGGCTGATGCTGGCGGTGCGCGGCGTCGGGCCGAGTGCGCCGGCGACGAAGCGCGGCCGCTCGGGGGTGGCCACGGCATCCGCCGCCTGGCGCGCCAGGCGCGCCGCGGCGACGTTCATCTCGCGCGCCAGGTGCGCCAGGCCGTAGTCCGCCTGGGCGATGCGCGTGGCGCCGAAGGTGTTGGTCTCGATCAGGTCGGCGCCGGCGGCGAGGTACTGCGCGTGGATGTCGCGGATGATGTCCGGCCGCGTGAGCACGAGCAGGTCGTTGTTGCCTTTCAGGTCCTGCGCGTGGTCGGCGAAACGCGCACCGCGGAAGTCTGCTTCGCCGAGCTTGTGGCGCTGGATCATCGTGCCCATGGCGCCGTCGATGATGACGATGCGCTGGCGCAGCAGCGCCTCCAGGGCGGCGCCGCGTGTGTAGGCCATGGGCTGCGGGTTCATGGCGCGATTGTAGGAAGGCCACCGCGGTGCCGGGGCGCACCCGCGCCGCCGCCTCGGGTGGTGTCGGCTAGCTGTAGCTTCCGTAGCGCCGTTTGCGCTGCCGCTCGCCGGCAAAGGCCGCACCCGGCCCGCGGCTCGAGTGCCGCTGGCGTTGCTGGCGGAAGTGGACATCGAGCCCCATCATCGCCAGCACCATGGGCAGCAGCGCGCCGCCGAGCAAGATGAGCACCGTGCCCGGAATCTCCTTGGCATAGACCGAGCCCACCTGCGCCGCCAGCCCGCTGGCCTGGAGCAGCACCTGATGGGCACCGGCAAGAGTCAAGCCGGCGACGATGGAAGCGACGACGCGCCAGAGCTGGCGCCGGCCGCTCTCGTTGACGGTGGCGGAGAATCCCAGCCACAGCGCCACGCACAACCCGATGACGAGCAAGAGCGCGGCTGCGGCAAAGAGCTCGGTGTGCCAGGCCGGACCCGGCCGGAACCCTGCCGCGCCCACCCAACCGGCCTGAATGCCGGTGCTCAGCGCGGCCAGCAGCACGCCGCTGCCCAGCAGCGCCCACCAGCGCGGGTTGCGCGCCAGGGTCCACGCCACGACGAAGCCGCCGGCGCAGGCGCCCAGCCACAGCAGGCCGGCCCCCAGTGCGCTGTAGCCGATCGCGAAAGCCTGCACTTCGGCCGCCTGGCCGAGCACGAACACCGCACACAGGCCGGTGCCCAGCGTGACCGCGGCCACGAGCAGGGCGCGCCAGTTCTGGCGCAACCCCGGCTTGCGCCGGGCCAGCCGCGCCCAGCCCATGCCGACGTGAGACGCCAGCACGGCCACGGTGGTGGCGAGCAGCCACAGCAGAAGCGAACTTCCGACGGTCAGGGACGCGGTTTCGTGCATGGGTGGGACCATCGCGCAGGGGTTGTGCCCCTGATCGTAAGCCCATGGCCGCGGGCGTCAGTCATTCAGCGACAAGGGGCCGTGGCCTCGAAGAGCGAAGGGCGGAACATGGGGCGGGCCAGATCCTCGCCGTCGCGGTCGGCCCACAGCGCCAGGGCGGTGGCGCTCATCGGCTTGGCGAAGAGGTAGCCCTGCAGTTCATCGCAGCCCAGGGACACCAGCGCGTCGCGCTGGGTTTCGGTCTCGACGCCTTCGGCCACCACGCGCAGGCCCAGCGCGTGGGCCATCTGCACGATGGCGCGCACGATGGCCGCCGCACCCGGGTTGTCGACCAGCGGGGTGACGAAGGCGCGATCGATCTTCAGCTCGGCTGCGGGCAGGCGCTGCAGCGACGCCAGGCTGGACTGGCCGGTGCCGAAGTCGTCGATGGAGATGTGCAGCCCGGCGCGCTGCAGCCGGGCAAAGGCGGCGCGCGTGTGGCGCGTGTCTTCCATGGCCACCGACTCGGTGATCTCGCAGGTGAAGCGCGCCGGCGGGAGGCCGTGGCGCTGCAGCGCGCCGAGAATCTGCTCCACCAGGTCGTCCTGGCGCAGCTGGTGGCCCGAAATGTTGATCGCCACGCGCATGCGCAGGCCGTGGTCGCGCCACTGCGCCGCCTGGCGGCAGGCCTCGTCGATGACCCAGCTGCCGATGGCCGCGATGAGCCCGTGGCGCTCGGCCAGCGGCACGAACACCGCCGGGCTGACCACGCCTCGCTGGGGGTGCTCCCAGCGCAACAGCGCCTCGGCCGCGGTGACCTGCAGGCTGTGTGCGTCGACCTTGGGTTGGTAGTAGAGGTGGAACTCGCCGCGCTCCAGGGCCAGCCGCAGGTCCTGCAGCATCTGCGCCTGCTCGCGCATGTCGACCCCCAGGGCGGGGTCGTAGTGGGCCACGGCGCCGCCGCCGGCGAGCTTGACGGCACGCATCGCCAGCACCGCGTGCCCGAGCAGCCGAGGGCGCGAACCGTGGTCGGGGTAGACGGCGATGCCCACCGAGGCGGTGAGTTGCAGCTCGAGCTCTTGCACGGCGTAGGGCTGCTGCAGCGTTTCGAGCAGCGCCACGGCGGCCGCGCCCGAGTGCGCGCGGTCGGTGCGCAGCAGCACCGCAAACTCGTTGCCGCCCAGGCGCGACACCGCCGACCCACCCTGCACGCCCTGCCTCAGCCGCCTGGCCGCCTCCACCAGCACGGCGTCGCCGACGCGGTGCCCATAGCCGTCGTTCAGGGTGCGGAAGTCGTCCAGCCCGATGTAGAGCAAGGCCAGCGGCGCGACGCCTTTGTCGCAGGCGAGCACGGCCTCGTCCAGGGCCACCTCGAATTCCGGGCCGCTGATGAGCCCGGTGAGCGAGTCCCGGGCGCGCAGTTCGACGAGTTGCGAGTGCGCGGCATCGAGCCGCGAATGCAGGCGCCGCGAGAGCCGGCGGTACAGCGCCACGGCCGTGGCCGAGGCCAGGACGCAGGCGAGTGCAAACCATGCCAGCAGGCCGGTCGAGGTGAACGCAGCGATCTCGGCGGAAGGCAGCACCATGCCGTGATATCGACCCGTACGCCCGCGGCTTGAGTCGGCCATGGGTGCTGCCGCGCTGCCCGCGGGATTCCAGGCTCAGGGTGCGGTCAGGCCTTCGAGCACGAACTCGCTGCCCTCGCCCGCCGGCAGCGGCAGCAGCCGGGCGCGCACGGGCAGGTGGTGGCGCGCCGGGTCGAGCCAGAGGTCCACCCGCGTGTCGTAGGGGCGCTCCGGCTCGCGCCGCAGGTGCACGGCGTCGGCCACCGGGCCCGCGGGGAGATCGACCGTCTCGTGGCCGGTGACCTCGAACACCCATGGCGCGGCATCGCCGCGCGGCCCGGCGACGAAGAGCTGCACCCGCGCACCCACCTGCGCCAGTGAGGGGTCGGCGGCGAGCACGCCGGCGATCTGCAGCATCCAGCTCAAGCGGTCCTGCGCGCCGGGGGGCAGCGCATATTCGCGCTGCGGCCCGCTGAAGGTGATGCGCCCGCTGTCGCGCTGGAAGTTCACCGCGCGCAGTTCGCGGCCGCGGCGGCTTTCGCTCTGACGCTCGGGGGCGATGCCATGGGCGTCGAGCCGGCCCACGCTGGTGGCCGCCGGCAGCGCCACCCCGGCCAGCGCGCCGCGCCAGGCCAGCTCGTAGCGCGCGCCATCGGTGGCCCAGTGCAGCTCCGCCTGCCCGCTGGAGCGGCCGCGCTGCAAGGCGTAGTGCAGCGTCACCGGCGGGGGCAGCTGCGTGGCGTAGACGGGAACGCGCATGCCGTTGGATTGCGTTGCCGCGGCGTCGTCGCGTCCGTTCTCGGGTGGCGAGGCACTCGCCTGCACGGGTGGGGCGGCCTGGCCGGGCCGTGCCGGGATGCGCGGGCGATCGGCGTCGATGGGCACGGGGCGCGGCGCTGGCGCCGCAGCCCGCGCGGTGGCGGGTTGCGCTTCGACCGGGTCGCGCGGCGGCGCGGCCGCGCGCGCCGCCGGCGGGATGTGCCGCACATGCACCCGGGCGATCCCTGGCTGCCGCGGCCGCGGGCCGGCGCCGTCCGCCTGCAGCTGCGCCAGCCGACCGAGCAGCAGGCCGTGGGCGACCAGCACCGCGGCGACGACGCCGGCTGCGCCGCGCCGGCGCGCGGCTCGCGCCCTCGGCGTGGGGCCGGCGGTCGAGGCGGGGGGTGGGGCGGGTGGCACCCCACAATAGTGCCACCCCAGGTTCCCTGGGCCGCGCCCGCCGCGGCCCGCCCCCGCATGAAACTCGCCACCCTCAAGGACGGCTCGCGCGACGGCCAGCTCGCCGTGGTCTCGCGCGACCTGGCCAGCGCGCATTTCGCGGCGCGCAGCGCCGGCACGATGCAGCAAGTGCTCGACGACTGGAACTTCATCTCGCCGCAGCTGGAGGACCTCTACGCCGCCCTCAACGACGGACGCGCGCGCCACGCCTTCGCCTTCGAGCCGCAGCGCTGCATGGCCCCGCTGCCGCGCGCCTACCAATGGGTCGATGGCTCGGCCTACCTGAGCCATGTGGAACGGGTGCGGCGCGCACGCGGCGCGGAGATGCCGCCGAGCCTGCTCAGCGATCCGCTGATGTACCAGGGCGGCAGCGATGCCTTCCTCGGCCCCTGCGACGACGCGGTCTTCGCCAGCGCCGACTGGGGCATCGACTTCGAATCCGAGATCGCCGTCGTCACCGGCGACGTCGAGGTGGGCGCCTCGCGCGAGAGCGCCGTCGAATCCGTGCGCCTGCTCCTGCTGGTGAACGACTGGAGCCTGCGCCAGCTCATCCCGGCCGAGCTGGCCAAGGGTTTCGGCTTCCTGCAGGGCAAGCCGGCCACCGCCTTCGGCCCCGTGGCCGTGACCCCCGACGAGCTCGGCGCCGCCTGGCAGGGCGCGCGCGTGCACCTGGCGCTGGAAAGCGTATGGAACGGCCGGCGCGCGGGCCTCACCGACGCTGGCCCGGAGATGCACTTCGACTTCGGCCAGCTCATCGCTCATCTCGCGCGCACGCGCCAGGTGCGCGCCGGCAGCATTGTCGGCAGCGGCACGGTGAGCAACCGGGACGCGAGCAAGGGCGTGAGCTGCATCGCCGAGCGGCGCGCCATCGAGACCATCGAAAGCGGCGCGCCGCGGACCGCGTTCATGCAGTTCGGCGACCGCATCCGCATCGAGATGCGCGGTCTCGACGGGGCCAGCGTCTTCGGTGCCATCGAGCAGCGCGTGGTGGCTCCGACCTGAGCCGCGCCGGCGCACAATCGTCGCCGGGTCTTTCCACGGGGAGCGGGCGATGGCGGCTGCGGGTGATCTGGCCAGGATGGTGCCGGGGTTCGAGTTCCTTCAAGGGCTGATGAAGAACGCCGGCGGGGCGCTGCCCGGCCTGCAGCAGTGGGTGGCGCCGACGCTGGACCCCGAGGAGTTGGACAAGCGCATCCAGGAGTTGCGCACGGTGCAGTTCTGGCTCGAGAACAACGCCAAGCTGCTGGGCACCACGATCCAGGCGCTGGAGGTGCAGCGCATGACCCTGGGCACCTTGCAGCGCATGAACCTGCCCCTGGCCGACCTGCGCCAGGCGCTCACCGCCAAGGCTCCGGCTTCGGCGAAACTTCCCGAGAGCCTGGCGCCCGCAGCCATCGACCCGATGCAGTGGTGGGGCGCGCTGACGCAGCAGTTCACCGAGATCGCGGCCAAGGCGGCCAAGGACAGCGCTGCCGATACGGTGCGCAACCTCGCCGGCGCGGTGGTCAAGCAGTCCGTGGCCAGCGCCGGGAGCACGCTGAAGAAGGCCGCGGCGTTGCCGGCGAAGGCGGCGCGCGCCGCGGCGCCGCGCAAGCGCGCGCGCTGAGACGCCGCGCGGACAACGCGGCGCCCCGGGCGATGTCGGACTTCCTCGTCGGCCATGCCGCCCACCCCGATTGGCGCGAGGCGCTGGCGCAGGCTGCCGCGCAGGTCGACGCCGGGCGCGCGCCGGGCGTGGCGCCGCCCACGCTGGGCTGGGTCTATTTCAGCGACCACTTCGCCGCGCAGGCGCAGGCGCTGCATGCCGCGCTGGCGCAGCGCTGGCCCGGCGTGGCCTGGGTGGGCTGCGTCGGTGTGGGCGTTTGCGCCGGCGGCGTGGAGTACCTCGACGAGCCGGCGCTGGTGCTCATGCTCGCCGCGCTGCCCGCGGGCAGCTTCGAAGTCTTTTCGGGCGCGCACATGCTGCAGCACCTGGAGCCCTTCAGTGCCCTCGTGCATGCCGATGCGGCCACGCCCGACCTGGCCGAACTCATCGCCGAGATGAGCGAGCGCACGGTCTCGGGCTACCTCTTCGGCGGCCTGGCCTCGTCGCGCGGCGCCAGCGTGCAGATCGCCGACGGCGTGTGGCAGGGCGGCCTGTCGGGCGTGGCCTTCGCGCGCGAGCTCACCCTCGTGTCGCGTGTCACGCAGGGCTGCCAGCCGGTGGGCCCGACGCGCAGAATCACGGCCTGCGAGCGCCATGTCGTCACCGAACTCGACGGCGAGCCGGCCCTGCCCTGCCTGCTGCGCGACCTGGGGCTGCGGGATCTGCTCGAGCCGCGCACCGCGCTGCCGCGGCTGCGCGCCACGCTGGCCGGGCTGACCGACGCCAACGCCAGTGCCGTGTTGCGCGCAGGGCAGTTCGGCGCCGACACGCGCGTGCGCCACCTCGTCGGCCTCGATCCGGCGCGCCAGGGCGTGGCGGTGGCCGAGCGGCTGCAGCCCGGCATGCGCCTGGCGTTCTGCGAGCGCGACGCACCCGCGGCGCGGCGCGACCTGGTGCGCATCTGCAGCGAGCTGCGCGAGGAGCTCGACGCCCCGGGCGGGCCGCCGCTGCGCGCGCGCGGCGCGGTCTACATCAGCTGCTCCGGCCGCGGCGGGCCGCACTTCGGCGGGCCCTCGGCGGAACTGAAGATCGTCCAGCACGCGCTCGGCACCGAAGGCAAGAACGTGCCGCTGGTGGGCTTCTTTGCCAATGGCGAGATCGCCCGCCACCACCTCTACGGCTACACCGGCGTGCTCACCGTCTTTGCCGCTGAGCGCTGAGCGCTGAGCGCGCCGCGCGCGCGATTGCGCGCCGCAAAGTCAAAGACGTTTTGACCCGGCGCAGCCGGCCGCGCCCACCATCGCCGTGCCGGGAGGGCTACAGTCGCCGTGGTGGGGGCGGTCCGCCCGCACGACTGCCCGGAGAGCGCCCATGAATGCACCCTTGCCGCCGCAGGCCACCCGGGCCGCGAGCCAGCGCGCCACGCGCCAGGCGGAGGTCGTGGCAGCGCTGTCGGCGCTGCTGCCGGCGCACGCCCTGCTCTGGCACACCGAGGACACCGTGCCCTACGAGTGCGACGGCTTCCCCGCCTACCGGCAGGTGCCGCTGGTGGTGGCGCTGCCCCAGACCGAGGCGCAGGTCGCCGCGGTGCTCGAGATCTGCCACGCGATGAGCGTGCCGGTGGTGCCGCGGGGTGCCGCCACCGGCCTGAGCGGCGGCGCGCTGCCGCACCCGCTCGGCGTGTCGCTGTCGCTGACCAAGTTCAACAAGGTCGTCATGGTCGACCCCGCCGCGCGCACGGCCACCGTGCAATGCGGCGTGCGCAACCTGGCGATCACCGAGGCCGCCGCGCCGCACGGCCTGTACTTCGCCCCCGACCCTTCCAGCCAGATCGCCTGCACCATCGGCGGCAACGTGGCCGAGAACGCCGGCGGCGTGCACTGCCTGAAGTACGGGCTGACGATGCAGAACGTGCAGCGCGTGCGCGGCTATACCGTCGCCGGCGAGCCGGTCGAGTTCGGCTCGCAGGCCCTGGACACGCCGGGGCTGGACCTGCTGCCGCTGGTGGTGGGCAGCGAGGGCATGCTCGCCGTGATCACCGAGGTCACCGTGAAGCTCGTGCCCAAGCCGCAACTGGCGCGCTGCATCCTGGCGAGCTTCGACGATATCCGCAAGGCCGGCGACACCGTGGCCGCGATCATCGCCTCGGGCATCACCCCGGCCGGGCTGGAGATGATGGACAAGCTCATGACCTCCGCGGCCGATGCCCATGTGCACGCCGGCTACGACCTCGACGCCGAGGCCATCCTGCTGTGCGAGAGCGACGGCACGCCCGAGGAGGTGGCCGAGGAGATCGACCGCATGCTCGACGTGCTCTCCGGCGGCGGCGCGACGCGGCTCGAGGTGAGCAAGGACGAGGCGCAGCGGCTGCGCTTCTGGAGCGGGCGCAAGAATGCCTTCCCCGCCACCGGCCGGCTGAGCCCGGACTACATGTGCATGGACGGCACCATCCCGCGCAAGCGCCTGGCCGACCTGCTGCTGCTCATCAAGGAGATGCAGGACAAGTACCAGCTGCGCTGCTGCAACGTCTTCCACGCCGGCGACGGCAACATGCACCCGCTGATCCTCTTCGACTCGAACGACGCCGACCAGCTGCGCCGCGCCGAGCTCTTCGGCGCCGAGATCCTCGAGACCAGCCTGGCCATGGGCGGCACCATCACCGGCGAGCACGGCGTGGGCGTGGAGAAGCTCAACAGCATGTGCGTGCAGTTCAGCCCCGAGGAGCGCGCGCAGATGATGGCCATCAAGCACGCCTTCGACCCGCACGAGACGCTCAACCCGGGCAAGGTGATCCCCACCCCGATGCGCTGCGGCGAGTACGGCAAGAAGACCGTGCCGCGCGGGCTGCTGCCCTCGGCGCTGCTGGAGGGCGGGTGAGCGCGGCGGGCCGCGGGCCCAGTGCCGCACCCCGAACGCGCCGAACGACGAGCCGAACGACGACACCATGAACACGCCCCGACCCCCCGCCATGCAGCGCCTCGTCCAGCAGGTGCAGGCGGCGCGCCACGCCAAGACCGTGCTCGACATCCGCGGCGGCGGCACCAAGGCCTTCTACGGCGGCGCGCCGCACGGCGAAGCGCTGGACGTGACGCCGCTGGCGGGCATCAGCAGCTACGAGCCCACCGAGCTCGTGGTCACGGCGCGCTGCGGCACGCCGCTGGCCGAGCTCGAGGCCACCTTGGCCGAAAAGGGCCAGTGCCTGCCTTTCGAGCCGCCGCGCTTTGCCGCGGGCGGCACGGTGGGCGGCATGGTCGCCGCGGGCCTGGCCGGCCCGGCGCGCGCGGCGGTGGGCAGCGTGCGCGATTTCGTCCTCGGTGCCACCGTGCTCAACGGCCGCGGCGAGGAGCTCACCTTCGGCGGCCAGGTGATGAAGAACGTGGCCGGCTACGACGTGGCGCGCGCCTACGTCGGCAGCCTGGGCATCCTGGGCGTGATCTGCGAGGTCTCGTTCAAGGTCTCGCCGGTGGCGCCGGCCACGCTCACGCTGCGCCTGGAGGCCGACCAGGCCGGCGCCATCAAGCGGCTCAACGAATGGGGCGCCCAGCCGCTGCCGCTCAACGCCAGCGCCTGGTGGAGCGGGGCGCTCATGCTGCGCCTGTCGGGCGCGCGCGCGGCGGTGCAGGCGGCGCATTCGCGCATCGGTGGCGAGCGCATCGACGACGCCACCGCCGCGTCGTTCTGGAACGGCCTGCGCGACCACCGCGACGAGTTCTTCGTCAGTGCGGCCAAGGCCGTGGAGGGCGGGGCCAGCCTGTGGCGGCTGTCGGTGCCGCCCACCGCCGCGCCGCTGAAGCTCTCGGGCGAGCAGCTCGTGGAGTGGGGCGGCGCACAGCGCTGGATCTGCACCAGCGCCCCGGCGGCCACGCTGCGCGAGGCCGCGGCCGCGGTGGGTGGGCACGCCGTGCTCTTTCGTGCCCGCGACAAGAGCCCCGGCGTGTTCGCGCCGCTGAAGCCCCCGCTGGAGCGCATCCACCGCGAAATGAAGAGCGCCTTCGACCCCGATGCCGTCTTCAACCCCGGGCGCCTGATGCCCGATCTCTGATCGCGCACCCCCCATTCGCTACGCCTGCCCATGCAAACCCATCTGGCTCCCGAGTTCCAAGGCACGCGTGAAGGC
>DYOR01000015.1:27535-41994 GCA_020720385.1 Rubrivivax sp.
ACGCCTGCCCATGCAAACCCATCTGGCTCCCGAGTTCCAAGGCACGCGTGAAGGCCAGGAGGCCGAGGCCATCCTGCGCAAGTGCGTGCACTGCGGCTTTTGCACCGCCACCTGCCCGACCTACCAGCTGCTCGGCGACGAGCTCGACAGCCCGCGCGGCCGCATCTACCTCATCAAGCAGATGCTCGAGGGCGCGCCGGTGACGCGGCGCACGCAGCTGCACCTGGACCGCTGCCTGACCTGCCTGAGCTGCGAGACCACCTGCCCCAGCGGGGTGAAGTACGGCCAGCTGGTGGACATCGGCCGCCAGCTCATCGACCAGCGCGTGGCGCGTCCGGCGGCCGAGAAGACGCTGCGCTGGGCGCTCAAGGCCGGCCTCACCTCGCCGCTGTTCGGCCCGGCGCTGAAGGTCGGCCAGGCCGTGCGCGGCCTGCTGCCGGAGTCGCTCAAGCACAAGGTGCCCGCCGCGGGCGGCGCGCGGGCGAGCCAGTGGCCCACGCGCGAGCACCCGCGCAAGGTGCTCATGCTGCTGGGCTGCGTGCAGCCGGCGATGATGCCCAACATCAACAGCGCCACGGCGCGCGTGCTCGACGCCGCGGGCATCCAGACCCTGGTGGCCGACGAGGCCGGCTGCTGCGGCGCCCTCCGCACGCACCTGGGCGACGTCGAGGGCGGCCTGGCCGATGCGCGGCGCAACATCGACGCCTGGTGGCCGCTGGTGGAGGGGTTGACCTCGGCCGGCCGCGTCGAGGCCATCGTCGTGAATGCCTCGGGCTGCGGCGTGAGCGTGAAGGAGTATGGCCACGCGCTGGCGCACGACGCGGCCTACGCCGCCAAGGCGCGCCGCGTGAGCGAGCTGGCGCGCGACCTGAGCGAGCTGCTGCCCGACATCACCTCGGGCCTCGAGGGCCGGCTCGGCGAGCTGGCCATGCGGCGCGTGGCCTACCACCCGCCGTGCACGCTGCAGCACGGCCAGCAGCTGCGTGGTGGCGTCGAGAAGCACCTCGCCGAACTCGGTTTCGAGGTCAGCCTGGCGAAGAGCGAAGGCCACTTCTGCTGCGGCTCGGCGGGCACCTACAGCGTGCTGCAGCCCAGCCTGGCCACACAGTTGCGCGACCGCAAGCTGGCCAACCTCGAGCCCGGCCAGCCGCAGGCCATAGCCAGCGCCAACATCGGCTGTATCCAGCACCTGCAGTCGGGCACGACCACGCCGGTGAAGCACTGGATCGAGGTGCTCGACGAGGCCTTGCCAGGCTGAACGCGCGCCGCGGCGCTCAGGCCTGCGGCGCGAGCCGCCGCAGCTGCGGCCGCGAACGCAGCGCCCAGAGCACGCCGCCCACGAGCAGGGCCACGCCGAGCAGCGTGACGGGCGGGGGCACGCGGCCGCGCAAGGCAAAGGCGTAGGCCAGTGCGGCCAGGGTCTCGAAGACGATGAGCTGGCCGGCCAGCGTCGTCGGCAGGCGCTGGCTGGCTTCGTTCCAGCACAGCGTGCCGAGCCAGGAGGCGAGCAGGCCGATGGAGAACATGAGCCCGACGAAGAGCGCCGGCGTCGGGCCCCAGGGCATGCGCAGGCCGGTGTCGCCGGCCAGCGCGCTCCACAGCCAGTAGGCGGCGAAGCCCGCGGCCGCCAGCGGCAGCGTCGCCAGGCCCTGCGCCGTGGCCCAGGTGCTGGGCGAGCGGCCCGCGTGCGCGCGCAGCCAGTCGGCGTTGCGCAACGGGTACCAGGTCCAGCAGGCGACCGCGCCCAGCGCGAGCAGCGCACCGAGCGCGTAGCGGCCCAGGTCGGCGTGCGGGTCCTGGCGCAGCTGCTGCAGCTCGGCGTGGTTGACGCAGGCGATGCCCGCGGCGATGAGGGCAAGCGTTGGCAGCATCTGGCGCCAGCGCACTCGGCCGTCGCGCGCCTGGTCGCGGCGGTTCGAGACCAGGGCGATGACCACGGGCAGGGTGCCGATGATCATCGTCGGCAGCGGTCCGCCGGCGCGCTGGATGGCCGCGGCCAGGCACAGGTAGTAGAGCAGGTTGCCCACGCTGGAGAGCTTGAGCGCCTCGATCCAGTCGCTGCGCGCCAGGCCGCGCAGCCGCGCGCGGTCGAGCCAGGCCAGGGGCAGGGCGATGAGGCCGAAGGCCAGGTAGCGGGCGAAGCTCAGCAGCAGCGCGGGGTACTGCGGCAGGAGCAGCGGGGCGACGAAGACCAGGCCCCAGGTGAGGCCGGCGGCCAACGCGAAGAGGGTGCCGGTGACGAGGGCGCGGCGGTGGGCGGATGCAGTGGTCATGAAAACGGCCGCGCGCGGTAGCCACCGTGCGCGGCCGAACTCCGGCTCGCGGAGGATACAAGCGGCGGTGGGCGGACCTGCCGGAGTCGCGATCCGCCGCACGATCCGGGCCCGCTCAGGCGGACCCGGGACCCGCACCCGTGGCTCAGCGCACCTTGCCCGCCTTCCACGCATTGAGCAGCGTGTCGTAGGCGATGGTCTCGCCCTTGGGCTTCTCGTTGGCCAGCTTGGCCCACGGGGCGCCCTTCGCGGTCAGCCACTTCGCATCGCTTTCCTTCTTGTTGAGCTTGGGCGCGCAGCGCGCCATGCCGGCACGCTCCAGCCGCGCCATCACCTGGTCCATCTCCTCGGCCAGATTGTCCATGGCCTGCTGTGGCGTCTTCTCGCCGGTGACTGCCACGGCCACGTTCTTCCACCACAGCTGCGCGAGCTTCGGGTAGTCCGGAACGTTGGTGCCGGTGGGCGTCCAGGCCACGCGCGCCGGGCTGCGATAGAACTCAACCAGGCCGCCGAGCTTGGGCGCCAGGTCGGTCATGGCCTTGCTCTGGATGTCGCTCTCGCGGATCGGCGTCAGGCCGACGATGGTCTTCTTCAGGCTCGTCGTCTTGGCGGTGATGAACTGCGCGTACAGCCAGGCGGCCGCCTTGCGGTTCTCGTCGTGCTTGTCGAAGAAGGTCCAGGAGCCGACGTCCTGGTAGCCATTCTGCATGCCCTGCTTCCAGTACGGGCCATTGGGGCCAGGCGCCATTCTCCATTTCGGCGTGCCGTCGGCGTTGACCACCGGCAGCCCCGCCTTGGTCATGTCGGCGGTGAAGGCCGTGTACCAGAAGATCTGCTGCGCGATCTGGCCTTGCGCGGGCACGGGGCCGGCTTCACCGAAGGTCATGCCGGTGGCTTCCTTGGGCGCGTACTTCTTCATCCAGTCCACGTACTTGGTGAGCGCGTAGACGGCCGCGGGCGAATTGGTGGCGCCACCGCGCGAAACACTCGCACCCAGCGGCGTGCAGCCGTCGGGCGAAACGCGGATGCCCCACTCATCGACGGGCTTGCCATTGGGGATGCCGATGTCGGCGGTGCCGGCCATCGACAGCCAGGCGTCGGTGAAGCGCCAGCCCAGGCTCGGATCCTTCTTGCCGTAGTCCATGTGGCCGTAGATCGGCTTGCCGTCGATGGTCTTCACGTCGTTGGTGAAGAACTCGGCGATGTCCTCGTAGGCGCTCCAGTTCAGCGGCACGCCCAGGTCGTAGCCGTACTTGGCCTTGAACTTGTCCTTCAGGTCCTGGCGCGCGAACAGGTCGGCGCGGAACCAGTACAGGTTGGCGAACTGCTGGTCGGGCAGCTGGTAGAGCTTCTTGTCGGGGCCGGTGGTGAAGCTGGTGCCGATGAAGTCCTTCAGGTCCAGACCCGGGTTGGTGTACTCCTTGCCCTTGCCGGCCATGTAGTCGGTCAGGTTCATGATCTTGCCGTAGCGGTGGTGCGTGCCGATGAGGTCGGAGTCACTGATCCAGCCGTCGTAGATGGACTTGCCCGACTGCATCGAGGTCTGCAGCTTCTCGACCACGTCGCCTTCCTGGATCAGGTCGTGCTTCACGGTGATGCCGGTGATTTCGGCAAAGGCCTTGGCCAGGGTCTTGCTTTCGTACTCGTGCGTGGTGATCGTCTCCGACACCACCGAAATTTCCTTCACGCCCTTGGCCTGCAGTTTCTTGGCGGCTTCGATGAACCACTTCATCTCGGCCATCTGCTGGTCTTTGTTCAGCGTGCTGGGCTGGAACTCGCTATCGATCCATTTCTTGGCTTCGGCTTCGCCGGCCCAGGCGCTCTGGCCCAGGGCCAGGGCGACAGCGGCAAAGGCCACGGCGTTCAAACGCATTCTCATTGGGGTCTCCTCATGGCACTTCCCGATCGGGGCAGGCGAGGTCCGGCTGGGAAGAAAGGGCCGGCTCGCGTTTCAACAAATCTGTTTGCTCAGCCACGCCGCATGACCAGCGCCAACAGCGCCATCGACGCGACGAAGCCGAACCAGATCGATGGCTCCTGCTCCAGGCCGAACCAGTCGATCATGCGCTCGCTCACGGCCACGAAGGCCAGGTTCAGGTAGGCCGCGCTCAGCAGGCCGATGAAGAGCCGGTCGCCGCGCGTGGTGGCCATCGGCAGGAAGCCCTTGCGTTCCACGGTGGGCGACTTGATCTCCCACAGCGTCATGCCCACGAGCATGAGCACGATGCAGCTGAAGAAGACGGCCACCGGCAGCGTCCACGCCATCCACTCGAACATCAGACTCTCCAGAAATGGCAAGGTCCACTCATACGCGCCCCATGGCGAAACCCTTCGCGATGTAGTTGCGCACGAACCAGATGACGATGGCGCCGGGCACGATGGTGAGCACGCCGGCGGCGGCGAGCACGCCCCAGTCCATGCCCGAGGCGCTGACCGTGCGCGTCATCGTGGCCACGATGGGCTTGGCGTTGACGCTGGTCAGCGTGCGTGCCATCAGCAACTCGACCCAGCTGAACATGAAGCAGAAGAAGGCCGCCACGCCGACGCCGGCCTTGATCAGCGGGATGAAGATGGTGAGGAAGAAGCGCGGGAAGGTGTAGCCGTCGATGTAGGCGGTTTCGTCGATCTCGCGCGGGATGCCGCTCATGAAGCCTTCCAGGATCCACACCGCCAGCGGCACGTTGAAGAGCAAGTGCGCCAGCGCCACCGCGATGTGCGTGTCCATCAGCCCGAGCGTGGTGTAGAGCTGGAAGAAGGGCAGCAGAAACACCGCCGGCGGCGTCATGCGATTGGTCAGCAGCCAGAAGAAGACGTGCTTGTCGCCGAGGAAGCTGTAGCGGCTGAAGGCATAGGCCGCGGGCAGCGCCACCACCAGCGAGATCACGGTGTTGATGGCCACGTAGATGAGCGAATTGATGTAGCCCGAATACCAGGACACATCGGTGAAGATGACCTTGTAGTTGTCCCAGGTGAAGCCTTGGGGCCAGAACGAGAAGACGCCGAGGATCTCTTCGTTCGTCTTGAACGACATGTTGACCATCCAGTACACCGGCAGGATGGCGAACACCAGGTACAGGATCAGGAAGACGACCCGCTTCTTGAAGCGCCGCTCATCCATGGCCGGCCTGCGCCTTGTCCTGCGTGCCCACGCGCTGCATCCAGTTGTAGAGGATGAAGCACAGCAGCAGGATGATCAGGAAGTAGATCAGCGAAAACGCTGCCGCCGGCCCCAGGTCGAACTGGCCCACGGCCTTCTGCGTCAGGTACTGACTGAGGAAGGTGGTGGCATTGCCCGGTCCGCCGCCGGTGAGCACGAAGGGTTCGGTGTAGATCATGAAGCTGTCCATGAAGCGCAGCAGCACGGCGATCATCAGCACGCCGCGCAGCTTGGGCAGCTGGATGTAGCGGAAGACGGCGAACTTGCTGGCGCCGTCGATGCGCGCGGCCTGGTAGTAGGCGTCGGGTATGGCGCGCAGCCCGGCGTAACACAGCAGCGCCACCAGCGGCGTCCAGTGCCAGACGTCCATCACCAGCACCGTGAGCCAGGCATCCGTGGCGTTGCCGGTGTAGCTGTAGTCGATGCCCAGCGCGGCCAGCGTGGCGCCCATCAGGCCGATGTCCGTGCGGCCGTAGATCTGCCAGATGGTGCCGACCACGTTCCACGGGATGAGCAGCGAGATGGCCACCGTCACCAGCACCGCCGAGGCCTGCCAGCCCTTGGCCGGCATCGAAAGCGCCAGCGCAATGCCCAGCGGAATTTCCACCAGCAGCACGCTCAGCGAAAAGCCCATCTGCCGCAGCAGCGCGCCGTGCAGCTCTTCGTCACGCATCACGGCCTTGAACCATTCGGTGCCGACGAAGACGCGCCGCTCGGGGCTGATGATGTCCTGCACCGAGTAGTTCACCACCGTCATCAGCGGCACGATGGCCGAGAAGGCCACGCACAGGATGACCGGCAGGATCAGCAGCCAGGCTTTCTGGTTGACGGGCTTCATGGGGCCCCCAAGGCCCTGCGGGCCGGCCCCCCAAGGGGGCTTTCGCGCGTACGGAGCGGCCGTGCAGCACTCATGCGATGAGTTCCTCGTTGACGTAGTAGCAGGTGTGCTCACCCACCACTTGCAGCCAGACCTGCGAGCCCACCGCGGGCACGGCCTGCTCGGCGGCCAGCCGTGCGCGGATCAACTGGGCCTGGTCGCCACTGCCCACGCGTGCGGTGAGCAGCCAGTAGGTGCCGATGTCTTGCGCCTGCACGACTTCGGCAGGCAGCGCGCCGGCAGCACCGGCCGCCGTGATGTGCACATGTTCGGGCCGAATGCCCAGAGTGAAGGGCGCTGGCGCGGCCAGTTCGGCGCGCGGTGCGGCGAGTTCGCGCTGCGCCACCTGCATGCCCGTGCCGTTGCCGCGCGCGGGCAGGAAGTTCATGCCCGGCGAGCCGATGAAGTGGCCGACGAAGGTGTGGCGCGGGCGCTCGAAGAGTTCGCTCGCGCTGCCGACCTGCACCGCGCGGCCGCGCGTCATCACCACCACCTGCTGGGCAAAGGTCAGCGCCTCGACCTGGTCGTGGGTGACGTAGATCAGCGTCAGCTTGAGTTCGTGGTGGATCTGCTTGAGCTTGCGCCGCAGCTGCCATTTCAGGTGCGGGTCGATCACCGTCAGCGGCTCGTCGAAGAGCACCGCCGAGACGTCCTCGCGCACCAGGCCGCGACCCAGGCTGATCTTCTGCTTGGCGTCGGCCGCCAGCCCGGCCGCGCGCAGGTCGAGCTGCGCGCTCATGTCCAGCATCTCGGCGACCTGGCCCACGCGTTGCTTGATGCGCTCGGCCGGCACGCCGCGGTTGCGCAGCGGGAAGGCCAGGTTCTGCGCCACCGTCATGGTGTCGTAGATCACCGGAAACTGAAACACCTGGGCGATGTTGCGCTGCTGCGGGCTTTGCCGCGTGACGTCACGGCCGTCATAGCTGACGCTGCCCTGCGACGGCGTGACCAGGCCCGAGACGATATTCAGCAGCGTGGTCTTGCCGCAGCCCGACGGGCCCAGCAGCGCATAGGCGCCGCCGTCGTCGAAGCACATCTTCAACGGCAGCAGCGCATAGTCTTCGTCGCGCTGCGGGTTGGGCCCGTAGGCATGTGCCAGGTCGAGTTCGATGCGGGCCATCAGTGGGGCCCTCCAGCCGCCGCGCGGGGTGCGGGCGCCAGGGCCAGCATGCCCTGCGCATCGAAGACATGCACCTGTGCCGGGTCCAGGTGCAGCGTGATCGCCGCACCCAGGGTGAACTGGTGCACGCCCGGCAACTGCGCGACCAGCTCACCGCTGGCCGTGCTGGCGTGCACGAAGGTATCCGAGCCCGAAATCTCTGCCAGCTCGACATGCCCCGGCAGGTGCACATCGCCCGTGCGCGGCTGCACGCGCAGCGCACCCGCACGGATGCCCACGGTCAGTTCCCGGCCGGCGGCACCGCCGGCTGCCAACGGGCGCTGCAAGCCCAGCTGCAGCCCACCGGGCAGCGCAATGCCGCCATCGGCCAGCTGGGCGGGTACCAGGTTCATGGGTGGGTCGCTGAAGGCGCGCGCCACGCGCATCGAACGCGGTTGGTGAAAGACCTCGGCCGTCGGCCCGTACTGCAGCAGCTCGCCGGCGTCCAGCACCGCGGTGTAGCCACCCAGCAGCAGCGCCTCGGTGGGCTCGGTGGTGGCGTAGACCACGGTGGATTCGCCCGCGGCAAACAACGCCGAGAGCTCGTCGCGAAGCTCTTCGCGCAGCTTGTAGTCGAGGTTGACCAGGGGTTCGTCGAGCAGCATCAGCGGCGCGCTCTTGGCCAGCGCGCGGGCGAGGGCCACGCGCTGCTGCTGTCCGCCCGAGAGCTCGGCGGGCAGTCGTGCCAGGAAAGGCTGGATGTGCAGCTTGGCCGCCAGTTCGTCGACGCGGGCGGCCACCGCGACGTGGCCGAGCCGGCCCCGCAGCTTCAGCGGCGAGGCGATGTTGTCGGCCACCGTCATCGACGGGTAGTTGATGAACTGCTGGTAGACCATGGCCACGTTGCGCTGGCGCACCGGCACGCCAGTCACGTCGCGCCCGTCGGCCAGCACCTTGCCGGCGCTGGGCGCGTCCAGACCGGCCATCACGCGCATCAGGGTCGTCTTGCCGGCTTGCGTGGCACCCAGCAGCACCGTCACGGCGCGAGGCACCAGGGTCAGGTCGAGCCGGTGCAGGTGCGTGCTGGCGCCCACGCGCTGCTCGATGCCTTGCAGCACTAGTTCCATGCCGGCTCCCTGCGCCATGCGCCCCGAGTCGGAGTCGTCGTCTCGTCGGCGCTGTCGGCGAGCGCGTCGTCCCAGTTCGCGCGGCACCAGGCGGCCACCGCCCGGTGTTGAGCCGGGGTGTGGAACAGGCCCAGCTTGCTGCGCCGCCACAGCACGTCGCCGGCGCTGCGTGCCCATTCGTGGTCGTGCAGGTAGCGCAGCTCGGCCTCGAACAGGCCCGGCGCGACCTCCGCCCCCAGGTCGGCCAGGGCCGCGGCCGTGCCCAGCACACGCCCGACATGCGCGCCGTAGGCGCGCGCCAGGCGGCGCGCCAGTGCCGGCGGCAGCCATGCGTGACCTTGCTGCAGCGCGAGCACGAAGCGCTCGAAGTCGGTGTCGGGGCGCTGGGCCGCACCGATCCATGCGCTCAGGTCGCCACCGGGCAGGAAGGCCGTCTCGGTCCATGCGCCTGACTTCATGCCCAGCGCACCGGCGAGCAGGTCGGCGACTTCCTCGGCCAGCTTGCGGAAGGCCGTGATCTTGCCGCCCCATACCGTGAGCAAAGGGGCCGCCGTCGTGTCGAGGTCGAGGAGGTAGTCGCGCGTGACGCCGGCCGCGTCCCCCGAGCCGTCGTCCAGCAGCGGGCGCACGCCGGCGTAGGACCAGACGACGTCGGCGGGCCGCACGGCGTGCTCGAAATAGCGGCTCGCCTGTTCGCACAGGTAGGCGATCTCATCGTCGTCGATGCGCGCCTGGCCGACCTCGCCGCGGTGCTCGACGTCGGTGGTGCCGATGAGGGTGAACCGGCCGAGGAACGGGATGCCGAAGATGATGCGCTTGTCCGGGTTCTGGAAGATGTAGGCGTGGTCATGGTCGAACAGCTTGGGCACCACGATGTGGCTGCCCTTGACCAGCCGCAGCGACCTGGGATGCGGCTGGTGCGCCTGCTCGGCGAGGAACTGCGCGGCCCAGGGTCCCGCGGCATTCACCAGGGCCCGGGCATGAACGACATGGCTCGTGCCGAGCTCGCTGCGCAGGGTGACGCGCCAGGACGCGGCCTCGCGCTGCGCGTCGACGCAGGCGTGCCGCGTCAGGATGTGGGCGCCGCGCGCCGCGGCGTCCATCGCATTGAGCACCACCAGGCGTGCGTCGTCGACCCAGCCATCGGAGTACACGAATGCGCGGGTGAAGGCCTTCTTCAGCGGAGCGCCGATGGCGTTGCCGCGCAGGTCCATGGCGTGGGAGCCGGGCAGAATCTCGCGTCGCGCCAGGTGGTCGTAGAGCAGCAGGCCGGCGCGGATCATCCAGGCCGGGCGCATGCTCGGGTTGTGCGGCATGACGAAACGCAGGGGCCACATGATGTGCGGCGCACCGCGCAACAGCCGTTCGCGCTCGAGCAGCGACTTGCGCACCATGGCGAACTCGTAGTACTCGAGGTAACGCAGGCCGCCATGGATGAGCTTGGTCGACGCGCCCGAGGTGTGCGAAGCGAGGTCGTCCTTTTCGCACAGGACGACACCTTGGCCGCGCCCGGCCAGATCGCGCGCGATACCCGCGCCGTTGACCCCTCCGCCGACGACGAGCACATCGCACTGTTCGGGCGGCGATGTGTGCGGCGCCATGGCGCTGTGCGGGGCGGGATCGGAGGTCACGGATCGGGTGACGACTTGCGCGTGCCTGGCCTGGGCGAGGCGTGCGAAGCTTCACTGCGCTGTCTGTTCATTTTCGATTATGTTCGTTTGATGTGCGTACTGGGCTCGTAAAAACCCTCTTATTTATTCGTGTGTGACCGTATAGATTCGTTCGCGATGAATCCAAGCCCACGGCAACTTGAGCTGGTCGATGAGGTCCGTCGCCAGCGCAGTGTCTCGGTGGACACCTTGGCTGAACGTTTCGGCGTCACCCTGCAGACGGTACGGCGAGACATCCGTTTGCTGGCCGAAGCGGGTTTGCTGACGCGTTTCCACGGAGGCGTGCGGGTTCCCAGCTCGACCACCGAAAACATCGCCTATCAGCAGCGTGAACAGCTCAACGACAAGGCCAAGCGCTGCATTGCCCGGGCCGTGGCAAGGGCGATTCCCAACGGCTGCAGCCTGATCCTGAACATCGGCACCACCACCGAGGCGGTGGCTCGCGAACTGCTGGCTCACCGCGGCCTGCGAGTGATCACCAACAACCTGAACGTCGCCGCCATCCTGTCCGACAACCCGCACTGCGAGGTCATCGTGGCCGGGGGCGTCGTGCGCTCGCGCGACCGCGGCATCGTCGGCGAGGTCACGGTCGACTTCATCAAGCAGTTCAAGGTGGACATCGGTCTGATCGGCATCTCGGCCATCGAGGCTGACAGTACCTTGCGCGACTTCGACTACCGCGAGGTGAAGGTCGCCCGTGCCATCATCGAGCACTCGCGCGAGATCTGGCTCGCCGCCGACCGCAGCAAGTTCCACCGCGCCGCGATGGTCGAACTGGCGCGGCTGGACCAGGTGGACATGCTCTTCACCGACGAGCCGCCGCCCGCACCCTTTCCGACCTTGCTCGCCGAAGCCGGCGTCACCCTGAACGTCTGCATGGCCTGACCCCGACATGAAGACCCACCTGCTGGCCCTGGACCAGGGCACGTCGAGCTCGCGCGCGATCGTTTTCCACCGCAGCGGGCGCGTGGTGGCGCTGGCGCAGCGCGAGTTCCGCCAGATCTACCCGCAGCCGGGTTGGGTCGAGCATGACCCCGAGGAAATCTGGGCCACCCAGCTGGCCACAGCCCGGGAGGCGCTGCAGCGCGCCGGACTGACCGCCGCCGACATTGCTGCGGTGGGCATCACCAACCAGCGCGAAACCACGGTGGTGTGGGACCGGCGCAGCGGCCGGCCCATCTACAACGCCATCGTCTGGCAGGACAGGCGCGGCGAACCGCTGTGCGCGAGATTGCGCGAAGAAGGCCATGCACAGACCATCCACGCCCGCACCGGCCTGGTTGTCGACGCCTACTTCTCGGCCACCAAGCTGCGCTGGATCCTGGACCACGTGAGTGGGGCGCACACTGCCGCGGCCCAGGGCGAACTGGCCTTCGGCACGGTGGACAGCTGGCTCATGTACAGGCTCACCGGCGGCAAGGTGCACGCCACCGACGTGAGCAATGCCTCGCGCACGATGCTCTTCGACATCCGCCACAACTGCTGGGACGCCGAACTGCTCGAGCTGCTGCACGTCGGCGAGAGCCTCTTGCCGGCGGTTCATCCATCGAGCCATGTCTATGGTCAGACGATGGCGGAGCACCTGGGTGCGCCGGTGGCCATTGCGGGCGTGGCGGGCGACCAGCAGGCCGCGCTCTTCGGCCAGGCGTGTTTCAAGGCCGGGCTGGCGAAGAACACCTACGGCACGGGCTGCTTCATGCTCATGCACACGGCAGAGCACTTCATCCACTCGCGCAACGGCCTCATCACCACGGCCGCGGCGCAGACCGGCATCACGCCGCAATACGCGCTGGAGGGCAGCGTGTTCATCGGTGGCGCGGTCGTGCAGTGGCTGCGCGATGGTCTCAAGGCCATCGCCCACAGCGGCGAAGTGCAGGCGCTGGCCGAGAGCGTGCCCGACAGCGGCGGCGTGATCTTCGTGCCCGCCTTCACCGGCCTGGGCGCGCCCTACTGGGAAGCGCAGGCGCGCGGCGCCATCCTCGGCCTGACGCGTGGCAGCACGGCGGCGCACATGGCGCGTGCGGCGCTGGAGAGCATTGCCTTCCAGAGCGCGGCGCTGTTGCAGGCGATGTCGCGCGACGCCGCGCCGGTGGCCGAATTGCGTGTCGACGGCGGGGCCTGCGTCAACGACCTGTTGATGCAGTTCCAGGCCGACTTGCTGGGCATCGACGTGGTGCGTCCCAAGGTCATCGAGACCACGGCGCTGGGTGCGGCCTATCTCGCGGGCCTGGCCGTGGGCGTGTACGCCGGCCTGGACGAAATTGCCGCGCAGTGGGGCGAGGAGCGCCGCTTCACGCCCACGCTGTCGCGCGAGCAGGCGGCCGAACGCATGGCGCTGTGGGAGCGGGCCGTGCGGCAGACGCGGGCCGAATGAGGGCTGCGGCGCGCCTCGCGCGCCTTATTTGATGGCGAAGTCCGACAGCGACTTGCCTGCCGCCAGCGCGGCGCGCAGCCAGTCCGGGCGCTTGCCGATGCCGACCCAGCTGTGGCCGGCGTCGTCGCGGAACTTCGGCGCTCGCGGCGCCTTGGCCTTGCCCGCCTTGGCCTTGCCAGCGCCGCGCGTCTTGCGCACGGCCTTGGGCTTGGTGCCGAAGCCGAGGTCCGCGGCGGTGAGCTTGTAGGCGGCGATGGCCTCGCGAATGCGGCCGATCACGCCTTCGGCCTCCTTGCGCCGGGCTTTTTCGGCGTCCTGCTTGAGGACTTCGATCTGTTTGACGATCTGGGCGTAGGACTTGGTCATCGATGAATGGCTGGCTGAGCGAATTGGAAGACTCCCCGCAGCGACTGCCGCGGCGCGCATGGCGTTGACCGGAATGGGGATTGACAACGCCACTAATGCAACGTTAGCACAATTCGATTCCACATTCGCCACCAATGTTCAGACCAAATTGCATTCGCGCAGGGCCAATGGCATGGCGGCGAATGCAAGGGGCAAATGCAATGGACCCGTCTGCCGGGCGCGAAATTGGCCCATGCCCCGGCGGGCCCCGTCTGTCCCGGGCCGGGTGCGGTGCGCCGCCGGTCTCAGGGGCGTGGCTCGCAGCGTACTTCGGTGTTCACCGAGTTGGCGATGAAGCAGCGCTCGTGGGCCTCGTCGTGCAGCGCCTGCAACTGCGGCGCGCCGGGCAGCGTGGCGCCGTCGAAGCGCACCTGTGGGCGCAGCGTCACCACGGTCATCGCCAGGCGGCCCTGGGCGTTGCGCGCCATGGTGCCCTCGGCGTCGTCGACATAGGACTGCACGGCCATGCCGCGCGCCGCGGCCAGCGAGAGGAACCAGAGCATGTGGCAGCTCGCCAGCGAGGCGACGAACATCTCCTCGGGGTCCACCGCGCGGGCGTCGGACAGCGGCAGCGGCACGACGCTGGGCGAGGATGAGCCCGCCAGCTCGGTGCCGCCGTCGAAGCGCAGCACATGCCTGCGGCTGTAGCGCTTGTCGGTGAAGGCCTCGTCGGCCCCGCGCTGCCAGGCGACCTGGGCGGTGTAGGTGGACATGGTGCTGTGCTCCGCGGTTCAGGCCGCGATGCTGCCATGCCCGCCGCGTGCCATCATGCCGCCATGATCACCCTGCACTACTACCCGAGCAACGCCAGCTTCACGCCGCACGTGCTGCTGCACGAGATCGGCGCGCCCTTCGCGCTGCAACTCGTCGACCGCACGCAGCAGGCGCAAAAGTCCCCCGCGTACCTCAGGCTCAACCCGAACGGGACGATTCCGGTGCTCGTCGACGGCGACCTGGTGCTCTACGAGACCGCGGCGATCTGTCTGCACCTCGTGGACACGCACCCGGCAGCGGGCCTGGCACCGGCGCTGGGCACGCCCGAGCGGGCGCATTTCTACAAGTGGCTGGTGTGGCTGACGAACACGCTGCAGGCGACACTGATCCACTACTTCTACCCCGACCGCATGGTCGATGCCGGCGACGCCGCCGCGGCAGCGCAGGTGAAGGCCCATGCCCAGGCCAAGGTGGGCCAGTGCCTGGAGCAGATCGATGCGCAGCTGGCGCGCCACGGCGGGCCCTGGTTGCTGGGCGAGACCTACAGCGCCGTGGACCCTTATGCCTTCATGCTGTGCCGCTGGACGCGCGGCTTCTCGGCGCGGCCGGCGCGCGAGCATGCGCACATCGCCCCGTTCCTGGCGCGCGTGGCGGCGCGGCCGGCGGTGCAGCGCGCGGTGGCTGCCGAGCAGCTGCCGCAGCCGCTGTACTAGTACTGCGACACCGAGATTTCGAAACATGAAAGCGCGTCTTCGACCCGATG
>DYOR01000121.1:0-6010 GCA_020720385.1 Rubrivivax sp.
CGCGAGTGCGGCGCGTGGCTCGATCCGACGTGGCGGCTGCCCCCGCCGGCGCCCATGCCACGGCCGTGGCCGTGGCCGGCGGGCCCGAAGGCCAGGCGGCCGAGGGCGAAGGGGCTGCACCGCGCAAGCGCCGCCGGCGCCGGCGCCGGCCCAGCGCGACGGGCGCGAGCGGCGAAGGCAGTGCGGACGGTGCGGCTGGGGCGCAGTGAGGCGCGTGGAGAGGGTCTTCGTCGGGCTGGGGGCGAACCTCGGTGACGCCCACGCCACGCTGACGGCGGCCCTGCGCGACCTGGCGGGGCTGCCGGGCACGCGGCTCGTCGCCACCTCGTCGTTCTACCGCAGCGCCCCGGTGCAGGCCCGGGGGCCGGACTTCGTCAATGCCGTGGCCGAACTGGCCACGACGCTGGAGCCGCGCGCCTTGCTGCAGGCCCTGCACGCCATCGAAGACGCGCACGGCCGCGAGCGGCCCTATGTCAATGCACCGCGCACGCTCGACCTGGACCTGTTGCTCCATGGCCAGCGTTGCGAGCAGGAGCCGGGGCTGACGCTGCCCCACCCGCGGCTGCAGGAACGCGCCTTCGTGCTGCAACCCTTGCTGGAGCTGGCGCCGCATCTCGTGCACCCCGTGTTGGGTTCCTTGGACGCGTGGAGCGCGGGCGTGAGCGGACAGCGCGTGCACAAGCTCGGGCCGGCATAGTCCGAACGGCTCATGGAATCCGTGTGACAAACCGGTGACAGGCCGGCCCATTTCACCGGAGAACCCATGGTTTTCGGCAAACTGCTGCCGCGCGACGGCAACTTCTTCCAGCTCTTCAACGAGCACGCCCAGCACATCGCCGAAGGTGTTCGACTTCATGAACGGCCTCCACGACGCGGCCAATTCGATCGCCACCGTCGTCTCCACCGGCGTCCCGCGGCCGTCGCAGGCGGTGGCCTTCGCCGCCTTCTTCAACGTGCTGGCGATCTTCGTCTTCCACCTCAACGTCGCCGCCACGGTGGGCAAGGGCATCGTCGACCCGGGTGTGGTCGACCAGCACGTGATCTTCGGCGCACTCGTCGGGGCCAGCGCCTGGAACGTCGTCACCTGGTGGCGCGGCATTCCGTCGAGCAGTTCGCACGCCCTCATCGGCGGCATCGTCGGGGCCACCATGGCCAAGGCCGGGACGGGGCCGCTGGTGGTCGCCGGCGTGCTCGAGACCGTGGCCTTCATCTTCGTTTCGCCGCTGATGGGCTTGTTCCTCGGCTCGCTGCTGCTGGTGGCGGTGTCCTGGGTGGCGCAGCGCTGGTCGCCGCAGCGCGTGGACAAGGTCTTCCGCCGTCTGCAACTCGTCTCCGCGGGCCTGTACTCGCTGGGCCACGGCGGCAACGACGCGCAAAAGACCATCGGCGTGATCTGGCTGCTGCTCATCTCGGCGGGCACCAGCTCGGCCAGCGACGCGATGCCGCCGTACTGGGTGATCTGGAGCTGCTACCTCGCCATCGGGCTGGGCACCATGTTCGGCGGCTGGCGCATCGTCAAGACCATGGGCCAGCGCATCACCAAGCTCGAGCCCGTGGGCGGGTTCTGCGCCGAGACGGGCGGCGCGATCACGCTCTTCCTCGCCTCCGCGCTGGGCATCCCGGTGTCGACCACGCACACCATCACCGGGGCCATCTTCGGTGTCGGCTCGGTGCGCAATGCCTCGGCGCTGCGCTGGGGCCTGGCCGGGCACATCGTCATTACCTGGGTGCTGACGATCCCGGCCACGGCGCTGGTGGCCGCGCTGGCCTACGGCCTGAGCCGGTTGCTCTTCGCCTGAGGCACCGGCGCGCTGCGCGGCAGCACCAGGCGCGCGCGCAGCCCGCCGCCCTCGCGGTTCTCCAGCTCGAGCTGCCCGCCATGGTAGGCCGCGGCGTCGCGCACGATGGCCAGGCCCAGGCCGACGCCACCGGTGTCCAGGCGGCGCGACGCGTCCAGGCGCACGAAAGGCTCGGTCACGCGTGCCAGGTCGGGCACGGGGATGCCCGGCCCGTCGTCCTCCACGACGATGTGCAGCGCCGCCGGGGAGTCCTCGAGCCGCACCGTCACCTGCTGGCCGTGCGCCACGGCGTTGTCGAGCAGATTGGTCACCGCGCGCCTGAGGATGGAGAGCTTGCCGGGGTAGGGCGCCGACAGCGCGCGCTCCCGTGCGGGCGCCTGCAGGACCACCTGGCGCCCGAGCGCCAGTTCGTCTTCGACGAGGCTCGAGAGCAGCGCCTCCATGTTGATCGGCTGCGCTCGCTCGGCGTCCTCCAGCCCGCGCAGGTAGGCCAGCACGCTGTTGACCATGCCCTGCATGGCGTCGATGTCGGCGTTGAGCTTGGCCTGCAGCGCCGGGTCATCCACGAGTTCGGCGCGCAGGCGCATGCGCGTGAGCGGCGTGCGCAGGTCGTGCGACACGGCAGCCAGCGCGTGCCCGCGCTCGACCACCAGCCGGCGCAGCCGCGTCTGCATGAAGTTGAAGGCCTCGGCGGCGCGGCGCACCTCGGTAGGCCCGCTCACTTGCAGCGGCGCGGCGTCCAGATCGTGGGCGAAGGCGTTGGCCGCGTCGGCCATCTGCTGCAGCGGCTGGGTGGCCCAGCGCATGGCGACCAGGGACACGGCGATGACCGCGGCAAAGGTCAGCGACACGTGCCAGGCAAAGCGCAGCGGCAGCGCATCGAAGCCGGGCATGCCCGCGGGCATGTGCCCCGCGGCCAGCATCGCTGCGCGCTCCTGCAGGTGCAGCACGAGGCTGGCCGCCTGGGCGGCGAGCAGGCCGAGCAGGAGGATGAGCGTCATGCGCCCGGAGAGCGAGCGCGGCAGGCATGAGCTGAGCTTCAGTCGCATGACGGCAGGCCCTGCACCGCGGCGGCAAGCACGTAGCCCTCGCCGCGCACCGTCTTGATGAGGCGCGAGTCGCGCCCGTCGTCCTGCAGGCGCTGGCGCAGGCGGCTCACCTGCACGTCGATGGCGCGGTCGTAGGGCTCGGCCTCGCGGCCGTGGATGAGCTCGACGAGCTGGTCGCGGTTGAGCACGCGGTTGGGGTGGTCGAGCAGGATGCGCAGCAAGCGGTATTCGGCCCCCGAGAGCGGCGTGACCACGCCGTCGGGCCCGGTGAGCACGCGCGTGGCGGTGTCGAGTTTCCAGCCGGCAAAGGCCAGGCAGCGCTGCGCCTCGGCCTCGAGGTTGGGTGGCAGCGCGCGCGTGCGGCGCAGGATGCCCTTGATGCGCGCCAGCAACTCGCGCGGGCTGAAGGGCTTGACGAGATAGTCGTCGGCGCCCATCTCGATGCCCAGGATGCGGTCGGCCTCCTCGCCGCGCGCGGTGAGCATGAGCACGGGCAGGCTCGAGCGCGCGCGCAGGTCGCGGCACAACAGCAAACCGTCGGTGTCGGGCAGCATCAGGTCGAGCACCACCAGGTCGATGGCGTGCCGGTCCAGCATCTGCCACATCTCGCGGCCGTTGGCAGCGGGCAGGGCGTCGAACCCGTTGCGCACGAGGTAGTCCACGAGCAATCCGCGGATCTCGGGGTCGTCGTCGACGATGAGGATGCGATCGATGGGTTCCATGGGTGGAGCGTTGACCAGCCTGGCGCGCGGCGGCGCGGAGTTTTGGTTGCGACATAACTTGAGCACAAGCTAGTCTTCTCTGCAGCGACGAGTACGTCGTTTTGTATCGCAGTGTTGCATGGACCGCGGGTGCAAGCTGGCGATGCAATTTGCGCCCCGTGCTTCACCGGGCGGCAGTGCGGGCAGGGTTCAATGCGTGGCATTGAGGTCCACCCGGGGGTCTGCTCCATGTCTACCATCTTCTCCTTCGGCGAGCGCATCGACGGTCATGCCGTCCCGGTGCTCAACGAACGCGCCGTGCGCGCTGCCGCCGGCATCGTCTTCTTCTTTGCCATGCTCTCGTTCATGAACGCCTGGTTGACGGGAGACTTCCAGCCCACGCGGGTCTTCGTGGTCGCCTTCCTCGTCGACTTCGCGCTGCGCATCTTCGTCAACCCAAAATTGGCGCCGAGCATGATCCTGGGCCAGTGGATGGTGCGCAAGCAGCAGCCCGAGTGGGTCGGCGCACCGCAGAAGCGCTTCGCCTGGGCCATCGGCTTGGCGCTGGCCGTGGCCATGCTCTACCTGGTGGTGATCAAGCAGGTCATCGGGCCCGTCAACCTGATCGTCTGCGCGGCGTGCCTGGTGCTGCTCTTCTTCGAGACGGCCTTCGGCATCTGCATCGGCTGCAAGGTCTACAACGCCTTCGGCAAGGAACAGGCGCAGTCGTGTCCGGGGGGCGTGTGCGCGTTCGAACCGCCGCGCGGCGCCGGCGGCACCTGGACGCACGCTGCCGTGGTGCTGGCCTTCTTCGCGCTCATCGGTGCGTGGTCGTCGCATGTCGTGGCCAACGATCCCTACGCGCGGCCCGAGGCGGCACCGGCGGCCGCGCCGGCGGCGTCGGTTCCCGTCGACCCCGCCGAGGTGAAGCGCTGCAAGGTCCCCGACTTTGCCAAGGCCATGGGGCACGAGGAAAAGTGGAAACTGCACAACCATTGCCAATGAGCCGTCCCTCGCCCGTCGGCGCCGTAGACTCGATCGCGGTCACACCTTGTTTGGAGAATCCATGAGCCTGGTCATTGCACGGGGTCTGACCAAGATCTACCGCGCGGGGGATGTCGAAGTGCCCGCCATCAAGGGCGCTGACTTCCGTCTCGAGCCCGCGTCCTTCGTCGCCTTCGTCGGCCCGTCCGGCAGCGGCAAGAGCACCTTGCTGAACCTGATCGGCTGCCTCGATCACCCCACCGCGGGCAAGCTCAGCGTGCTGGGCACCGACATCGCTACGCTGGACCGGCGCGCCGCGGCCGACTTTCGCGGCCAGAACATCGGTTTCATCTTCCAGGACTTCAACCTGGTGCCGGTGCTCACCGCCTACGAGAACATCGAGTACCCGCTGATCATGGTGCAGGAGTGGCCAGCGGCCAAACGCCGTGAACAGGTGATGCGCCTGCTCAAGGCCGTGGGCATGGAGTCGCAGGCCGACAAGCGCCCGGACCAGATGTCGGGCGGGCAGAAGCAGCGCGTGGCGGTGGCGCGGGCGCTGGTCAGCAACGCCAAGATGGTGCTGGCCGACGAGCCCACCGCCAACCTCGACCACGATACCGCCCACAAGATCATCGAACTGATGAAGAAGATGCGCGACGAGTTCGGCACCACCTTCATCTTCTCGACCCACGATCCCAAGATCATGGCCGAGGCCGAGACCACCTACACGCTGGAAGACGGCCGCGTGCTGTCCAGCAGCCACGCCCAGGAGGCCGCCCATGCTTGAGGTGCTCAGAATAGCCGGGCGCAACCTCTCGCGCTACCGCCGCCGCACGATGCTCACGCTGCTGCTGATCATCATCGGCATGGTCGCGGTGCTGCTCTTCATCGCCGTCACCGGGTCGTTCAAGGCCATGATGGTGGGGCAGATCACCGACTCCGTGCTCGGTCACCTGGAGGTGCACCGCAAGGGCTACGTGGCCTCCATCGACACGCTGCCGCTGAACCTGAACATGAAGCCTGGCGCGGTGGCCAAAGTCGAAGCGGCGCTGAAGGACGACAAGGCCGTCGAGACCTGGTCGCCGCGCGTCAAGTTCGGCGGCATGTTCAGCAACTTCACCGAGACCACCAGTATCCGCATCAACGGCGTCGATCCGGCGCGCGAAGCGGCCACGGCGCCGCTGCTGCCGGGCCGCATGGCCGAGGGGCCCAAGGGCGGCGCGCTGGTCGAGAAGGGCCAGATCGTCATCCCGCTGCTGCTGGCCCGCGGCATGAAGGTCAAGGTCGGCGACACGGCGGTGATCGTGGCCACGAACCGCGACGGTTCGGTCAACGGCAAGACCTTCGTCATCCGCAGCGTCACCGAGGCCATCTCGGGCCCCGGCGGGCGCGACGGCTACATGCACATCGACGATGCCCGCGAACTGCTGCGCATGAAGGACGCCGAGGTGAGCGAGATCGCGATCCGGCTGAAGGA
>DYOR01000121.1:6110-9343 GCA_020720385.1 Rubrivivax sp.
GGCATCAACCTCTGGCAGCCGCACTTCGCCTTCGGCCAGCAGCAAGACCTGGTGATGGCGCCGACGATCGGGGTCGGCCAGGTGGTCACGGTGGCCCTGCTGGTGATGGGCGTGGCCGTCCTGGCCAGCCTGCAGCCGGCCTGGAAGGCCTCGCGGCTGGATCCGATCAATGCGCTGCGCCATGTCTGAGCGCGGCCTGGAGAACAAGATGCGAAGACTGACGTTTCTGCTTTGTCTGCTGCTGGCCGCGCCCGCGTTTGCCATCGACGGCACGGCGCTGCTCAAGCAGCTCGATCGCAAGATGGAGCCCGAGACCTACGAGATGGTGCGCAAGCTCGTGAACATCGAGCCCGACGGCTCGCGCAAGGAGTTCGTGCTCTATTCGGTGAAGAAGGGCAAGGACAAGATTGCCGCACTGTTCCTCGACCCGGCCAGCGAACGCGATCGCTCCACGCTGCGCCTGGGCGAGAACATGTGGCTCTACATCCCCAACGTAGGCAAGCCGGTGCGCATCACCAGTCTGCAGTCGGTGACCGGTGGCATCTTCAACAACGCCGACATCCTGGCGCTGGAGTTCTCGACCGAATACACGGTGGAGAAGACGACCGAGGAGGCGACGACCTACACGCTGTCGCTGAAGGCGCGCACGGGTGACGTGGCCTACGACCGCCTGACGATGAAGGTGGACAAGAAGACGACGCTGCCGGTTTCCATCGAGTGCTTTGCCGCCAGCGGGCTGCTCATCAAGACCCTCACCTACAAGGACACCAAGGACTTCGGCGGCGGCCTCAAGCGCCCGGCGACGCTGGAGACCGAAAGCCCGCTGCACAAGGGCTACAAATCGCTCATGCTCTATGGCTCGATCAAGGCACGCAAGCTGCCCGACGAGGCCTTCACGCTGGAGTACCTGCCGCGGTTGAAGGAACTGCGGTGAACCGCCTTGCCGGCATCACGCTGCTCGCGCTGGCAGCGGCGTCGGCCGTGCATGCCGATGAGGGCTTCGACCCGTCGGCCTACGACAAAAAGGCCTTCGAGTGGACCGGGTTCGTCGAAGCCCGGCCCGAGAACCAGCGCCTGCGACCGGGCTCCGCGGGCTACCAGCTGCAGTACCCGGGCGAGACCCGCAGCACCGCCAACCGGCTGGGCGGTGCGGCCGAACTGTCCGCCGTACTGCGCCAACGGTCGCTGAGCTTCAACTTCACCGGCCACGCCAGCTGGATCGACGAGCCCCGCGGCTCCGCGAGTGACTACCGCCACTACGAGGCCTATGCCGGCTGGCAGGTCGATGAGCGGCTCAACGTCCAGCTCGGCAAGCGCGCATTGCGCTGGGGCAAGGGCTACGCCTGGAGCCCGGTGGCCTTCCTCGAGCGCGCCAAGGACCCGACCGACCCGGAACTGGCTCGCGAGGGCTTCGTCATGGCGACAGGCGCGTGGGTGCGCAGCTTCGACGGGCCGGTGAAGGCATTGTCGCTGACGGCCGCCGCGGTGCCCACCACGTCGGGACTGAACGAGGACTTCGGCGGCGGTGCCACCAACGCGGGCCACGGCAATCCTGCTCTCAAGCTGTATGGGCTGGTCTACGACACCGACATCGACGTCATCTGGGCCGGCCGCGGCAGCCGCGGTCCGCGCTTCGGCATCGACTTCTCGCGCAACCTCGGCAGCCAGTTCGAAGTGCACGGCGAGTGGGCGCGCGTGAGCGATGCGCCGCGTGCGGTGTTGACGCCGGCCAACGCCTTGCAGACGCAGATACAGACCTACGGCAGCGCACTGATCGGCGCACGCTACCTGAGCGAGCGCGACACCACGATCATCTTCGAGCTGTACCGCAGCGGCGGTGGCTACTCGACCGACGAGCTTGGCGCCTTCTACGACCTGGTGCATGCCTCTGCGGCCAACCCGGCACTGACGCTGCCGGCGAGCCGCGCCGCCGTCCAGGGCTACAACCGGCCGAGCGCGGCACAGCGCTATGCCTACCTGCGCGTGAGCCAGAAGGAGCCCTTCGACATCCTCGATTTCACCCCCTCGGTGACGCTGATCGCGAACACGGGGGATCACAGCTGGGCGCTGATCCCAGAGCTGCTGTACACCGGGATCAAGAACGTGGAGCTGCGGGCGCGCCTGGCGCTGAACCGCGGCGACCTCGGAAGCGAGTATGGTGAGCGGGCCGCGCGCTCGCGCCTGGAGTTGCGCGCCCGCCTGTTCTTTTGAGGCCACGTCATACGAGAGAGATGCGCCGATGGGTGAAGCGACGCTCGCAGCACCCCGCACGGCGGCGCACCCTGCCCGCGCCGCACTGGTTGTCCTGGGCTCGGGGGCGGGCGCCACCGCCGCGCGTTTGGCGCGTTGCCCCTGAGGCGCACGCAAAGCTGTGATGGCAGTGGCAGGAGATGCGGGCAACGGTGGCGCGCGGCCCAGGAGCCACTGGCGCATCGTCGCATGGGGCGCCGCGGCGCCGACGTCGGGATGGCGCTGGCGGCCGCATTCATCCTCCTGTGGGTGAATGGTGCCGTGGGCATCATCGGGAGCGAGGACAACCCCGCCAACCTGATGTTCGACGGAGTGCTCGCCGTCGGGATCATCGGTGCCGTCCTCGCGCGCTTCCAGCCCCGCGCAATGGCGCGCGCGTTGATCGCCACGGCGTTCGCTCAGGTCCTGGTCGGCGTCATCGCCCGGGTGGGTGGATCTGGCGACGCGTTCGTGGCGACGGCGTTCTTCGTCGCCATGTGGTTGACATCGGCATGGCTGTTCTGGAAGAGCAGCGCGGGAAGCAGCGCCCGAGGATGAAATGCGGCGCCCGGTGCGCAAACCTGGGTTCCCCTGCCTCCACACCGCCGAAGGAGGGCGTCCATGCGCAGCTCACGAGCCCGGGCCTCATCGACCTTGGCCGCCACCGCTGGCCTTGCCGCACCGGCCAGGCGTCCGTCCGCGTGCCCGCGGTGACGATGTCGCCTGCGACAAGGTCCGGTGCCCCGGGGCACGCCCGAAGCTCGGTCAGGAAGTGAAGCAGCGATCGGCAAAGCTGCTTGCGGCCCGGGTTTCAGGCCGCGAGCACCAGCACCACGGCGCTGGTCAGCGCGAGCACCACGATGGCTGCCACGCTCGTGATGGCACCCCACCCCTGTGCGATGTTGATCCAGTTTGGCACGATGCACCTCCTGGCGAAGCAGCAGACGACGCTCCGTGTGGCTGCACGAGCATGCACCGTGCCGACATCGCTGCGATACCCCTAG
>DYOR01000016.1:0-6514 GCA_020720385.1 Rubrivivax sp.
CCACGCTGGTGATGACGGTGACCGACAAGCGCGCCGACATCGCCATCCTGCGCACCCTGGGCGCGAGCCCGCGCTCGATCATGGGCATCTTCATCGTCCAGGGGGCGATGGCCGGGATCATCGGCACGCTCGGCGGCTGCGCGCTGGGCCTGCTCGTGGCGCTGAACATCGACGTCATCGTGCCGGCCATCGAGCACGCGCTGGGCGTGGCCTTCCTGCCCGGCAGCATCTACCTCATCAGCCGCATGCCCAGCCAGCCGCTGGCCAGCGACATCGTGCCCATCGTCGTCATCTCGCTGCTGCTGGCCTTTGCCGCCACGCTCTACCCGAGCTGGCGCGCCAGCCGTGTCAACCCGGCACAGGCGCTGCGCTATGAATGAAACGAGCCCCCGGCCTCAGGCTTCGCCTTCGGCACCCCCCGAGAGGGCCATCGGGCCGAGTGGCGCCGCCACATCTGCCCGAGCCGTACTGCAGGCCACCGAGCTGCACAAGCGCTTCGTCGAAGGGCGCGGCGAGCAGGCGCTGGACGTGAGCGTGCTGCGCGGCGTGAGCCTGCAAGTGGCACGCGGCGAGACGCTGGCGGTGGTCGGCCCCTCGGGTGCGGGCAAGAGCACGCTGCTGCACCTGCTCGGCGGGCTCGAGGCGCCCACCGCGGGCCGCGTGGCGCTGATGGGGCGCGACTTCGCCTCGCTGGGCGCGGCCGAGCAAGGCGCCTGGCGCAACCGCCACCTGGGCTTCGTCTACCAGTTCCACCACCTCCTGCCCGAGTTCAGCGCGCTGGACAACGTGGCCATGCCGTTGCGCATCCGCCGCATGCCCGCGGCGCAGGCGCGCGCGCGGGCCGCGGCGATGCTCGCACGCGTGGGCCTGGAGGGACGGCTCAAGCACCACCCGGCACAGCTTTCGGGCGGCGAACGCCAGCGCGTGGCCATCGCCCGCGCGCTGGTCACGCAGCCCGCCTGCGTGCTTGCCGACGAGCCCACAGGCAACCTCGACCGCGCCACCGCGCACACCGTGTTCGAGCTCATGCTCGAACTGGCGCGCGAGCACGGCACGGCCTTCGTCGTCGTCACGCATGACCCCACGCTCGCCGCGCGTTGCGGCCGCACGCTGCAGCTCGAAAGGTAGGGCTTCCGTAGAATCAGGGCCGTGCCCCTGACCAACGCCGACCTCCACTGCCACAGCACCGCCTCCGACGGCACGCTCTCACCCGAAGACCTGGCGGCACGCGCCCACGCGCAAGGGGTCGAACTGTGGTCGCTCACCGACCACGACGAACTCGGCGGCCAGCACCGTGCCCGCGAGGCCGCACTGGCGCTGGGCATGGACTACCTCAGCGGCGTGGAGATCTCCGTCACCTTCGCCGGCGAGACGGTGCACATCGTCGGCCTGGGTTTCGATGCCGACGATGCCGCGCTGCGCGAGGGCCTGGCCGCCACGCGCGGCGGGCGGCGCGAGCGCGCGCAGGAAATGGCCGACAGCCTGGCCAAGGTGGGCATCCCCGACGCCTTCGAAGGCGCGCTGCGCTACGTCAGCAACCCCGACCTCATCTCGCGCACGCACTTTGCGCGCCACCTCGTCGAAAGCGGCGTGTGCCCGGACACGCACAGCGTCTTTCGCCGCTACCTCACGCAGGGCAACCCGGGCTTCGTGCCGCACCGCTGGGCGCGCCTGGGCGACGCCGTGCGCTGGGTGCGCGAAGCCGGCGGCGTGGCCGTGATCGCCCACCCCGGCCGCTATCGCTTCACCCCGACCGAGGAATACGCGCTCTTCACCGAGTTCATGGCCCATGGCGGCCGCGGCGTCGAGGTGATGACCGGCAGCCACAGCGCCAGCGAACAGCTGCGCTACGCCGAAACGGCCAAGGAGTTCGGCCTGCTCGCCTCGCGCGGCAGCGACTTCCACTCGCCCGGCGAGAGCCGCACCGAACTCGGCAAGCTGCCCGCGCTGCCCGGCGCGCTCACGCCGGTGTGGCTGGCGCTGGCCGACCGCATCCACCGCGCCAAGGTCAGCTGCGTAGAAACCCGAAGTCGGCTATAGTCGTGGACTTGGCTTCACACGGAAGCCTCCCGTTCATCCCCTCTGCCCTTTGCCGCCAGGCTTGATTCTTCAAGCACGGCGCGCGTCTCCAAGGGTCGGCGGCGATGCCGTCGCTGCACCCTGGTACGTCTTTCGTACCGACCCCGCGACTTCACCCCACGTGGCCCCCGAAGGCCGCGGTGGCACGTCTTTGCGTGCCGAGCGAAAGAAGATCATGAGTTTCGACGCCCTGAACCTGAACGAAGTCCTCACCCGCGCACTGAAATCGGCCGGCTACGAAGAGCCCACCGACGTGCAGAGCGCCGCCATCCCGCCGGCCCTGGCCGGAGCCGACCTGATGGTGAGCAGCCGCACCGGCAGCGGCAAGACGGCGAGCTTCATGCTGCCGGCGCTCACGCGCGTGCTCGCCAGCCGCCAGGCCGCGGTGAAGACACGCGGCCCGCGCGTGCTCGTGCTCACGCCCACCCGCGAACTGGCGCTGCAGGTGGCCAAGGCGGCGATGGACTACGGCCGCTACGTGCCCGGCCTGCGCGTGGCCACCGTGGTCGGCGGCGTGCCCTACGGCGCGCAGCTCGCCGCATTGCGCGGCCCGCTGGACATCCTCATCGCCACCCCCGGCCGCCTCATCGACCACCTCGGCTCGGGCAAGGCGCAGCTCGGCCACATCGAGATGCTCGTGCTCGACGAAGCCGACCGCATGCTCGACATGGGCTTCATCGACGACATCCGCCTCATCACCCAGGCCACGCCCGCCACGCGCCAGACGGTGATGTACAGCGCCACCTTCGGCGGCCACGTGGGGCGCCTGGCGCAGGAGCTGCTGCGCACGCCGCAGCGCATCGAGGTGAGCTCGCAGACCGAAGCCCACGCCGACATCGAACAGCGCCTGCACTGGGCCGACGACTTCGAGCACAAGAACGCCCTGCTCGACCACATCCTCACCGAGCGCAGCATGGAGCAGGCGCTGGTCTTCACGAGCACGCAGCGCGACGCCGACTGGCTCGCCGACCGCTTGCACGAGATGGGCCACCGCGTGGCTTCGCTGCACGGCGGCATGCCGCAGGGGCGGCGCAACCGCGTGCTGCAAGGCCTGCGCAGCCAGCACCTGCGCGTGCTCGTGGCCACCGACGTGGCCGCGCGCGGCATCGACGTGGCGACCATCAGCCATGTCATCAACTTCGGCCTGCCGATGAAGGAAGAGGACTACGTGCACCGCATCGGCCGCACCGGCCGCGCCGGCCGCACCGGGCTGGCGGTGACGCTGGCCGAGCGCCGCGACTCGGGCATGATCCATCGCATCCAGCGCTACACCACGCAGCGCATCCCCATGGCGGTGATTGCCGGGCTCGAACCCAAGCGTGCCGAGCCCAAGCCGCCCATGCGCACCGACGTGCGCCCAGGCCAGCGCCCGGCGGGCAAGTCCTTCGGCCCGCGCCCGGGCGGCAAGGCGCCCTTCCGGCCGGCCGGCAAGACCTTCTCCAAGGCCGGCCCGCGCGCACGCCAAGGGTAAGGGCCGCAGCCAGCGGCCGCCCTGCGCAAGGCACGAGAGCATCGCCCCCGGTCCACGCCGGGGGCGATCTCGTTGGCTAGACGCCGAGCAGCTCGACCTCGAAGACGAGCTTGGCGTTGGGCGGGATGACGCCGCCGGCACCGCGCGCGCCGTAGCCGAGCTCGGGCGGGATGGTGAGCACGCGCGTGCCGCCGACCTGCATGCCCTGCACGCCTTCGTCCCAGCCGCGGATGACCTCGCCGGCGCCCAGGCTGAAGCTGAAGGGCTGGCCGCGGTCCTTGCTGCTGTCGAACTTCTTGCCGCGTGAGTTCGCGGCCGTGGGGTCGTAGAGCCAGCCCGTGTAGTGCACCTTCACGCGCTGGCCGGCCTTGGCCTGCGCGCCGCTGCCGCTGAGGGTGTCTTCGAATTCCAGGCCCGAGGGGGTCGTCGTCATGCAATGCTCCGGTTGGCAAAGCTGGCAATGATGCCAGCCCAGGCGGGCCTGGCAGCGTGCAGCCAATCCTGCGGCGTGGGGGCCTCGATGCGGGGCAGCGCCAACACCTGCGCGGCGGCCTGCAGTGCCGGCACGGGGCGGCTCAGGTCGAGCGCCCATGCGCCATTCTGTTTGCTCAGCTTCCTGCCGTCGGCGGCAAGAACCAGCGGCGTGTGCAGGTAGCTCGGCGTCGGCAGCGTCAAGGCGCGCTGCAGCAGGATCTGGCGCGCCGTGTTGTCGGCCAGGTCCTCGCCACGCACGACGTGGGTGATGCCCTGGGCGGCGTCGTCGACCACCACCGCCATCTGGTAGGCCCACGCACCGTCGGCGCGCTCGAGCACGAAGTCGCCCACTTCGCGCGCCACGTCCTGCATCTGCGGGCCCAGTCGACGGTCGTGCCAGTGCACCACGCCCTCGGCGCGAAAGCGCATGGCGCGCGCCGGCTTGCCCTGCAGTCCCGCGCGACAGGTGCCGGGGTAGATGCGCTCGGCACCGGGCCGGTGCGCCACGCCGCGCGCGGCCCACAGCGCATCGATCTCCGCGCGCGTGCAGCCGCAGGGGTAGGCCAGACCCGCCTCGACGAGGACCTGCAGGGCCGCGCCGTAGGCGTCGCCGCGCCGCGATTGCCACCACACCGGCTCGTCGGGCAGCAGGCCGCAGGCGGCGAGCTGGCCGAGGATGAACTCGGCCGCGCCGGCGCGGCAGCGCGGTGTGTCGACATCCTCGATGCGCACCAGCCAGGCGCCGCCGTGCACGCGCGCATCGAGCCAGCTCGCCAGCGCGGCCACCAGTGAGCCGGCATGCAAAGGCCCCGTGGGCGACGGCGCGAAGCGTCCGCGGTAAGGCACTGCGGTGGCGCTCTTGCATGCAGGGGGATGGCTCAGCAGTCGTTCGGCCATGCTGCGCATCCTATGTGAACGCGTTCGGCATACCCACTGCGCCGGCGCGGAACGACCCGCGGTCTAGATTGAAGTCCCGCAGCCTTCACACCCGGCTCACCATGATGACCCTGCGCCCATCCGCCGACCGCGGCCACGCCCACCACGGCTGGCTCGATTCCTTCCACAGCTTCTCGTTCGCCGACTACCACGACCCGGCTCACATGGGCGTGGGCAACCTGCGCGTGATCAACGAGGACCGCATCGCCGCCGGCACCGGCTTCGGCACCCACGGCCACCGCGACATGGAGATCGTGACCTACGTCCTCGAAGGCGCTCTGGCGCACAAGGACAGCCTGGGCAATGGCATGGCGGGTGGCGCGCATGCCGGCGTCATCCTGCCCGGCGACGTGCAGCGCATGAGTGCCGGCACGGGGGTGCGCCACAGCGAGTTCAACCACTCGAGCGACGGGGCCACGCACCTGCTGCAGATCTGGATCCTGCCGCAGCGCACGGGCATCGCGCCGGGCTACGAGCAGAAGCACTTCGACGACGCCGCCAAGCGCGGCCGCTTGTGCCTCATCGCCACGCCCGATGGCCGCGAGGGTTCGGTGACGATCCACGCCGACGCCACGCTGCATGCCGGCCTCTTCGACGGCAGCGAGCGCGCCGACCTCGCGCTCGACGCGCGGCGCATCGCCTACGTGCACCTGGCGCGCGGCCGCCTGCGCGTCAACGGCCAGGCCCTGCGCGCCGGCGACGCGCTGCGCCTGGACGACGAAAGCCAGCTCGTCCTCGAAGGCGGCGAGGACGCCGAAGTGCTGGTTTTCGACCTCGCGCCTTGATCGCCGCTGCGGCGCGCCCGGGCGGCACGCCGAGCTCGCGCACCATGGCGGCGGCGCTACAGTTGCCGCATGGACACCCTCATCAGCCTGTGGCGGGTGCTGCCCTGGTTCGACTGGGCGGCGCTCGCCTTCTTTTTCGTCGCCTGGCCAGGCTACGCCCGCTTCGCACGCAGCCGCGCGGGCATCCAGCCCTCGCTGCTGGCACTCACCAACCGCGAGCGCTCGCGCTGGATGCTGCAGACGACCTGGCGCGAGAACCGCGTCCTCGACGGGCAGGTGGTGCAAAACCTCTCCACCAGCCCCTCGTTCTTCGCCAGCACCACCATCCTCATCATCGGCGGCCTGCTGGCGCTGCTTTCGGCCACCGAGCGCGCCACCGAGATCGTGCGCGAGATCCCCTTCGCCGCGCGCACTTCGGTGCTGGTGTTCGACCTCAAGGTGGTGCTGCTCACGGCGATCTTCGTCTACGCCTTCTTCCGCTTCACCTGGAGCCTGCGCCAGTACACCTTTGGCGCGCTGCTGGTGGCGGCTGCACCCTCGCCCGCCGGCTTCGAGGACGACGCTGCGCGCCAGGCCTTCGCGCAGCGCGCCGGGCGCGTCATGGGCCTGGCGGCGGAGACCTTCAACGACGGGCTGCGCGCCTACTACTTCAGCTTCGCCGCACTCGCCTGGTTCTTCTCGCCCTGGGCCATGGCCACGGCCACGGCGGGCGTCGTCTTCATCCTCTACCGGCGCGAGTTCCGCTCCGACGTGCTCGCCATCCTCGCCG